>DATANW010000208.1:0-31681 GCA_036266055.1 Pyrinomonadaceae bacterium | reverse complement strand
TGCTCGTCGGCGATGAGTTGTACATGGTCAGCGACAACGGCATCGCGACTTGCGTCGATGCGAAGACGGGACAGGAACTCTGGCGCGCACGTCTTGGCGGCAACCACTCTGCGTCGCCCATCTATGCTGATGGAAAGATCTATTTCCTGAGCGAGGAAGGTGAATCGGTCGTTATCGCTCCCGGTCGCGAATTGAAACACCTCGCCACCAACCAACTCGACGGCCCCACCCTCGCCTCCATGGCCGTCTCCGACAGCTCGCTCTTCATCCGCACCGCCACCCACCTCTACCGCATCAGCAACTAACCTCCGCCTTGGAACACAGATTTGATTCTAGCCGCGGGGCACGAACTCCTTCCAGCTCCCGGCTCCAGCTTATTCCAGTTTCGGCACCAGCTTCTTTCCAGCTGGCGGCACCAGATCCATTCCAACTGCCGCCACCAGCTCATTCCAGCTTCCGGCTCAAGGCTCATCGCCGCGGCTTTGCCGCCTGATGTGAGGCGAGGCTTCGCCCCGCTTCGGGCTCCAGCTTATTCCAACTGCCGCGGCTTTGCCGCCTGATGTGAGGCGGGGCTTAGCCCCGCCGTCGGCGCCCCATAAAACGTGGGGCTATGCCCCGGTTCGGCCTCCGCCCTAACAGCGGCGCCACTGGATCAACTCCCTGTCAACCAGCAACGGTTCATTTTCCGCGACCCGATTCTGCCAAATTCTCGCACTCGACCACCGGTACTCCGTCGCGTCCTCAACCAAACCAGCCCGGACGGGATTTCGATGAATATAATTAACCTTCTCCAGAAACATGCTTTCACTGAATATCGGAAGCACATTCTTTTCCGTCTGCCACAACGAATAGCGATAGTTCCGATCCCGCTTCTGGTGCCGAAGCTTCGCCAATGAAATGTCATACCCACCAATTTTCAAGTGGTCGATTATTCTTCTTGCAGTAAGGCCTTTCAAAACTCGAAGTAGATTGGAAGTAGTTGATGGCCGGCTGGTGAGCAGATGCATGTGGTCTAACATGATCACGTAGGCGAACAGTAGAAACGCGCCGGAGCGGCGTGCTTCGTCGAGCGCGCGACATAGGATTTCTCGCATGTGATCTGTTTGAAAGATGGGAAGTCTATGGTGAGTGACGATGGTGATGAACAAAACTGGGGAATCTTGTGAGATCAAAAACCGGTGAGCCATGAGGTAACTCCATTTCGTGTGAGGTGATACAACTGGCCGACAACTTACCGGCTTTCTAAGTTGATGTAAAGGGGCGAAGCCCGAACCAGGGGCACAGCCCCTTCTCTAAAATCTTATCTACGGCGGGGCAGAGCCCCGCCTCACATCAGGCGGCGAAGCCGTGACGATCGCGCGAAATTTAGAAGCCGCGACGATCGCGCGAAATCTAGAAGCCGCAACGATCGCGCGAGATTTAGAAGCCGCGACGATCGCGCGAAATCTAGACGCCGCGACGATCGCGCGAAATTTAGAAGGCGCGACGATCGCGCGAAATTTAGACGCCGCAACGATGGTGCGAAATTAAGAAGCCGCGACGATCGCGCGAAATCTAGACGCCGCAACGATGGTGCGAAATTTAGAAGCCGCAACGATGGTGCGAGATTTAGAAGCCGCGACGATCGCGCGAAATTTAGAAGCCGCGACGATCGCGCGAAATTTTCGACGCCGCGACGATGGTGCGAAATTTAGAAGGCGCGACGATCGCGCGAAATCTAGACGCCGCAACGATGGTGCGAAATTCAGAAGCCGCGACGATCGCGCGAAATTTGCTGGAACGATAGCGCCACGCATCACGGTGTGGACATGCGGCGGAAGGGGATGCCGGAGAAGTTAAGGCGCATGGCGCGACCGTCGATGATTGATTCGAAGGCGATCCAGTCGGGGGCTTCGGGGTCGCCGATGCCGAACTTCCCGTCGGCTCGCAAGACCAGTGGTTGGATGCCATCAAGGAAGAGCTTCCCTTTGCGGTAGACAACGCGCGCGTCGCCGTACCACGGACTATCATTGAAATAGTGGCCCACGTAACCTTCCCACTCCTTGCGTCTTTCGAACGCACCACGTGGACCAGTGTAACGCTCACCCGCATACCACTCCGGCCCCCAATACGCCTCGGTGACCACACGATTGTCGCGCACAAATCCGAGCAGGAAGTTCTCAAACTCCGGATGCTTCACGATGAACCGGTCTCCCGCAGCCGCGGCACGCTCGAGCGACACACGACGTCCGCCGTGCACGAGGATCAACTTCTCGCCTTCCGGAACGCACACCAGCTTCTTTCCATTCGTCGACGTGTACTCACCCGCGTAATCAGCCGCGTTCTTGATTTCGTCAGCCGCCGGCGCCGCCGCCGGCGCGTCAGGCAATTTCTTCCCGTCGAGCGAGGCGTTGAATAGTTCGATCGCATACTTCGTCACCGCCACCGGTCGATACCCACGCAGGTTCGCATTCACCGAAGCAAACGCACCAACACCCGACGTCACATCAGCATCGATTGAAGAACTGAACGCGACCATCCCGCCCGTGTGCCGCAGACGCTTGTGCCCCTCGATATCGCTGACCCATAAACCATACCCGTACGACGCAGGCTCACCGCGATACGGAGAATCGATCGCGGGCTTCGTAAACAGTTTGAAACCATCCTCGGAAACGAGACGGCCCTTCGGCAGGGCGCCACGATTCAGCAACATGCGAAGATACTTCGCCATGTCCCCAGGCGTTGACGCGATACTTCCCGCCGCCACATCGACCTCGATCCACTGCGCTTCCGCGAGCGTGCCATGCAACGGAAACGGCTTGCCTTCGTTGAGCGGCTCGTAACCGACGGCCATGCGCTTGCGAAGGTCGTTGGTGATCGTCGAACTGCTCGCCGTCATTCCCAACGGCCCCAGCAAACGCTCGCGCATCGCTTCGGGAAACGGCCTCTTGTCAAGAGCCTCTATCAGAAACCCGAGAATGTTGTAACCGGTATTTGAATACAGAAAACGTTTGCCCGGCTCGTACGCGGTCCATAGTTCGCCAAGCAGCGCATCGAGCAACAGCGGCTGACCGGGAAGTCCCGCAGAGTGACTCAACAAATGATGCGTCGTGATCGCCTGAAACTTCGAATTGATCTTCAACCACGGCAGGTATTCGACGATCGGCTTGTCGAAGTCGAGCTTTCCTTCGTCGTGCAACTGCACGAGCGCAAGCGCGACAAACGACTTCGACACCGATCCGATCTCAAACATCGTCTCAGTTTCTACTTTCAATCCTGCTTTCGTATCGGCGAAGCCATACGTCGACGCCCTGATTAGACCATCGCGGTTCGCCAGCGCGAGCGTGAGTCCTGGCGCGCCAGTTTCGCGCATGTGGCGCGCGATGTACTCGTCGAGCCGCGCAAACACCGGCTGGACCGCAGCCGATTGGTGTGCGAAGGGAGCAAACGAATTAACCAACACTGACCCGCCCTTTGCCTCGATTACTCCACAAGCCGCCACCACCAACGCAGACTTGGCGCTATTCGACAGAAATCTACGCCGCGAAAGATTCATCGACATTCGTGTGTTTTTCCTTAGTTTGTGTTTAGACCGAGCGTTTTAGACAACTCAACAAACCGCCCGTCGGATCGCAGGTTCTTGAAGACCGGATCGATTTTGATAAACGGCAACCAGTTGAACCGCTCCTCCTGCGATTTCTCGAGCCACTCGAGCGCGAGCTTGCGATCGTTGAGTCCCGCGTAGACTACAGCGGTTTGAAAAGGAGAGACGTATTGCTGTTTCGAGAGTTCCTGCAACCGCGCGATTACCTTCTCCGCGTCGCTTCTCTTCCCGGCGAGCGCCTGCGAATGGCCCAACGCGGTCAGCGCCGCAACATTATCGGGCGACTTCTTCAACGCCTGACGAAATTCGTTAATCGCCTCTTCCAACTTCCCCTGCTCTTCCAGCACCAACCCGGCTTCGTAATGCGCGCGGGCGAAAGTGTGGTCCAACTCGAGCAACTTCGCCGACTCTTTCCATGCCTCATCGAGACGCCCCGCATAATACAGATTGCGAATGAAGTCTGAATAGATCGTCAACGAAAACGGCTCCAAATCGTGGGCGGTCTTCGCTTCTACGATCGATTCGTCAAACCGACCGGCTGCCGCGAGATAACTTCCGTACCACTGGTGCGCCGTCGCGTAATTCGGATTCAGCGCGATTGCGCGCTTGAAATGCTGCTCAGCGTCCGCCCACTTCAGATGATAGCGATACTGAACAAACGCGAGCGCATTGTGCGCTTCCGCAAGGTTCTCGTTGATTGACAACGCGCGGTTCGCAGCCGCTTCGGCCTTCGGAAACGAATCGTCAGCCGAAGCCACGTTGTAGACGTTCAGCAACAAATAACAATCGGCGAGACCAGCATACGCGAGACCATAATCCTGGTCGCGCACGATCGCCTGACCGAAGTAATCGATGCCTTTCTTGAAACCGTCGATCGTTCGCTGGTTCCAGTTATAACGACCCAGAAGATAGAGTCGATATGCTTCGGAATCGGGCGAATAGTTACGCGTCAACTGCGAATGATCGAGACCGTCTGCTCGCGAGCGCAGTCGCTGAGAAACGTCGCGCGAGATCTGCTGCGGCAAGGCGACTACTTCGGAAACCTTGCGCCCGTAACGTTGTCCCCAGATGTGACTGTCGTCGCGTACGTCAATTAATTCAACGGTAACGACAAGCTCGTCTCCCCGCTGGACCACACTGCCCGACAGCAGCGCATGAACGCCCAGTTCGCGCCCAATCGTTTTCGGATTAGTTTCACGGCCCTTGTAGTGAAAGACCGTGTTCCGCGACTTCACTTTTAGATCCGGCAGGCGCGAAAGACTGTCGATTAAACTCTCGGTGATACCGTCAGACAGGTATTCAGTATTCGGATCGCTGTTGGTGAACGGCAAAACCGCGAGTGAGTTGATTGTCGCCGTACTCGCGTTCGTATTGTCGGGATAATAAACCGCTCGCAGCGCGACGAACGAAAGCGCCAGCAGCAAAACGACAGCAGCGATCGCGGCGATTCTGCTTGGCCTGGTCCAAAGACTACCGGGCCTGGCCCAGCGAACAGGGTACGCCGTCACACTCGCCGCGTCGGTTAACGTGTTGCCGACACTCGAGTCGACGTCGATCTCACGCAAAACCTCCTGAAGATCGTTTCCGAGATCCTCGATCTTCTGGTAACGGTTGTCGGGTAGTTTTGCGAGCGCCTTGTCGAGTATCGCCTGCAGCCGCGGCAGCCATGGAGAATCGTCACCGCGCGCTTCGGCGATCGGCTTCGGCAGGTGATAGACGACGGCGTAACGCACGTCCAACGCCGTCTTGCCACGAAAGGGCCAAGTCCCCGCCAGCATCTCGTAAAGCAATACGCCCGTGGACCAGATGTCGGCGCGATGATCGACCGGCAGGCCTTGCGCTTGTTCGGGCGCCGCATACGTCGACGTGCCGTAGGGTACGCCGAGTTCGGTAACTTGCGGATCGTGGTGCGCGGTAGTCGACGGCTCGATCAGTTTCGCGAGACCAAAGTCGAGCACCTTGACGTGGCCCGACCGCGTCACCATCACGTTGCGTGCTTTGATGTCGCGGTGCACAATGCCCCGCGCATGGGCCGCGGCGAGTGCGCTCGTCACTTGAATCGCAATCCACAGTGCGCGGCGCACATCAAGTGGTCGACCCGCGACCAGTTCGCGCACATTGCGCCCTTCCACGAACTGCATCGCGATGAAATGAAACTCGCCGACTTTATGTAAACCGAAGATGGTGCAGATGTTCGGGTGGTCCAGCGACGACGCCAGCTTCGCTTCGCGCTCGAACCGCACGAGGTTCGAAGGCCGATCGGTCAAATCCGGCGGCAACACTTTGATTACTGCCGGACGGTCCAGGCTCGTGTCGATGACCTTGTAAACGGTGCCCTGACCGCCTTCGCCGATCTTTTCCACGACACGATAATGAAGCAGGAGTTGCCCGATCATAAGATTGGGTGATCGAACTGACGATTTAGCAGCGGGCGTATTATAGCGGACACCCGAGACATTGCCGATTCCCAATCTGTAAATTCGGTATAATCGCCGCCAGGGGGAAATGAAACCATGATCTTTCGCGTCTTGATCCTCGCCGTTTTTCTTGGTGTGCCTGTGCTCAACACAGCGGCTCCGGAGCTTGATTCACTCGCGGGCACCTCGAGTTTCTACACTATCCGGCGCGACCTCCGGCGTTGCGCGTCGCCGATGTGCGGTGGCTACTTCATCAAGCTTGCGAACCAGTCGCGGACGCGTTGCGCCAATGGCCGATCGATGGCGGAGTGTTACGTCGCCAGCATCGAGTGGAACGGCCAACCCGAACCGCAAAACAATAACGCGCTGGTCCGTGGCTCGTTGAGCACTCGCGGCGATCGACGTGGTAAGTACGGCGTCTTGCAGGCGCGTGAGGTCTGGCTGGCTGCGAGCGACAAGCAACCGTCAGGAACTTTCTTCCGCGTGCGCGATCGCGGCATTCGTTGTATCGCCGCACCATGCGAGACGCATCACGAAGCAAAACTCAATACGAGCGTGAGCCGGAACATTGCCGGCGTCGACCTCTCCGTGGCCGGAGCACCTGATAACGTTGCGGGCGATGCTAATCAGGCGATGACGTCGCCTGACGGCGTGCTCGTTGCGGGCAATCACAGTCCCGTCACTGGACCAGCCGGACGATCGCAGATGCTGAAAGCGACACAGTTTTACCTGCGTTCGCAATCGGGAGGTGCGTCATCCGGCAACAACGACGCGGCGAAGCCGTGCTTCCGGACTGGCTGTTCGGGTCAGGTGTGTGCTGACGAAGAGGTGGTGACGACGTGCGAATACCGCACCGAGTATGAGTGTTACAAGACAGCCAAGTGCGAACGACAAGCCACCGGCAAGTGCGGCTTCACTGACACCCCCGAGTTGCGCCGGTGTCTCAAACGGAACTGAGATTTTCTTTAATTCTCTCTAACAGCGCTTTCGAGAGGTCAATGGAAAGGAAAGAAGATCATAGCCGCATCACTACTGCGACGCTGTAGTCTTCGCCACGAGTTTCAACTGCTTCTTGATCACATTGTCGAGGCCGGCTGAGCCCAACCAGTTCAGGCCAATGGTCCGGTGTTTCACGATCCCCTCGTGATCGATGATGACGTAAGTGGGGAACGCCATAATCTCAAACGCGCGCAGAATGCGCCTGTCTTTATCGCGGTACTGCGGCCACACCATTTTGTATTTCTGCGTAAACTCACGCCAGACCTCTTCATCACGATCCGAGCTGATGCTAATCAACACGAACGATGAGTCCTGCGAGTATTTCTGATGCAACTGCCGAAGTTCGGGGACCGATTCAACGCATGGCCCACACCACGTCCCCCAAAAATCAAGCACCACGACCTTCCCTTGAAGATCGTCGAGCGAGATCTGTTTGCCGTCCAACGAAGTAAATGAAAAATCCGGCGCGTAGTTTTCGCGCGCGCGCCGCGGATTGGCCGCGAGCTTCTTCGCGGTTTCGATAAACTCGCCGTCCGGCTCATCTTTGATGTAGTGCTGTAGCTCGGCAATGCCTTCGGGATCGCGATTCATTTGCAGCAGCGTGACGCCAAGGTTGTAACGGAGTTCCGCCCGCGCCCCTTCGATTGCGAGGCCCTGACGGAATACAGCTTCCGCGGCTTGCAATTTCTTCTGGTCCTTCTTGTTGGCCCACGTCCGGAGTGCCAGTCCCTTGTTGTTGTAGGCGTCAGACGCGAGTTGCTTCTCATCACCGGCAAGTGCAATCGCCTGCTCCGAAACCTCGACGGCTTTCTTGTAAGATTCGAGCCCGATATACGCCTTGGCCATCAGGCTAAGACTCTCGGCACACCTCTTCCTCAGCCATTCCGCCTCGGCACACTTGCTCTTCAGCGTCTCGTTCGCGAGCTTGAAATACTTCAACGCTTCGTCAAAATTCCCGCGTCGCAGATGCTCGCTTCCAGCGCTCATCTGAAAGTCCCAACTGTAATCGACCTGGCCCATAATGACGGGCGCCGGTCCAAACAGGACCAGCAGACACAAGATTCCAAATACCGGAAACGATCTGCGTGAGTTTTTCATCATTCGCGGGGTTCCCTCCGAAGGACCGCATCATATCACTGGACGCACTTCGCTGTGCCAAGGTTTGGGCGTATGATGGGCGCCGTTCACTTAACAAAGCGGCCGATCTGGTAAATCCACCGACTCTCACAAAGGAGATTACTGTATGAGAACCCCGACCAAACAGATCGCGATCATCGTGGTCCTGGTCCTTTCGTTCCTGTTTTCACCCGTCACTCTGGTGGCCCAAACCGGAACGAATGACTGGTCACGCCTCAGTTCGGTAGCGACTGGGACCAAACTGTCAGTCAAGACAAAGGATGGTAAGAAAGTTGAGGGAACATTGACGGCGGTCTCCGACACGTCGTTGACGTTGACGGTGAAGAACGCGGCGAAGGAGATTCGACGCGATGACGTTCAGAGCGTTCATGAGGTCTCCAAAAAGGGCGCAGGCAAAGCGACTCTGATCGGTGCGGGAATCGGCGCCGGGTTGGGCGCCGGTCTCGGCCTCGCTGCGGAAACAAATGATGATCCGTTAGAGGTTAAAGACGGCGTGACGGCGGGAATCGTCGTATTGGGAGCCGGTATCGGAGCACTCACTGGTTTCCTCATCGGTCGAGTTGGAAAGAAGCGAGTGCTCCTATACGAATCGAAGTAGCGAACGAGCGGTTATTCGCTCTTCGATTTCATCGAGTTCAATTCCTTCTCCAGTTTCTGAATTTCGTCCTGGACTCCGGCTTTCCAGTCCGGGTTCGAAACCGTGTTCACCGACTTCTTCAGCGCCATCAGACGGGCGACGAGCAATGCCTGGTCGGCCGGAACGGCGACGTCGGGAGTCACGCCCGTGCCTTCCCAGTTCGTCTTCGTGATCGGACTGATCGCGCGGCCAGTCGGCACAAACATGCCGAAGTGTTCGTTGATGCGGAAACCGCCACCCGGATGTGCACCACCACCGGTCGTCTCGCCGATGATCGTCGCGCGTTTGAGGTTCTTCAGGTTGTAAGTAAATTCTTCAGCGCCCGAGAACGTTCGTTTGCTGGTCAACACGTAGACGTCTTTGTTGAGATAACGCTTACCCGCCACGACTTTCTTGGTCCAGAACTCGTCCGTGCGATTGCCTTCACGCCAGTAGAGATCGTTGAGGTGCACCGGCTCCGGACTAAACAAGTACGAACAAACGAGGGCGACCATGGCGGGATTACCGCCACCGTTTTTGCGCATGTCGATGATCAGCGCATCGGTGCCGTTGATGAAATTCATCGCGGCCGCGACAGTGTCGGCGCCAAGCTCTTCATCAGCGAAGTTAAAAAACTCGAGGTAGCCGATGTTGCCGGGCAAACGCTCCACCTTTCCAAAGCCATGATTCATCCAGGTGAGATCGCGTTTCCGTTGTTCCTGCTCTTCCGCGGTCGGCTCGCGACGTTCGCCGCGTTCGGGAATCGGCTGACTTGAATAGCGCACGCGGAGGTGTTTGTCATTGCTTACAGCTTGCAGGTCCTGCGTCAGTTTGGTCGCAAACTCTTTCGCGCTGGTGATCTGATCGTATTCCTTCTTCGTTGCGCGATCCTTGATCGACTGCTCCATCTTCTTCGCGACTTCGGGAAAGACGTACGAATCGTTGAGACGTTTCAGAATCGAGTCGATTACCTGGGTGCGCGTGGCGGCGTCGATCGTGAGATCCGGTTGCTCCGGCTGCGCGCACGCGATGTTTGCGAGCGCGAAAGTCAGAAGCAACAAGACGGCAAACCGGATAAGGTAGATCCGAGAGGTAGGTGGTCTAAACATCAATAATTCTCCTTTTGGTAAATCGAGATTTTATTTGCGACTCAGCAAGCCGCTAAGCATCAAGTCGGCGACGTCGGCGGTCCGCTGTTCCACGTCCTGACGTTCGCCAAGTTCTGTTGTGCTAAGACTGTAAGGGAGCAGACCGTTGGTCGCTTGCAGCAGCGCGTGCGCCGTGGCGTGCTCGTCGTCGAATTGAAACTCGCCTGCGTCACGACCTTTCAGCAGCACTTCAGCAAAGATCTGCGCTTCTGCGTCGAAGTAGAGCGCGCGCCGCGCGAGCAGGCCCGGCCGCAACGCCGCCAGCAGATCGTTGAGACTTTGCGTGTAGTGCTGGATGCTGTCGAAACGAAACATCACTCGCATGAGCAGCATCCGGCGCAGACGTTCCGCTGCCGGGGCGGCTGAGTTGCCGATCTCGCGCAAACGATCTTTGAGTCGATCGACGATGCGATCGACGTGCGACAGCACGACTTCTTCCTTGCTGGTGAAATGAAGATAGATCGTGCCCTTGCCGATATGGGCTTCGGAGGCGATGTCTTCGACGGTCATTTTCCGGTAGCCGTAGCGGGCGAGGAGCCGGTCGGTAGCGTCGAGGATCGCGTCTTTTACAGCCTCTTTAGGTGCAATTGCTGCCATTTTTACAATGTTTGACTTCTGACCAAATTCGAATTTCAGTCAATAAGACGTTTGGCGAGGGAAAAAGTTCCGAAGAATTTTGTCACCGTGGATCTAATTTCTAAATTCTTGAGAGACCATCAGGCCGCGCATGCCGCCGTCCATGATGCCGATGCCGACCCGGCCGAATTGGGGACGGAGGATGTTGGCGCGATGCCCTGGTGAGTTCATCAGACCCCGGTGAGCTATCGAGAGCGTCGGCGCGAGCGCCAGATTTTCCCCCGCTGTCAGAAAATTAACCTTCGATTCTTTCATTCGATCGAAGGGCGTCAGCCCCTCCGGTGTGTCGTGCGCGAAGTAACCGCGGGCAAACATGTCCGCTGAATGACGTCGCGCGACTTCCGTCAACTCCGGATCCAAGACTAACGGTTGCAAACCGTTCGCGAATCTTTCCGCATTCACCAGATCCAGCATTCGCTGCTCGAGATCGGGACGTGGCCGCGAAGAGCTGACGGTGAAAGGCAGCGTGACTCGTTCGTTCGAATCAGGCTCGACGGTCAACAGGTTCAGCGATCGCGCAATCGCCTCGCCGAACACCGGCCGCAATCTCGCTTCGAGCGATTGCGCGTAACCTGCGAGACGATTCACGAGCACGCTGTCGCGCGTGCGTTCACTGATGCCCTCACTCAACGGAAGTGCCAACAACAACGCTGAAGCGATCGCCGCCGTAATCAATCCGTTCGCGAGCCCAGGCAACAGCCCAAGCGCCTGATTGCTCGGCCGCTCGTGCACTTCCGGTGACAGACGCCTCAGCAACGCGTACGCGATGAGGTGAACCATCACGCCGACAAACAGGGCCACAATCACGAACGCGATCGGCTGGTCCCAGACTTCGGACCACAGTTCGAGCCGCCCGATGACGCGAGACACAGGTTCGTAGTAGCGCAAACCCGCAACCAGGGCGAGCACCCAACCAGCCAGATCGAGCACTCCAAGAATGAACCCGCGTCGATAACCGTTGAGCAGGTTCAACGCGATCAAAGCGACCAACAGAACGTCGATAAAGTTAAACGACATTTACGTTTCAGCGACTACGCAGGCGAACGTCGATTGGGAAGCGACACATACCGATCCGGTATTCCGCACGGCTGATTCAAAGATCCGTAGTTCAAAATCTGCAATCGTTATGAAGTTTTGGAGTTGTTTATGGGTCATTGCACCGCACTTTCCGGCATTCAACGCAAATTCCTCAGCAGAAATCATTCGGTTCAACTTGGAACAATATCTGCATCCGCAAAATCTGCACCATCTTTGTCTCCCCCACTCTTCAATCCAATCACGGAGAATTGTCTAATGAACATCCGAAATCTTCTCCAAATCACTTCACTGCTTGCTCTGCTCCTCGTCGCCTCGACTAGCTACGGTCAGTCAGGCGGCTCCACGGTGCGTGGTACGGTGAAAGATCCGAATGGCAATCTCGTTTCCGGCGCCAACGTCACCCTCACCAATCCGGAAAAGAACTTCACCCGCACCCAAACCACTAACGAGGACGGCGCTTATGTATTCAACGCCATCCCTCCCGGCACATACAAACTCGAAGTTTCGGCGCAGGGCTTCAAGACCGCTTCAGCGTCGGGCCTCGTGGCACTTGTCGATACCCCGACAGTTCGCGACGTTCAACTCGAAATCGGCGCTGTCTCAGAAACAGTCGACGTGACCTCGGCAGCGGAATCTGCAATCAATACCAGCGATGCGAGCCTGGGAAATTCGTTTGAGCGAAGACGCATTACCGAGTTGCCGCTCAACGCGAACAACGTCGTCGGTCTGTTGTCACTGCAACCTGGTGTCACACGCGGTGGCTCCGTCAACGGCGGACGCGCTGACCAGTCGAACATCACGCTCGACGGCGTCGACGTGAACGAACAACAGGACGGTCTCGACGTCATCACGGACGAAGCATTTGCGAGCGTTTTGAGAGTGACCCGCGACTCCTTACAGGAGTTTCGCGTCACGACCACTAATCCGAACGCCGAGCAGGGCCGATCATCGGGCGCGCAGATTTCTCTGGTCACGCGTTCCGGATCAAACCAATGGCACGGATCGTTGTTCGAAACTCACCGCAACACAGTGACTACCGCGAACGACTTCTTCAACAACGCCGCGGGAGTCGAACGGCCGCAGTTGTTACGCAACATCTTCGGCGGTTCAGTCGGTGGCCCAATCAAGAACGATCGCGCGTTCTTCTTCTTCACTTACGAAGGGTTCCGCGAAGCGACAGCGACTTCCGTTGTTCGTGAAGTGCCGTTGCCGACCCTGGGCCAGGGCATCGTTCGTTATCGCACTGAAAGCGGTTTCAGCGATCCCGGCTGTCCGGCCGGCACCCCGGCAGGCGTGAACTGTTTGACGATTGACGAAATCAACGCGACGTACGCATCAGTCGGCGCCAATCCAGGAATCAATCCGGGCGCGCTTTCATTCCTCGCCGCTGCCGCCGCTCGTTACCCGGCAAACGACACGACCACCGGCGACGGCTTGAACACGAGCGGTTTTCGTTTCAACGCTCGCACCCCGACGGAGCTGAACACTTACATCGCCAGGCTCGATTTCAACCTGACGAGTCGTCAAACGCTATTCGTCCGCGGAAACTATCAAAACGATCAGGTGACGCAGGCAGTGTATTTCTCGCCCGATTGCAGTGTTCCGGGTGACAGTATTCAGTGCCTTCCCGACACGCCGCCGTTAACGACCTGGAACCATCCAAAAGGCCTCGCTTTCGGGCACATCTGGACGGCCACGAACGCGATCGTCAACCGTTTCAACTACGGCTTCACTCGCGCCTCGTTCACGCAAGGCGGCGACTCAGAAGATAACCGGGTCAACTTCCGCTTCATCTTCTCGCCGAACGGCTTCCATCGAACCCTGCAGCGAACCACTCCCGTCCACAACTTCGTCGATGACGTTTCGTGGATCAAGGGCAATCACACGTACGGATTCGGCGGCAACATCCGCCTGATCCGCAACAACCGCGTTTCTCTGGGCGCGTCGTTTGACGAGGCGATCATCAATCCTTCGTTCTACAACGCTTCGGGCGCGGTCATTACCGACGGTTTCACTGATTTCCAAAGTCAAAACGATCTGCGCGACGCTCTGGCGTCGGTGATCGGTCGCTATTCGCAATACAGTGCGAACCTGGTGTATGACGCGAACGGTCAACTCCAACAGGTGGGCACCCCGACGAATCGTTCATTTGCGACCGAGGAGTACGAAGGTTATTTCCAGGACTCCTGGCGTATGCGTCCCAACCTGACTATCAACTACGGCATTCGCTGGTCCACTTCGACTCCGGTCTACGAAAGGAACGGTCTGCAAGTCGTTCCGAACGTGAACCTGACCGACTACTTCAACCAGCGCGTTGCGAGCTCGTTCAACGGCACACCATTCACCGACCCGATCACTTTCGTGCTCGGCGGCAAGGCCAACAACGCACCCGGTTATTACAAGCAGGATTGGAACAACTGGGCGCCTTCGGTCTCGGTGGCGTGGTCGCCTGATTTTGGCGACAACACGTTTGGCCGGATTTTCGGCCGAGAAGGCAAGAGCGTGATCCGCGGCGGCTTCCGTATGTCGTACGATCGCATCGGCAGCGCACTCGCGGTGAACTTCGATCTGAACAATCTCGCCGGCTTTACGTCAGCGCGTAATATCAATGCCAACACGTTCGACGTCGTCGACGGTGAACTTGGACCACTGTTCGGCGGTCTCAATCCCAACGTTCGTGTGCTGGACTTCCCCGGCGCGTCCGGTCCAATCCCGACGACGTTGCAGTTCCCGCTGACTGTTCCGTCCGACGAGGATCAACGCATCGAGACTTCGTTAGACCAGGGGATCACCACGCCGTACAACTACAACTTCAACTTGTCCTATGGCCGAGAGCTCGGCAAAGGTCTGACGCTTGAAGCCAGCTACGTCGGGCGCTTCGCGCACAAACTGCTCGCGTCGCGCGACATCATGCAGCTGAACAACATTCGCGATCCGCAGTCGGGAATGACCTACTATGAAGCTATCAACCAGTTGGTCGACTTCCGTTATGCAAATCGCGAGATCACTTCAATCGGGGACATTCCGTTCTTCAACAACCTGTTCCCGTTCATGCCTGAATGGTGGGGCGACACTTCGTTGACGCCGACGCAAGCTGCCTACGCGTTTATCGCGCCGGGAGCTCTCGGCGGCGGCGATTTGATCGACTACACGTTCCTGCAACTGTTGTGGGACGATCGTCCGGATTGCACGACCTGTCCGTTCGGCGGTGGTCCGGCACGCTTCAACAACATGTTCTATCAACCACAGTTTGGCGCGTTGTCGGCGTTCTCGACGGTCGCGAGGTCAAACTACAACTCGTTGCAGATCAGCTTGCGAGAGCGGCTGCGCGACGACGTCACGTTCGATTTCAACTACACCTACGGCCATTCGTTCGACAATGCGTCGGGTCTCCAGGCGTCCTCGAGCTATGGAACGGCGTTCATCGTCAATGCTTTGGACCCGGACCGGAACTACTCGTCGTCGGACTTCGACGCCCGTCACATCATCAACGCGAACTGGGTCGTCGGTCTTCCGTTTGGCCGAGGCAAGCGCTTTTTCAACGGCGCCGGCGGAGTTGTCAACCAGATAGTCGGCGGTTGGCAAACTACCGGAATCTTCCGTTGGAACAGCGGACTGCCCATTCAAACTCCATTTGATTGCTGCGTTTGGGCCACAAACTGGAACGTGCAATCGAACGGCGTGCGAGTGAATCCGGTGAAATCGTCGCCGACCAAAGAAGGCTCGCCGAATATCTTCAGCGATCCCGAGGCGGTGTATCGCAGCTTCCGTCCGGCTCGTCCGGGCGAAGTTGGCGATCGCAACGTGCTGCGGGCGCCGAGCTACATCTCGCTCGACATGGGACTGTACAAGTCGTTCAAGATGCCTTGGGAAGGTCACGAACTACAGTTCCGCTGGGAGGTCTTCAACGTCACCAACACTCAACGGTTTGATGGCTTGACCATTTCCGATTTGAGTTTGGGAACGGATCCTCACCTCGGATCGAGTAGTCCGACCTCGGACTTCGGCAAATTCACCTCAACTCAAACCCCGCTGAATGAAACGAAGGCGGGTCGCGTGATGCAGTTCGCGCTGCGTTACAGCTTCTAACCAGCCCCGGCAGCAGGTTACGCAGAACATACAGATTGATAATCTGTTTCGTTCTGCGTAATCTGTGCGCCGGAATGCTTCAATTCCTCAATATCTCCAACATCGCGCTGATCGACGAGCTTCAGGTTGAGTTTGAACCTGGGCTCAATCTGCTTACGGGCGAAACCGGATCGGGCAAGTCGATCATCGTCGACGCGCTGGGTGTGTTGATTGGCGGGCGGTTTACGAGTGACTTGTTGAAGTCGGGCGCGGACCGTGGATCGATCGAGGGGCTGTTTGTCGTTGGTCCAAACCCGCAGCTCGAACGGTTGCTTGAAGGCGCGGGTGTTTCGGGTTCGGAAGAGATCATCATTCGACGCGAACTCTCAGCGACAGGGCGCAACAAAATCTTCATCAACAATCAACTGGCGACGCATTCGCTATTGCGTGAGTTGCGCGAGTTTCTGGTCGACATTCACGGCCAGGGTGATCAGCAAACGCTATTCAATCCACAGACGCATCTCGAGCTGCTCGATTCGTTCGCGATCAGTAACGGTTTGCGTGACGAGGTTGCCGAAGCTCACCGGGCGTGGACGGGCGTGCAACGCGAGCTCGACGCGTTGCGGCGTGATGACTCGGAAAAGTTTCAACTCGTCGACACACTGAAGTTTCAGATTGAAGAGCTGGAACGCGCGCAGTTGGTGATTGGCGAGGATGAGCGTTTGGAAGAAGAACGCCGGCGCCTGGGGAATGTCGAGAAGCTGACGGCGTTGTGTCAGTCAAGCTATGGACGGATTTATGAGGACGACGATGCGGCTGTAGCGCGTGTTCGTCAAACTCTGAAGGACGTGACGGAGTTGGCCGAATACGACGCGACTTTCCGCGACTACCTCGAGGGATTGGAAAATGCGCGGGCCGTGTTGGAGGATCTTTCGTTCTCGTTGCGTGACTTCGCTGACAAGTTGGAGTTTTCACCGGCGCGGCTGGCCGAGGTTGAAGATCGACTGGCAGAGCTCTCGCGATTGAAGCGCAAATACGGCGGTTCGATTTCGGCTGCGCTCGAACATCTCGCGCGTTCGCAAGATCGTTTGCGGCAGATCGAGACGTCGGATGAGCGTGAGCGGGAGTTGAGTGCTGGAGTCGAGGCCGCGCGCACACGTTATCTCGACCGGGCAGGCAAGCTGCATCGGGAACGTGTGCGAGCAGCGAAGAAATTCGAGCGTACTGTCGAGACCTGCATCGGCGAGCTGGCAATGGACCACGCGCGGTTTCAAATCCAGATTTCCGATCTTGGCGACTCCGCTGGGCCAAAGGGCGCCGACCATATCGAATTTTATTTCTCGGCAAACGCTGGTGAAGATCTCAAACCGCTCGCTCGCGTCGCCTCCGGTGGCGAAGCATCGCGTCTCATGCTTGTTTTGAAGACCGTATCGAACGCCACCGAATTTCCGCGCACGATCGTGTTCGACGAAATCGACTCCGGCATCGGCGGGCGTGTCAGCGAAGCAGTCGGCATCAAGCTCAGGAAACTATCCGAAACAAACCAGGTGCTCTGCGTCACCCATCAAGCGCAGATCGCCCGGTTCGCCGACAGCCACCTCGCGGTCCAAAAAGCCGTCATCGACGGCCGCACCCAGGTCGCCCTCTCTAAACTGAACCGTTCCGGCCGCATCGAAGAACTCGCCCGCATGCTCACCGGCGCCGAAATCACCGACACCGCCCGCCGCCACGCACGTGAACTGTTGAAGAAATAACGATCTCCGGTTTTAAGATCTGTCTTATCCGTGTTAGGAATAGACCTACAGATTTATGAGCACAGAACCAAACAAAGTCATCTACTCGATGATCGGCGTCAGCAAGTTTTACGACAAGAAGCCTGTCCTGAAGGATATTTATCTCTCTTACTTCTACGGCGCGAAGATTGGCGTCATTGGTCTGAATGGATCGGGCAAGTCGTCGCTGCTGCGCATACTCGCGGGTGTCGATAAGGACTTCAATGGTGAGACGGTGATCTCGCCGGGATTCAGCGTCGGTTATCTCGAACAGGAGCCGCTGCTCGACGATGCGCGCACGGTGCGTGAGGTCGTCGAAGAAGCCGTACAGGAAACAGTCGATCTGCTGAAAGAGTTCGAAGAGATCAACGCGAAGTTCGGCGAGGAGATGAGCGACGATGAGATGTCGGCGCTACTCGAACGACAAGGCGAGGTGCAAGAGAAACTCGACGCGCAGGAGGCCTGGGACCTCGACTCACGTCTCGAAATGGCGATGGACGCCCTGCGCTGCCCGCCTCCGGAAACGCCAGTGAAAATTCTTTCCGGCGGCGAACGTCGACGCGTCGCACTCTGCCGTCTGCTGCTGCAAAAACCCGACATCCTGTTGCTCGACGAACCAACCAATCACCTCGACGCCGAATCCGTAGCGTGGCTCGAACATCACTTGCAGAGCTACGCCGGAACGATCATCGCCGTCACTCATGATCGCTACTTCCTCGACAACGTCGCCGGCTGGATCCTCGAACTCGATCGCGGTCACGGCATCCCGTGGAAAGGAAACTACTCGTCGTGGCTGGAACAGAAACAGGAACGATTGCGGCGCGAAGAGAAGTCAGAAACTGAACGTCAGAAAACTCTGCAACGCGAGCTCGAATGGATTCGCATGTCACCCAAAGCCCGACACGCGAAGGGCAAAGCGCGAATCAATTCCTACGAAGACCTGCTACGCCAGGAGAGTGAAAAACGTCGCGAGGATCTCGAGATTCACATTCCCGCCGGACCGCGTCTGGGCAACGTCGTGATCGAAGCCGACGACGTGAGCAAAAGTTACGGACAAAAGCTGCTCGTCGAAGACATGACGTTCGCGCTTCCGCCCGGTGGCATCGTGGGCGTGATTGGGCCAAACGGCGCCGGCAAGACGACTTTGTTTCGGATGATTACCGGCCAGGAAGAACCCGACAGCGGCACGATTCGCAAAGGCGACACAGTCGTGCTCGCTTACGTCGATCAGAGCCGCACACTCGACGCGCAGAAATCAATCTGGGAAGAGATCTCCGGCGGCGAGGAGTCACTGAAACTCGGCAATCGCGAGGTCAACTCACGCGCTTACGTCGCGCGCTTCAACTTTTCAGGATCCGACCAGCAGAAGAAGGTCGGCATGCTCTCGGGCGGCGAACGCAACCGCGTGCATCTCGCGAAGATGCTGAAAGAAGGCGCAAACGTTTTACTGCTCGACGAACCGACAAACGATCTCGACGTGAACACGTTGCGCGCTTTGGAAGAAGCACTCGAAAGCTTCGCTGGCTGCGCCGTGGTGATCTCGCACGATCGCTGGTTTCTCGATCGCATCGCGACGCACATTCTCGCGTTCGAAGGCGACAGCAAAGTCTTCTGGTTCGAGGGAAACTACTCGGATTACGAAGAGGACAAGAAGACGCGCCTCGGACCAGCCGCGGAAATTCCACACCGGATCAAGTATCGACAGTTGACCCGATAACCTGTAGATGAAGCGCCCCGACCTGCGTTACGCTCTCGCCAATCTGTTCACGGAATCGAATCGAGGGTTGTTACTGGACCTCGTCGTGTTCGTAGCAAACCTCTTCCTGATGCGAAAGCTGACGGGACTGTTCATCGATCTCTTCAGCCACGTTTCTGCCGAAGAGCCTTTCGCAAAACTCGCGCTGTCACTCATCGCGCTCGGCATGTGGATCCTCCCTGCGGCGGGCGCCGTTCTTAAGCGGCGGCATTTTCAGCAGCGCTGGAAAGAAAGGAACCAAAGTTTTGAAACGGAGTTCGACGGGGCATACGGTTGTTTGTTCAATCCGATCTTTTATCTCTCTCTGAACCTGGTGCTGATGTGCGTCATTGTCGCCGGTCTCGGAGACATCATCTTCGGCAAGGCATTGTTGGAAAACGAGGCCATCTTCCTGCCGCTCATATTCGGCGGAATGATCCTGACGATCGTGCAAACGGTCCTGATCTACAAATACTTCTCTCCGCCACAACGTCCACGGAAGTTTGAGTTTCTGCAACGCCCGGAAAGCGAGGTGCTCGGCGATATCTGCATCTTCGTAAACATGATCCTTTTTCAGGTTGCCTGGAACCTGCTGACGATGTCGGGGATTGGACCACCATCCGGCGTCGCTGAGCTCATCGGCCGAATCGGTTTTCTGAGCTTCATCGCGTTGCTGATCTACTTTCCGCCACGCATGTTGTACCTGGCAGAAGATCTGCACCGCCGCAGCACGTGGCTGACGATGCTGCTCGCCAACTCGCCAGTCATTGCGAGGGTCGTGCTCGGTATATAGAATTCCCCACGAATTCTCGCCGGAGAAACACCTATGAAAAACATAATCCTTGGCTTAACGATGGTTTTGTTCTCTGTTTCAGTGATTAGAGCGCAGGACGAAACTGGTCCGATCAGAAACTTCCTGCGCGTGAACGAACAGTTCTGCACGGGCGGACAGCCGCGACTCGAGCACCTCGAAAAACTCAAGGCGGACGGCGTCAAAGCGATCATCAACCTCCGCCAGCCGAGCGAGCATCGCGCCGCAGAAGAAGAAGCAAAGGCAAAAGAACTCGGCCTGCGCTACTTCAACATCCCTGTCGTTTACCGCGACCCGAAGGATGAACAGGTAGACGAGTTTCTAAAGATCACCGACGATCCGGCAAATCGGCCGGCGTTCATCCATTGCACCGCAGCGATTCGCGTCGCGGGGTTTTGGCTGATCAGACGTGTTCTGCGTGATGGTTGGAAGTTTGAAGACGCCGAAGCCGAGGCCAACAAGATCGGCAACCTGCGCGAAGGAGCGCATCTGGTCGAGTTTGCGAAGAAGTACATCGAGACACATCAGAAACAGAAGGCGACCGCGTCCGGTCTTCCTTCCGATCCGATGAAGTTTGGCGCATTCACCGCGCAGTTTGATCCGGGCGGCACGTTTACGATCGAAGGCTCCGGTTGGCCCAAGCTCAAAGGCAACTGGACCAAAACCGGCGAGGAGCTGGAGCTCGTGATACCCGGTGCGCCCAACGGTTGCGATCGTGCGGCCAAGTATCGCGTCAACGTTCAGAGCGCGCACATGTCGTTCGACGTGATTTCCGACGAATGCGTGCCGCGCAGGATGATTCTCGATCGCAGCAACTGGCGTCCCGCAACCGAGACCGTCGCGATGGCTCCGCGACAAATCACCCTGACACCCGGCGCGCCTGCGTCTAGTTTGAAAGCTACGCCGGCAAAAGGAAGCTGGCCATCGTTTCGTGGACCACAGGCGTCGGGTGTTGCCGAAGGACAAAATCTCCCCGACCAGTGGAACGCCAAGACCGGCGAGAACATCCTGTGGCACACGAAGATTCCCGGCCTCGCGCATTCGAGCCCCGTGGTTTGGGGCAATCGGGTGTTCGTTACCAGCGCCGTCAGCAGCGATCCGAAAGCAACCTTCAAACCCGGACTCTACGGCGATGGCGATGCGTCGAAGGACCACTCACAACACAGGTGGATGATCTACGCGCTCGACAAGCAGTCCGGAAAGATTGTTTGGGAACAGGTAGCGTACCAGGGCGAGCCGCGCGAGAAGCGTCACATCAAAGCGACGTACGCGAACTCCACGCCGGCTACCGACGGCCGCATAGTCGTCGCCTGGTTCGGCTCGCAAGGTCTTTACACCTACGACATGAAGGGACGCTTGCTCTGGAAGGTCGATCTCGGACGAATGGATGCAGGCGCGTACGACATTCCGACCTACGAATGGGGCACAGCGAGTTCGCCGATCATCTGGAAAGATCTCGTCATACTCCAGTGCGACACGCAGACTGACTCGTTCATCATCGCGTTCAATGCGCAGACCGGCAAAACGGTTTGGAAAACCGATCGCGACGAGATTCCGTCGTGGGGATCGCCGACGGTTGTCACGACGGCGAACGGCGAGGAGCTTGTAACCAACGCGTCGAACTTCATTCGCGGTTACGATCCACGCACGGGAAAAGAATTGTGGCGACTCGGCCGTAGCTCCAAGATCACCGCGCCGACGCCGATCTTCTCCGGCGACATGCTTGTCGTCGCCAGTGGACGTGGACCAGAACGACCGATCTTCGTCCTTAAAGCAGGTGCGCGCGGCGACCTGACGTTGCCTGAAGGGAAGACGAGTAGCGATGCCGTTGTCTGGAGTCGGACCGGTCGCGGTTCGTACATGCCGACGCCGCTGATCTACAACGGCATTCTTTACGTGTTGGCGAACAACGGGACGTTTGACGCTTACAACCTGAAAACGGGTGACGAGTTGTATCGACAACGACTGCCGGTGATCGGCAGCGGCTTCAGCGCGTCGCCCGTGGCTGCTGACGGGAAGATTTATTTGTCGAACGAAGACGGCGAGATTATCGTGGTCGCGGCCGGCGACAAGTTCTCCCATGTCGCGACGAACACGATGGGAGAACTGTTGATGGCGACGCCCGCGTTGTCAGACGGCGTGATGTACGTGCGTTCGTCGGAAAGCTTGTTCGCAATCGGAAAAAAGAAGAAGCAATCCGCGCATTGACTGCTACGGCTGCACCTGGACGTTGCCGCCGCCGTGTTTGATGTCGACGAACGAGTACGACGAAAGCGGAAAACTCTTGCAGCCGATCTCTTTGCTCTGATTTGACGGCACGCCGGGGTCGTCTTCACGCTCGGCATCTTTGGCGATCCACTTCAGGCTCGCGCCGTTGTCGTCGTCGCGTTCGGCGTCTTTCGGTGTCCAGCTGGTGTTGGACGATTGATAGACGCCCCACGTGAGCTTGTCGGGCGTTGGGATGTTCACGCCTTCTCCGTTGTCTTCAACCACCAGCAACACGCGCAATCCGAGCGCGTTGGCGATGTTTGACTCGGAGATCACACCGCTCATCACGGCGCGGTTCCCCTCGATCTGCAAACAGTCGAACTTCGCCGTCATCACAGCACCGGGGCTGTTGATCGCGGTCGTGTCGTCGGGATCGGGAACGGGCACGGCGGCCTGGTCGCTGAAAGTCATCTCGCCGATCGTCCGGCCGTTGTTCTGAACGCGGGCGTTAAACTCGAGATTTCTGAGTTGTCCGTCATCGAGCGAGAACTGAAACGAGCCGCTGGCTGATGGTCCATCTGCGGAAGCTAGAGTCAGGCTTGGGAGCGCAAGACTCACGAGCAGCAAAGCTGCAAGCGAAGCGCATGCAATGCTCTTCATGGGAGGTACTCCTTTTTTACTGGGCCAAGGTGTCAGGCTTATAGCTGCTCCGCTCGGCAAAAGTCAAACGCGACCAGTAGTTTTGATTCGTGTTAACCTAGCGCCGATGTTTCAAGGAATCACGGGAACCCTCGCATTAATCACCTTTTTTATTCTTGCCGTCGGTGCGCCGCAGGGCGGTAGCATCAGAGGAAAGATCGTCGCCGACATACCCGATCAACGACGAGCGCTGCCCGGCGTGGTCGTGAATCTCAGCGGCGAGCGACTCGGCGACAAAAAGCTCGAGACCGTCGCTGATTTCGAAGGCGCTTACAGTTTCACCGGTCTACTCGCGGGCAACTATCTCCTGACTGTTGAGTATCAGGGGTTCAAGAAGTACGAGCAGAAGATCAGCATTCAGATCGACGCGACTGTCGAACACGATGCGCTCTTGCAACCAGTGCCGGTGAGCGAGACTGTCACCGTCACCAGCGACCCAACCGAAGCTAACCGCACGGAATCGACGACTCCTTCCACCATCACTCAACAGTCCCTGCGCGACGCGCCTCTGATCGATCAGAAGTTTCAAGACGCGCTGCCGTTGTTGCCCGGAGTCGTGCGCGGGCCTGACGGAAACCTGAACATCAAAGGCACGCGACCGAGTCAGAGCGGCATTCTCGTTTCCAGTCTGAACGTGACGGATCCCTGGACGGGCACACCGGCGATCGAACTCCCGCTCGAAGCAGTCGAAACAGTTCAAGTCCACTCGAATCCGTACTCGGCGGAGTACGGAAAGTTCACGGGCGCGGTGACGACGATCGAAACACGATCCGGCACCAACGACTTGCGTTACCTTTTCACTGGCGTACTACCGCGGCCACGTTGGCGCGACGGCAAACTCTTCGGCATCGGCGCCGCAACGCCGCGCATCGCCGTCGGCGGTGCAATCAAGAAAGACAAGCTCTTCTTCTTTCAGAGTCTCGAATATCGTTTCGTGCGCACCAACGTTCCGAGTCTCGAAGCACTCGACGAACGTCAGCGCGACATCCAGCGCGAGAGTTTCGACTCCTTTTCCCGTCTCGATTACGTCATCAATTCTAACAACCGGCTGACCGCGAGCTTTTCGCTCTTTCCGCAGAAGCAGGAGTTTTTCAATCTCAACACGTTCAACCCGTCCGACACGACTGCGAACTTTCACCAGCGCGGCTGGTTCCTCGCCTTCAACGAGCAGGCGACGTTCAAGGGAGGCGCACTGCTGCAATCGAGCTTCAGCGTCAAACAGTTTGACGGCGACATCTTCGGCAACAGCGCCGCACCTTACGAGATCACTCCGGAACGAAACTTCGGCGGTTGGTTCGATCGCCAACATCGCGAAAGCCGTCGCTACGAGTTGCTCGAGATCTACAACTTCGCGCCTGTGAACTGGCGCGGCTCGCACGCGTTCAAGGTAGGCATCAACTACAGTTACACAACATTCACCGGCAGCGATCGCAGCGCACCCGTTACCATCGTGCGCGCTGACGGCACGACGTACCAGCAGATCAATTTCGCCGGCACCGGCAATCTCGCACAAAACCAGCATGAGATCTCAGCGTTCGTGCAGAACAAGTGGATCGTAAACCCGCGTGTCGTGATCGATCTCGGCCTGCGTTACGACCGCGATCGGATCGGCAGAGAAAACAACCTCGCCCCGCGACTCGGTGTCGTACTCGT
Source organism: Pyrinomonadaceae bacterium (assembly GCA_036266055.1). GTDB lineage: Bacteria > Acidobacteriota > Blastocatellia > Pyrinomonadales > Pyrinomonadaceae > PSRF01. Next base: position 7,161 of record DATANW010000208.1, on the reverse strand, counting down.
TCCAGCGGCAAACGGCCGCACGGTCGTGCGCGGCGGCGTCGGTCTGTTCTACGACAAGATCCCGCTGAACGTCGGTTCGTTCGCACAGTACCAGGACTTCATCGTCACTACTTTCGCAAACAACGGTACGACGATCCTCGATGGGCCACGCCTGTTGCTGAACACCCCATCGGCTGATTTCAAAAATCCTTACAGCGTCGCGTGGAATGCGCAGGTCGATCATGAGCTCACTCAACGGCTGTTGCTGCGGCTCGGTTACGAAGAGCGCAGCACCCACCGCGATTCCGTCCTCGAACCCGCAGTCGACTCCGCAACCTTGAACAACGGACGCCTGTTGCTGCTAAACTCTGGGCGGTCACGCTATCGAGAGTTGCAGGCCGTTGCCCGCTTCCGCTTTCAGGAGGGTCGCAACATCTTCCTGTCGTACGTGCGTTCGCAGGCGCGCGGCAACCTGAACGACTTCAACCACTATTTCGGCAACCTAAGACAAGCGGTCATTCGTCCGGATGAATACGGGAAGCAGCCTTTCGACGCTCCCAACCGGATGCTCTTCTGGGGTGAGTTTGCGCTGCCGTGGGATGTGGTTGCGACACCGGTGGTCGACTGGCGCAGTGGTTTTCCGTTCTCCTTGATAAACGAGCAGCAGGACTTCGTCGGGCCACGCAACGAAGGCGGACGCTTTCCCTCGCTGATGTCGTTCGATCTGCTCGTCACGAAAGGACTCACGATTCCCTTTCGCGGCAAGAGGTATCGCGGGCGCGCTGGTCTGACGATCTTCAACATCACAAACCACTGGAACCCGCGCGATGTTCAGAACAACCTTGATAGCCAACAGTTCGGGACGTTCTTCAACAGTCAAGGACTTAGCTTGCGACTCAAGTTCGAATTCGTGAAATACTGAGGACCGGCTTTACACAAAAGATTATTGGCTTGACGTTGCGGCTTCGCCGCCTGATGTGCGGCGAAGGCTATGCCTCGCCGTTAAGACTCCCATAACGCTGCGGCTTCGCCGCTCGTTCGGGCTTTGCGCTGAATGGGCCAGAGGCCGAACGAGGGGCAGAGCCCCAATGGTTTACAAACTGGGCACGGCGAGGCATAGCCGCGCCGCACATCAGGCGGCGAAGCCGCTGCAAAACGGAGTGCCGGCGATGCCGCTGAAACCGACTTGTTGTCAAAGCAACTGAGGACAATCCAATATGAAATCATTCGTGATTCTGCTGCTGTTGTGTACGCCGATAGCAGCGCAAGTTAAGACTCTGCCCAGCGAAACGCCGGACAAAGTCGTACCGACGAACGCCGGTTTCAACTACGTGCGTCGCACGGCGATGATCCCGATGCGCGACGGCGTGAAGTTGTTCACCGTCATCCTCGTACCGAAAGGCGCTCGCAATGCGCCGATGCTGCTCACGCGCACGCCGTACGACGCCAACGGGCTGACGAGCCACGCGAACAGTTCGGACCTCGGTTCGATTCTTCAGGGGTACGACAACGCCACCGACGTGATCGTCGAAGGCGGATACATTCGCGTGGTCCAGGACATTCGCGGCAAGTACGGCTCCGAAGGCGACTACGTGATGAACCGTCCCGTTCGTGGTCCACAGAACCCGACGAACGTCGATCATCCGACCGACACTTACGACACGATCGACTGGCTCGTGAAGAACGTCCCCGAGAGCAACGGGCGAGTCGGCATTCTCGGCATTTCGTACGACGGTTTTCTGCCGCTGATGGCGCTGATCAATCCACACCCCGCGCTGAAGGTTTCCGTGCCGATGAATCCGATGGTCGACGGCTGGATGGGCGACGACTGGTTTCACAACGGCGCGTTTCGCCAGCAAGGCATGAGTTACATCTACGACCAGGAGGCGACGCGCGCCAACGACGTCACCTGGTGGACCAGCCACTTCGACGATTACGACATGTTCATGGAAGCCGGATCCGCAGGCGAACTCGGTCGCCGTCGTGGACTCGAACAAGTCGGCTTCTGGCGCAAGCTCCTCGAGCATCCGAGTTACGACGCTTACTGGCGCGATCAGGCAGTAGACAAGATCCTCGGCGCGCAACCGCTGAACGTTCCGGTGATGCTGGTGCACAGTTTGTGGGACCAGGAAGACATCTACGGCGACATCGCCGTCTACAAAGCGATCGAGCCGAAAGACACAAACAACGACAAGGTGTTTCTGGTGCTTGGTCCATGGCACCACGGACAGGAGATCCGCGACGGCAGCGCGCTTGGCGCGATCAAGTTCAACAGCGATACGTCGCTGACGTTTCGGCGCGACATACTGCGGCCGTTTCTCGATCATTATCTGAAAGACGGTGCGCCTCCGATGGACATCTCACCCGTCACCGCGTTTGAAACCGGAACGAATACGTGGCACCGCCTGTCGCAATGGCCCGCCGGATGTGAGAAGGGTTGCACAGTCAAACCGACGCCGCTTTACCTGAACGCCGGTTTGCAGGCGAGCTTCACGGCGAAGACGGCGGAACCGGGTTACGAGGAATACGTGTCGGATCCATCGAAACCAGTTCCGTTTCGTGCGCGCCCAATTGATGCGACGAGTTGGTCTCGTTGGCTGGTCGACGACCAACGCGAGCAGTCGGGACGTCCGGACGTGCTCGTTTTTACGTCGGAAGTGTTGACGGCGCCGGTGAAGATCAGCGGTGAACCGATTGCGAATCTGATGGCGTCGACGAGCGGCACCGACTCCGATTGGGTCGTCAAACTGATCGACGTCTATCCCGATCAGGTTGCGAGCCAACCGAACATGGGCGGGTATCAGTTGATGATCTCGGCCGACGTGTTTCGCGGGCGTTATCGCGAGAGTCTCGAGTTTCCTAAAGCGATCGCGGCGAACACTCCCCTGCTTTATCGCTTCGCGTTGCCGACGGCGAACCATGTATTTCTGCCGGGTCACCGCATCATGGTGCAGATTCAGTCAAGCTGGTTTCCACTCTACGATCGCAATCCACAGACGTTTGTGAACAACATCTTCTGGGCCAAGCCCGAGGACTATCGCAAAGCGACTCAACGGATCTACAACGCTTCCGGCCGCCAGAGTTTCATTGAGTTGCCGCTGGTTAAGGAGCCTGCGAAATGAAAACTCATCTTGCTTTATTGGTTTTACTGATCTGTGTTTCCTCGACCTTCGCAAAAGACGACATCACGAAGGAGTTGATCACTTCGAAGGGAAAGGAGCGGGCTTATTACCTCTACGTGCCGTCGACCATCAAAGGGCCCGCTCCGTTGATCGTGATGCTGCACGGATCGGGTCGCACCGGCGTGACGCTCGTCGAGAAGTGGAAAGACTACGCGAAGAAAGAAAACATCATCATCGCCGGACCTGACGCGACGAACCTGCGCGGCTGGGGATCGCCGCAGGATGGACCAGACTTCCTGCACGACCTGGTCGAGGAGCTAAAAACGAAGTATCCAATCAACCCGCGTCGGGTGTATCTTTTCGGCCACTCGGCCGGCGCTTCGTTTTCGCTTCACATGGGCCTGATGGAGTCGGAGTATTTCGCGGCCGTCGCGATTCATGCAGGCGCGCTGACGGGCCAGGACATGGATCTCATCGAACTCGCCAAGCGAAAGATTCCGATCTCGATGCAGGTGGGCGACAGCGACCAGATGGTCCCAGTCAAGTATTGTCGAGCCACGCGCGACGCTCTGAAGGAGGCCGGCTTCACCGTCGACCTGATCGAGATCGCGAACCACGATCATTGGTATTACGATAAGGCCGCGAAGTTCAATCAAACGGCGTGGGAGTTTCTGAAGCAGTACGAGCTCGACAAAGACCCGCAGTACCGCAAATACAACTGGAATTAGTTTCGTCTAATCCGTGTAAACATAGGAGCCCGCATGACAAAACTTTTCGCCTCGATCTTTGTTCTGGCACTCCTGTTCAATAGTTCTCTTCCTGCGAACGATTACAAAGCGCAGGTCGTGAAAGACATCGACGGCATGTCGAAACAGGCGCAGGTGATGGTCGACATGGTGTTCAGCTTCGCCGAGCTGGGATTTCAGGAAGTCGAGACGTCGAAGTACTTGACAGGAGTGCTCGAGAAGGAAGGCTTCAAGATTGAACGTGGTATCGCCGGTATTCCTACTGCGTGGATCGCGACGTATGGTTCGGGCAAACCGGTTATCGCGCTCGGTTCGGACGTCGACTGTATTCCGCAAGCATCGCAGAAACCCGGCGTCGCTTATCACGATCCGCTAATCGACGGCGCGCCCGGGCACGGCGAAGGTCACAACTCCGGCGTCCCGCTCAACATCCTCGCCGCGATCGCCGTCAAACGTCAGATGGAACGCAACAAACTTCCGGGCACGATCAAAGTGTGGCCCGGCGTTGCCGAAGAACTCGTTGCCGGGAAGGCGTACTTCGTGCGCGAGGGTGTTTTCAAAGACGTCGACGTCGTGATCTTCACGCACGTCGGGAACAACCTCGGCACCTCATGGGGCCAGGCGGCGGCGACTGGTTTGGTATCGGTCGAATATCTCTTCAAAGGTGAGAGCGCGCACGCCGCGGGCGCGCCGTGGCAGGGACGCAGCGCGCTCGACGCAGTTGAATTGATGGACGCCGGCTGGAACTTCCGTCGCGAACATCTCCGCACGCAGCAACGCTCGCATTACGTGATCACCAACGGCGGCGATCAACCGAACGTCGTGCCGCAGTCGGCGAGTGTTTGGTACTACTTCCGCGAGCTCGATTACGAACACATCCAACGCATGCGCGAGATCGGCGACAAGATCGCGCAAGGCGCCGCGATGATGACCGACACGACCGTAACCTCGCGCGTGTTGGGTTCAGCCTGGCCGCAACACTTCAACCGGCCCATGGCCGAAGCCGCGTACGCGAACATCAAGGAAGTCGGTCTGCCGCAATGGAGCGACGCTGATCAAACGCTGGCGAAGGCGTTGCAAAAGGAGTTGAAGTCGCGCGAACAGGGATTGGCAACACAGCTCGAAGATCTCGCCGGACCGGTTCCTGACGAACAGCGAAACCGCGGCGGTTCTGACGACATCGGCGACGTCTCGTGGAACCTGCCGACAATCACCATTCGTTATCCGTCGAACATTCCGGGGCTGCCGGGTCACAACTGGGCCAACGCCGTCACGATGGCTACGCCGATCGCGCACAAAGGCGTGATTGCCGGCGCGAAGGTTGTCGGCATGACGGTGATTGATCTTTTGACGAACCCGCAGTTGGTCGAGCAGTCGTGGAAGTACTTCCGCGAAGTGCAGACGAAGGATACGAAGTATCAGCCGCTAATCTCGGCAACCGATAAACCGCCGACTTATCTGAACAAGCGGATCATGGACACGTATCGCGAGCAGATGCGGAAGTTTTACTACGATCCTTCGAAGTACGACACGTATCTCGAACAACTCGGCATCAAGTATCCGACGACCCGATAAAGGAGCGATCAGTGGCCGAACAAAAAACCAAGCCCACCGACGCAAGCGTGGAAAAGTACTTCGAGAACATACCCGATGAGACGAGACGCGAGGATTGCCGCCAGGTCGCTCGGATAATGGAGGAGATCACAGGTGAGAAGCCGGTGATGTGGGGACCGAGCATCGTCGGCTTTGGTACTCAACACTACAAGTACGCGAGCGGTCATGAGGGCGATTGGCCCATCGCAGCCTTCTCACCACGCAAGAAGGATCTCACGATCTACCTCTTGCCGGGCCCATCACAATTCCCTGAGTTAATGGCGAAGTTGGGGAAACACAGCACGGGCAAGTCGTGCCTGTACATCAAGCGGCTGTCGGATGTTCACGTGCCGACGCTCAAGAAGCTCATTCGGGCGTCCGTCAAGACGATGAACCGGATGACGAAGAAGAAATCCACGTGATTAATTCGAACTCACAAGACCGCCCTTATTGAGATCGATCTTCGTCAACTTATCGCCGGCTCCGCAATGCACCTCGGCGCCTTCAACCACACAGTGGTCCACAACGCTTCTATCAACTGGCGTCAGCCACCGCATTTTCCGGGTCTGCTGATTCATTCTCCTCACATACCCAGTGTCGCCGACTTCAAACGACAACAGTAGATCGCCCTCGTACTCCTGGAAATACATTCGCTTGACACGCCCGGTCATTCCGACTTTCAGAAGGAACTGTAAGTTCCGGCGAGGTGTCCCGACTTCACCGAGGCCGTACTGGCTAATAACGTAGTTGCCGTACGAGGTTGAAAACATAAAGAACGTCACCTGGGGCGGCTCCCCGACGCGGTTTGCCTCTGCGAAACCGGCCTTCTGAACGCTCGTCTCCTGCGACACTGAAGCCGCCAGCATCAGCGCACACATCAACACACCGACTTTCATGCTGGTTCTCCTTTTCGGCGGGGCGGTGAGGTACCCGCAGTTTACTACAGGCCAGCGTCGTCAACGATTGTTTCTTTCAAACCAGGCGATTATCTGGGGATACAGGTCGTCGATGGTGGTGCCCGGCGGGCGGGTGCGGTAGAGGTTGACCAGAAACTTGTCGAACTCCGTGAACATCGGGAAGCCCCGGCGATTGGTCATCATGTTATCGACGGCGGCAATCATCTTCGGTTGCTCGTCCCTGGGGGCGTAGTCGATCAGACGCAAGCTCACGAGGCCCCAGTTCATGTACTCATTGAAAGTCCCGATGCCCGCGTAATAACCGGCGGGCCGCGAAGTCGAAACCCAACGGTCGCGATTGCTGATCGCTTTCATAATCCGATCGGCGTACTTTTCCGCCTCAGGATTGATGTAGCCGTGATTGATCTCGGTGAAGACGATGTTGCCGCGAAAGACGTTCATGCCCGCTTCCGAGCCCGGTTCGTAAGAACGCTTCACGTCCTGCGGATAAGGAAAGTTGACGTGCGGTTGCAGCTCACGAAAACCGTTGCTCTCAAACCACGTGGTCGACTGGTTGTAAGCGACGAGTGGGGAGAAGACGATCTTGTAAGTGTCGTAGCTGCTCGAGCTCGGAAAGTTCTTGTCGAGCCAGCGCTTCATCTCGGCAATGTTCGCCGTGTCGCGATAGAACGCGATCTGTTCCTGGTAGAACGCGGAATTCTGTTTGTAGAACTCGCGGAACTTGGTTTCGTCACTGAACGACTGCAACAACGGCACGAACGGTCGCAGCGAATTGCGCGCGTCGCCTCTGAATCCGGTGCGATC
>DATANW010000207.1:0-1844 GCA_036266055.1 Pyrinomonadaceae bacterium | reverse complement strand
CTGGACGCATCGGCGCCGTCTGCTGCTCGGCGGTGTGCTGATGCTGATTAACCAGGCAATGGGCCTGGTACTGCCCGCCTCGACCAAGTTCCTGATCGATCAGGTGATCGTCAAAGGACGCGTCGATCTGCTTTGGAAGATCGCCATCGCCGCGGGCGCCGCCACCATTATTCAAGCCCTCACCAGTTTCAGCCTGTCACAGGTTTTGGGTGTCGCCGCCCAGCGCGCCATCACGGAAATGCGCAAGAAGGTGCAGGCCAAGATTGCCCGTCTGCCGGTCAGCTATTTCGACTCGACCCAGGTCGGCAAGCTCATTTCGCGAATCATGAACGACGCAGAGGGCATTCGTAATCTCGTCGGCACCGGGTTGGTGCAACTGGTTGGCAGTTTAATCACCGCGGTTGTGGCCCTCTGTGTTTTGTTCTGGCTCAACTGGCGGCTGACTTCGATCACGATTCTGGTGCTGGGGACGTTCGGCGCTGCTCTCGCTTTTGCTTTCACGCGGCTCAGACCTCTCTTTCGCGAACGCGGCGAGATAACGGCGACACTCACGGGACGTTTGGCTGAATCGCTCGGCGGCATCCGCATCGTCAAAGCCTACACCGCCGAGAAGCGCGAAGAGATCACCTTTGCGCGCGGCGCGCACAAGCTTTTCCGTAACATCGCCAAATCCATGACCGGCGTTTCCGCCACCACCGCGTTCTCATCCCTGGTAATTGGCGCGTTTGGCGTAATCATTATTCTGGTGGGCGGACCTTCGGTTGTCAGCGGGAAAATGACGATCGGCGATCTGTTCATGTACGTCCTCTTCACCGGAATGATGGCGATGCCGCTGATCCAGTTTGCGTCCATCGGCACTCAGATCACCGAAGCCTTCGCCGGGCTCGATCGCATTCGCGAAGTGATGGACATGAAAACCGAAGATGACCAGGACGCCTTTCGCGAACCGCTGCCCGAAGTTGCGGGCGAGATCGAATTCGAGAACGTTTGGTTCGAATACAACGAAGGCGTGCCGGTCCTCAAAAACGTTTCGTTCAAAGCCCCAGCCGGTTCGACGACGGCGCTGGTTGGTTCCAGCGGCTCAGGCAAGAGCACGCTGATCAGTCTCGCGATGAACTTTAACCATCCGCTTTCGGGCATCATCAAAGTGGACGGCAAGGACTTGAACACTCTGCGCCTGCGCGACTTCCGCTCTTATCTCGGAGTCGTAATGCAGGACAACTTTCTCTTCGACGGAACCATTGCGGAAAACATCGGCTTCTCGAAACCACATGCCACGCGTGAAGAGATTCAAGCCGTCAGTCGCATCGCGCACGTAGAAGAGTTTGTCGAAAAATTCGAACTGAAGTACGACACGGTTGTGGGCGAGCGCGGGGTAAAACTATCCGGTGGCCAACGCCAGCGTATCGCCATCGCACGGGCGATTCTCGCCGACCCGAAACTGCTGATCCTGGATGAAGCAACTTCCAGCTTGGATAGCGAAAGCGAGGCGCTGATTCAGGACGGATTGCGTCAGCTGCGCCGTGGGCGCACGACTTTCGTGATCGCGCACCGGCTGTCCACGATTCGCAGCGCCGATCAAATCCTGGTGCTGGAAGATGGTGAGATTGTCGAGCGCGGCACTCATGAGGAACTGCTCGAAGCTGACGGGCGTTACCGGCAACTCTACGACAAGCAGTACAAGTTTGAGCGCGACCAGTTTATCAATCCGGGTGAAGATTTCACGCCTGAGCCTGAACTTTTGGGAGCGAAACCTAGCCCGCGTCTTTCAAATCTCTAGGTAGATCAGTGGGCAGTTCGCGGTGAGCAGTAAACACGCGCGAGAAAAAAGAGCCGAGCAGAAT
>DATANW010000206.1:0-15921 GCA_036266055.1 Pyrinomonadaceae bacterium | reverse complement strand
TCGACTAAACTCGACAGCATCGTAAATGCAATCGAAAAGTATGTTCAGGAATCTCCCGAACGCGAACGCCCGACGAGTAAAATCGGAGAGATGATCATGCGACGCTTGAAAGAGCTCGACAAAGTCGCATATGTTCGGTTCGCATCAGTTTATCTGGAATTTGAAGACGTGTCGGAGTTCATGACCGAGCTCAAACACCTGGTTCGCACGCGGGCCACAGGACCAGCAGGGAGGAAATAACGGCCGTCGACAACGGCGTGAAGCCATGATCAAACCAATTCGCGCGACAGGACTGGAACGGCTCGAGTTGCAACGGCTTCGCGATCGTGTCGGCCGGCTGTTCGAGGCGTTGCAGGAAGCGACGGAAGCGGAAAACCCGTTGGTGTCAGGCGCGTGGGCGCCGCCGGTCGATGTTTGTGAAACGGAGAAGATGATCGTCGTGCGCGTCGAGCTTCCCGGCGTGAGCGCGGATCAGATCAAGATCGGCTTGTGTAACACCAAGATGCGAATCCGGGGTGAAAAGAAGCGGAGGGCAGCCCGCCGCCGTATCATCTCGTACCTTTGTTCCGAACGGAGTTACGGCAAGTTTGACCGCATCGTGCCGTTGCGTTGGACCTTCAGCGTGCGCGACACCACGGCGCACCTGAAAAACGGCGTGCTTCACATTCATTTACCAAAGATTGAAGACCGCCGCGGAAGCGAGGTTGTAATCACTGTCAAGGAGGGAACTGCCGATTAGTTTTAGACGCAGTCGAGAATCAGGATCTAGAAAGCTACACCCATGGCAATCGCAAAAGAACCAGAGTTTACCGAAGCAATCGATACGACCGACAGCGACCAGCAACTACAGATTCCGAGTGAACTGCCGGTGCTGCCGCTGCGCGACATCGTGATCTACCCGTTCATGATCGTGCCGTTGTTTGTGTCGCGCGAGAAGTCGATCCGGGCGGTCGACGAGGCGCTGGCGGAGAATCGGATGATTCTGCTTGCCTCGCAGAAGGACCTCGACAAGGAAGAGCCGACTGCCGAAGACCTGTATTCGGTCGGCACAGCGGCGGTGATCATGCGAATGCTCAAGTTGCCCGACGGCCGCATTCGCATTCTGGTCCAGGGACTCGCGCGCGCACACATCGAATCAGTCGATGCGACGGGTGAATATTTGCGGTCGCGCGTAAGCGTCATGCAGGAAGTGCTGCCGCCGGAGCGTTCACTCGAAGTCGAAGCGTTGGTGCGCAACGTGCGCGCGTCGATGGAGAAGGCGATCAATCTCGGCAAGAACATCTCGCCGGAAGTTATGGCCATCATCGCGAACCTCGACGACGCTGGACGCCTGGCGGATCTGTCGGCTTCAAACCTCGAACTGAAAGTCGAAGATGCGCAGTCGGTGCTCGACATTGCGGACACGACCGCGCGTCTGCGTCGGGTCAACGATCTGCTGAATAAAGAAATCGAAGTCCTGACAGTCCAACAGGAAATCAACACGCAGGCGCGCGCGGACATCGATCGTTCGCAACGTGAGTTCTACCTTCGTCAGCAACTCAAAGCCATCCAAAGCGAACTCGGCGAAGGTAACGAACTGGCGGAAGAGACCGCGCAGTTCAAAGAGAAGATCGAAGCCGCGAAGATGCCGAAGGCGGCGGAAGAAGAAGCTCTTCGTCAACTCAAGAAACTCGAACGCATGCATCCTGACGCAGCCGAAACGGCGACACTGCGCAACTGGATGGAGATCATGACCGATCTGCCGTGGTCGCGTTCGTCAGTCGATAACCTCGATCTGAAGAAAGCCGAAGCCGTTCTGAACGAAGATCACTACGGTCTCGAGAAAGTAAAAGACCGCATCCTCGAAGCCCTCGCCGTCCGCAAGCTGAAAGAGAAGCCGAAAGGCCCGATTCTTTGTCTCGTTGGACCACCGGGAGTCGGCAAGACTTCGCTCGGTCGCTCGATCGCGCGCGCTTTGGATCGCAAGTTTGTGCGACTGTCGCTCGGCGGCGTTCACGACGAAGCTGAGATACGCGGTCACCGCCGGACGTACGTCGGCGCGATGCCCGGACGAATCATTCAAGCCGTGCAACAAGCCGGCACGAACAACCCGCTGATCATGCTCGACGAGATCGACAAAGTCGGCGCTGATTTTCGCGGCGATCCATCTTCGGCCTTGCTCGAAGTGCTCGATCCGGAACAGAACAATTCATTCCGCGATAACTATCTCGGCGTCACGTTCGATCTCTCGAATGTGATCTTCATGACCACGGCAAACGTGCTCGACACGATTCAGCCGGCGCTGCGCGATCGCATGGAAGTGATCCGGCTCGCGGGTTACACCGAAGAAGAGAAACGCGAGATCGCGATCCGTCACTTGCTGCCGAAGCAGATGGACGAGAACGGTATCACCCCGCGAGATCTGAACCTTTCGAAGACAGCGTTGACGGCGATCATTCAGCAATACACACAAGAGGCCGGACTGCGTCAGTTGGAACGCGAGATCGGCCGCATCTGTCGCAAGGTCGCGCGCAAGATCGCCGAAGGACACAAGGGCGCGATTCGCGTCTCGCTGAAGAACGTGCACGAGTTTCTCGGCGCGCCGAAGATCATTCCCGAGGAAGCTTTGAAGAAGGACCAGGTCGGTGTCGCGACGGGGCTGGCGTGGACGGCAGTCGGCGGCGACGTGCTGTTCATCGAAGCGTTGCGAATGAAAGGCAAGGGAAACCTCGTCTTGACAGGTCAACTCGGCGACGTGATGAGGGAGTCGGCGCAAGCTGCTTACTCCTACGCGAAGTCGCGCGCGAAGGAACTCGACATCGCAGAGGAAGACTTCAACAACTACGATCTTCACATTCACATCCCCGAAGGCGCGATTCCGAAAGATGGTCCATCAGCAGGGATCACGCTGGCAACGGCAATGGTGTCGGCCTTATCGACCCGTCCGGTCCGGAAAGACGTGGCGATGACGGGCGAGATCACGCTACGCGGAAACGTGCTGCCGATCGGTGGAGTGAAAGAAAAAGTGCTGGCTGCGCGGCGCGCGCGGGTGACGACGATCATCCTGCCGCAACAGAACCGCCGCGACCTCGACGAAGTGCCGAAAGAGCCATTTAAAGACATTCGGTTCGTCTTTGTTGATAATATGCGGCAGGTTTTCCGCGAAGCACTTGGCGACAAGGTCATTCCCCCGGTATCATCCGGTCACCGGCCGCACCGCATGCCACAAGCTGCAAACGCGCGGCCTGCATGAGTTCAATGCGGTCAACTTTATCGAGTTGACAAAGTAAACCGAGTCTCTTAGTGAGGAATCTTAGTCGAGGTCTCGACATGGTTTTCCTCGCGACTGTTACGGCAGCAGTCGCAGTTAGTTCACCCAGGATGCGCTTTTTAAAAGGAGTTTTAATGAGGGTTTTTCGACTTAGCAATCGTTCTACTTTGTTAGCGGTAATTTCTTTACTCTTCGCGTTGTCGGCAACGGCCGTTGCCCAGGAAACTCAGAATACCAACGTCAGTATTAAAAACTTCGGCCAGATGGACGACCGCTTTTTCCGCGGCGGACAACCGAAGCAAGAGGAATACAAAGAACTGGCTGCACTCGGAATCAAGACGGTGATCGACCTGCGCGACGATCCCGCGGACTATGAGAAAACCAGTGTCGAAGCACTCGGCATGCGCTACGTCAATATCGCCATGAGCGACAAAGATTATCCGGCCGCCGCCAAGATTGCTGAGTTTTTGAAACTCGTCGACGATCCTTCAACCGGTAAGTTTTATGTGCACTGCGCGGGTGGACGCCATCGCACCGGCGTGATGGGTGCTGTCTACCGTTTCAATCATTACGGCTGGGACTACGATCGCGCGTACGCCGAGATGAAGAAGTATGACTTCTACACGCGCTGGGGACATGGCGAGATGAAGAAGTTCGTTCAGGACTACGCCACCACGTTTCACAACACCCATGCGGCCGCTGCTGCCGCTACGCTGACGAACACCGTCCAGAAGTAAACAAAAGAAGGCACCAAGAAATACGCCGGGGCTTGTTGAAAGCGCCGGCGTTTTTTGTTGCCCATCGTCGCTGAGCCGACGATTCTTATGTTTTTGCCTCTTGGCTATTGATACAGATACGAGTAGCTCTTCTTCTGATCCCACTCGATACCCTCGACGTTTTGCCCGTCAAGAGCGAGGATGTCAGCGCTGATTTCGTCAGTGCTGATAGTCGGGCTGACATCCACGGAGTACATAATGCTTCCCGGCGATTCCTCAGTCGCTTCGCGATCGATCGCCCGCAACTCTTTATCAAACCCGTGTTGCTTGAAGACCTGTCGGAGCGCTTTCTGAGTTGACACGACATTCCTCGTCGTCACTTTCAACTCCATCGAACGAAACACCAGCTCCGGTTCGCGCCACTCCAACAACCAAAGCACGGTCAGCGAAAACAACGCCAACACGAGCGCGAGGTCCCAACGTCCGACACCGGCAGAGAGACCAAGCGCGAGACTGATCAAAAGCACGGTGATCTCTTTGGGATCGCGAATGTTGGTGCGGAAACGAACCAGCGAAACCGCGGCGAAGATACCGAACGCACGCGCCGCATTGTCGCCAACAACGATCATCAATGCGGCGGCCACGATCGCCAACAGGATCTGTGTTTGCGCAACGTAAGGATTGCGCTTGAGAGCGAGAATGCGTTTGCGCGGACGAAACGCGAGCGCCGCGCCCAATAGTGCGGCGAACAGAAAACGCAACGAGATGCGGCCGATGGTTTCCGCCCACGTATCGCCGAGTGCATGTTCCTGGCTGTAATGCGTGCCGAACATCCGATCGATAAAGCCTTCCTCTGGGACTTTAACAGGCGATGGCGTCGGTTGCGGTCCTCGGTCACCAAGGATGGCGGTCGGCTCCTCTCTACTCGGCCGCGTTGCTGACGGTTGTTCGGCCTCTGGCCGGGTGGCAGTAGTGGTGGCAGGCGCGGTCTGTCTACTGCCTCCCAGGTAGTACGCCACGAGCGCGCTCACCACCACCACACCGGTGAACACCACGATCAACGTGGTGATTTCCTTTCGCTTTTGACTTGCGGCCATTGATATTACCTACCGCAATCTTCCGATCTGTTCAGCCGGTCGAAGATCACGCAGCTCATTCGATCGCTCGCGCACCACTCGCGCGAGCAGGTTGATCTGATTCGGAGTGTAATTGGCCGCACGGAACGCATCGCGCAGTTGTTGGTCGCTCAACTGCGAGAGCCAACTGCTCAACCATTGCGCGTCCTGCACCGTGATGTCCTTCATCAACCCGCGGTTCTTTCCGCCGAAGTGCAGCACGACGCGATCGCCTTTTACTTTCTTGAAAAACTCACTGTCCGCGTATTTGCCCGGATTGTTGCGGCTGCGCGTGAAACGCCAGAACAGCGGCGTCGTACTCGCATGCCCAAACGTCGCGCCGAGATCGCTGATGATGTAACGAAGCTCCGCATCACCGTTGTCGCCGACCTGAACGATGACGTTGTTGGCATCCTTGAGGTCCCAGTTGTTGATCATCGCCATCATGATCTTCAATCCCTGGTACTCCGGCGTGCCGACGAACGGGTTCTTTTTCCACTTCCACTCGCCGACTCGGTCCCATGTTTCCGGACGAGCTTCAAACCGAACGTTCGTGAACGTGCCTTTGCCGGGTATGGTGACGCGCGGAACGAGATAGTTGACTTCGGTCAGGTAACCAAGACCCCATAACAAACGGATCGCCGAAGTTTCCGATTGGGCTTCCTTGCCGATTTTTGCAACCCACTCGCGACCCGAACCGTCGCGCACGCGATACTTCTTCGAATAGCCGCCCTTCTCCTCTTTGATGAACGTGATGCGACGCAGGTCCGGCCGCATGCGCGCACCGCCTGGTCCAAGAAACAGATCGCGCGCCGAAATGTCAGAGGGGTGCTGCCACATCACCGGCGTGCCGCGTGGCGCTTGCTTCTTCTTCTTTGATTTGGCGACGGCGCCAACGTCGACAGATGCAAATGACAGACACAGAATGACCGCCAGCAGGATCACTGTTCGCAACTTTGATGTATGCATACGATCTCCAGAGCCGGAGCCATTTCGGCTCGCGGCGTAGTTGGGGATGTTGTTGGGGAACAGTTAAAAGGGAGAGTTAGTTTCCGCCGATTGGGCGTCCCATGAAATAGTTCTGACTGTTGAAGGGTTCAGATCCATTTGCGATCGGACGATATGTTCCTTCAGCCGTCAGCTCACGGGCCTTCGTGTTGTCGGCCAAATAAGCGTCGAGTAACACGTCACGCAAGTAGCGTTTCGCATCCGGCTCGGTTACCGGCGCGACAACTTCGATGCGATGTTTCAGGTTGCGCGACATCCAGTCAGCGCTGCCGATGTACACCTCGTCGTCACCGCCATTTGCAAACCAGAAGACACGGCTGTGTTCGAGAAAACGACCGACGACACTGCGCACGCGGACGTTCTCAGATAATCCTTCAATGCCCGGTCGCAGCATACAAATGCCGCGCACAATCAAATCCACTTTCACGCCCGCTTGCGAGAGTTCGTAAAGCTTCTCGACGATCTGCAAGTCGGCAACGCGATTCATTTTCGCGATCACGTGCGCCGGCCTGCCAAGTCGCTTGTGTTCGATCTCGCGATCGAAGAGTGCGTTCAGCTCTTCTCGGAGCGCGACGGGGGCGACCATCAGTTTTCGATAATCTTTCTGGTTCGAAAACCCGGTCAGATAGTTGAACAACTCAGTCGCGTCGCGGCCGATCTGGTCGTCGACTGTAAACATGCCGAGATCGGTGTACGTGCATGACGTCGTCGGGTTGTAGTTGCCGGAAGCGATGTGAACGTAGCGCTTCAGCGACTCGCCTTCACGACGCACGATCAACGTCAGTTTTCCGTGGGTCTTCAGACCGCTCACGCCGTAGACCACGTGCACGCCCGCTTCGTCGAGTTTCCTGGCCCATTCGATGTTGTGTTCTTCGTCGAAACGCGCTTTCAGCTCGATCAACGCGGTGACCTGCTTGCCTTGTTCGGCGGCGCGGATCAACGCCGGTGGAATCGGCGACTCCGGACCGGTGCGATAAAGACAGATCTTGATTGCCATGACGTCCGGGTCTTCCACCGCTTGATCGATGAAACCGGTCACGCAGTCGTACGAGTCGTACGGATGATGCAACAGGCGATCGCTCTCCTTGATCGCGTCGAAGATCGTTGGGTACGACTCGAACCACTCGGGAGTTACCGGGCTGAAAGGAGCGTCTTTTAGATCCGGTCGATCGACATCGTAAAGCGCCATCAGATCCTGAACGTTCAGTGGTCCATTGAAAACGTAAACGTCTTCGTGCTCGAGACCGAGCGACGTGGTCAAGTATTCGATCATCTCCCGAGGCATGTCCGGCGAAACTTCCAACCGCACCGGAGTCCCAAACCTTCGCTGCCGCAACTCTTCCTGAATCACACTGAGCAGATCCTCAGCTTCCTCTTCGCGGATCTCGATGTCGGCGTCGCGCGTGACGCGGAAGCGATGACAACTGCCGGGATGCATGCCCGGAAACAGCGCGTCGATGTTCGCTTCGATAATGTCGTCGAGCAACACGAAACGCGAACCCGACACTCCGATCGGGACAAGCCTCGGCACACTCGAAGGAACTTTGATTCGCACGAACCGCGATTGCAGCATCTTGCCGCGGCCGAGCAACTTCATCTCGTTCGGTGCTTCGACCATCAACCCGATGTTCACACTCAACGGCGAGATATACGGAAACGGATGGCTCGGATCGACGGCGAGCGGAGTCAGTATCGGAAAGACCTTCTCCATGAAATAGTCTTTCAGGTTTTCTTTCTCGTGCCGTGAGAGCGCCTCGTACGGCACGAACTGAACGCCCGCTTCGTTCAACTGCGGCAGAATGTCTTCGCGCAAAATGCGCGCCTGCTCGGCGACGAGCTTCACGACCTGCTCGCGTATATGGCTCAACTGGTCGGCCGGCGACGTTCCGTCCGCGGAAACGTCAGTGATGCCTTGTTCGAGCTCTTCTTTGAGGCCCGAAACACGAATCATGAAAAACTCGTCAAGATTCGCCGAGAAAATCGAAACGAACTTCAACTTTTCTAACAACGGATTACCGGGGTCGAGCGCCTCTTCCAGGACTCTGGCATGAAACGCCAGCAGGCTAAGCTCGCGATTGAAGAATCGTTGAGATTTCGAAGGAGTAATGGCGACTTCTACGGGTTTCGGGAATTCGTGAATACGCGCTTCTCTTTTAACGACTGTGGACATAGTTTTCCTGAATCTGTTTGTCGATAGTTTCGAGAGAGCTAAATAACGGACCTCGCGGGAGAATTCGGCAAGCGCCGTTCCAATCACGAGTACGAGGTTGTTATCGCATTAAAAGTTGCTCTTTCGGGGTTTTAACCATTCTGTTACGAAATCGAGGCGAACCGTATGCGTATGGAATGGGTACTTTGTTGTTAAACCCGTGTTCCACAGTCTTACCCGGAATTTTCTGCAACGATGGCGGGGTCGGCGGCGTTAACAAGATGTCCGTAAACCGTTGATCGCCTCGGACGATACTGATTCTTGCGTTGAGCGACGCAACCTACAGCTTCAGGTCAAGCATCTTGACCCTGACGACCGAGGCGGCTTTCGGTGGAAAAAGTTACCAATTGGTCGTTGTTTCTAATTGGGGCGTTTGTTTGACACCCTAAAAAATCGTGTGGTAACCTCCAGTGTGATTTTGGCTCCTCGGTGAGTCTTGCAGTATCCAAATCATAGAGGAGCCTTTAGATACCGCACCTGAAAAAGTGAATGCAGCCGTTGTGATTGTCCTTCCCGGAAAGTCACACGCGTATTCGCATCTGTCTTTTGAAGGAGTACGACAAATTTGATGTCAACGAGCTTTCCTCGTTTGATGGCCCGTGTGGCCTTACTAACGGCGCTCGTCGCTTTTGCGGCCAGCAGTTATGCACAGATCCCCGCCGCTTCATCTGCCCGATCAATTCCAACTGAAGTTGAACAGTCGGAAGCACGCGTCCAGCAGGTGATCTCACGCGCGGAGGATCATTTCCGCAAAGGCAAACTCAACCTCGAGGACAGCAAGCGCGAACAAGCGCGCCAGGAGTTTGATAAAGCAGTCGATTCCATTTTGGAATCGGGCTTCGACGTAAGAGCAAGTCAGAAACTGCAAACTTACTACCTCGAACTCGTCGAGCGGATCTATCGCGAAGAAGTACCGACGCAGCAACCAATCGTCTCGCCAACCACCGCCACGACGCAGATGGTTGCGCAGAACACGCAGACGCAAGAGCAAGCGAAGACTCCGCCTCCATCACAAGTCGGCTTCCGCGATCAAAAATTTGAGCCATCGCCACTCGACGAGTTGAGCAAACTCGTTCTCCGGCCGGACGAAACAGTCTTCACCAGCAAAGACGCTGAGGATCTCGAAGCTGCGAGAAGAAACGTAAACTTTGCGTTCACGTTGAATCCGCTGATCCAGGGCTACATCAACTACTACCAGGGTCGTGGCCGCGGCACGATGGAAAGCGGTCTGCGCAAGTCGGGCCAGTTCATGAGGCTCGCGCGCAAGATCTTCGCAGAAGAAGGTGTGCCGCTGGATGTGACGTGGCTGGGCCAGGTCGAAAGCGCCTGGAAAGTTAGAGCTGTTTCATGGGCGTCAGCTTCCGGTCTGTGGCAGTTTGTTCCGAGCACCGGCCGAAGATTCAACTTGCGCCAGAATGCATACATCGACGAGCGCAACAGTATCGAACAATCAACCCGTGCTTCCGCCCGTTATCTGAAATGGCTTGCCGATCGTTATAACGGCAACTGGGAACTCGCGATGGCTGCCTACAACACCGGTGAAGGCAACATCGACCGCGCTATCTCGCGTGCCGGCAGTGCCAACTTCTGGATGATCTATCCGTACATCGCGCAGGAAACGCGCAACTACGTGCCGAACATCCTGGCCGTGATCCTGATCGCCAAGAACCCCGAGAAGTATGGCTTCAAGGGAATCAAGCCCGATGCGCCGTGGGCGTATGACGTCGTTCGCGTGCCGACGGCTACCAGCTTGCAGCTCGTTGCTGACGCCACCGACAGTAGTCTCGAAGCTATTCGATCGCTGAATCCGGAACTGAGGCGCGACATTACACCGCGCGGTGATATTTACGATGTGCGAGTGCCCGCCGGCCGTGCAAAACAGTTTGCCGCGTTGCTTCAGCGAATCGCTCCCGAACGACGCGAGACTGCGCGAGTCATTTCCGTCGCGCCGGGTGAAGACCTGCAAACCGTAGCGAACAGGACCGGCGTTAACGTCGCTCAACTTCAAGCGATGAACAGTGGCGTGGATCTGACGAAAACCACGAAAGTCGTCGTACCGAACAGCAACGTCAGACTGACGAAGTGGGTGAGAGCGACGGGTAACGCCGCCGCCACTACTACTGAGCCCACTACCGGAGTCAACAAAGTTCGTGCTCGCAAGGGTGACACGATTGCACGCATCGCCGCGGGTCGCAATCTCGACGCGAACGATGTTGCGCGGTTGAACGGCATCCCGGTCGACGTCGAACTCAAAGCCGGTCAGGAAATCAAGATACCGTCAACTACGACGGCACCCTCACGGCGTCGCTAAATAGATTTTTGTGATTCTTAAATTCGTGTTCCTCACTTTAACTTCAAGGAGCTTCCTCACATGCTCTATCGAACTCTTTCAGCCGCAGTCTATGGAATAGACGCGGATCTCGTAGACATCGAAGTCGATCTCGCTGGTACTCGCGGCGAAGGCGATCAGGTGGCGTCTGTCACGATCGTCGGTCTACCCGACGCTGCCGTGCGCGAGTCGCGCGAACGCATTCGCGCTGCGATTCAAAACTGCGGCTACCTCTTTCCCTTGCAAAAGACGACGATCAATCTTGCCCCGGCCGACGTGCGGAAGGAGGGCGCCAGTTTCGATCTCCCGATCGCGTTAGGCATTCTCGGAGCGAACGAGGATCTCGCCGCGGCGCATGATCTGAATCATGTCTTGTGTGTGGGTGAGCTCTCGCTTGACGGTCGTGTGCGCGCGATAAAAGGCGCGCTGCCCATCGCGATCCTCGCTCGCGAAGCTTCAATCCGCCACGTGATCCTGCCAGAAGAGAATGCGAAGGAAGCAGCTGTCGTTTCGGGAATTAATGTGTATCCCGTCGCGGATCTGCGCAGTGCGGTTAATCTCATTGCCGATTTGCGTTCTGACCATCCGCCGGCGCCGCTGGTTGTCGACCCCGCAGAAATTCTGGCCCGCACCGAACGTTACAGCGTCGACTTCAAGGAAGTGCGCGGGCAAGTCTCCGCAAAGCGTGCTCTCGAGATCGCGAGTGCGGGCGCGCATAACATTTTGCTCATCGGCCCGCCGGGTTCAGGCAAGACGATGCTCGCTAAACGCCTCGCCACGATCATGCCGCCGCTGGAGTTCGATGCCGCGTTGGAGTTGACGAAGATTCATTCGGTTGCTGGTCTAACCGGACGTTCCGGGCTTGTTACTGAACGTCCGTTTCGTTCTCCTCATCACACCATCAGCGACGCGGGTTTGATCGGCGGCGGCACTGTGCCGCGACCCGGAGAGGTTTCGCTGGCTCATCAGGGCGTGTTGTTTCTCGACGAGTTACCGGAGTTCGATCGAGCGGTTTTGGAAGTGCTGCGCCAGCCACTCGAGGATCAGCAGGTGACGATCAGTCGCGCGGCCATGTCGCTGACGTTTCCGGCGTCGTTCATGCTCGCCGCTGCGATGAATCCGTGTCCCTGTGGGTTCTGGAATGACCCGACGCGCGAGTGTCGCTGTTCGCCGTTGCAGATCCAGCGTTACGTCGGTCGCATTTCCGGACCGCTGCTGGATCGCATCGACATTCACATCGACGTCCCGGCAGTGAAGTTTCGCGAACTTGCCGGCGACGACAAGTCTGACACCGACAGTTCGGCAATCATCCGCAATCGCGTCATCAAGGCGCGGCAACGGCAACTGCGTAGATTCAAAGGCGAAAAGATTTTCGCCAACTCCGCTATGACGCCGCGCATGATCCGAGCTCATTGCCAGATCGACGCGACCAGCGAACGCATGCTCGAGAGCGCGATGACTCGTCTCGGCCTCTCGGCCCGCGCCTACGATCGCATCCTCAAAGTCAGCCGCACCATCGCCGATCTCGAAGGTGCCGACAAGATCAACTCAACCCACGTTTCCGAAGCTGTCGGCTATCGTTCATTGGATCGCACCTATTGGACCTGACCACGTGTGGACAGAATCTCCCGTTGACCGTATCCTGCAATCCAGCCGTAGCCAAGGTATTGATTCGGCTGAGGGAAATCACTAATTTAGAGTCGGGCAAGGCAACGACGCGCTCGAAGCGCCGCATCACAGCCGCGTTTGAGGGTACTGGACCTGACACCGCATCCCCACGCGGATGGTTCGAAGGAAAAGTGCCGCTCCCTTGAAACTGGCGAAAAGCGTGATAATCGTGCCGCACAAGCCGGAAGTTGTGAGATTTCTTCCAGCTTGCCCGAGCAGACGAGCACGTGACCGCAGCCGAACCCGAGACATCGCAAACGTCAGACTATGAGCTGGGGCAGAAAGCCGCTCAAGGCGACATGGCAGCCTTCGAGCAGCTTTACCAGCGCCATAATCGTCGCGTCTATTCGCTGTGCCTGCGAATGACCGGCAACGTCTCGGAGGCGGAGGACCTCGCTCAGGAGGTCTTCATACAGCTCTTTCGAAAAATCGGCAGCTTTCGGGGCGAATCCGCTTTTACGACCTGGCTTCACCGCCTGACCGTCAATCAAGTGCTCATGCACTTCCGCAAACGCGGTGTGCGCATGGAACAGACGACGGAAGACGGCGAAACGCCGATTCAAATCGTAAAAGGGACTGAAAACCCGAACTCGATGCCGGTGGTTGACCGAATCGCGCTCGATAAGGCGATTGCTCAGTTGCCCCCTGGTTACCGGACGGTATTTACGCTCCACGACATCGAGGGGCACGAGCACGAAGAAATCGCGAAAATGCTGGGTTGTTCCGTCGGAACTTCCAAGTCGCAATTACATAAAGCGAGAATGAAATTGCGCGGACTTCTCAGGCAACAGAAGCAGGCGGAATAGCCTCGAAGTTAGCAGCCAGGGTTTTCAATTACCGAAAACCGGCTTAACGCAGTCTTCCCTTGATTGATAAAAACCGAGTGGTTCTGTCAAAAAAACAGTTCGGATTCATTATTGTGTGTGCGCGCTAGAGCGACAGGACGAAGGTGGTAAGCAATGAACTGCGAGACGTGTCAGGAACTCATTCACGATCTGGTCGATGGCCGCATCACTCAGAACGATGAGTCCATTCTCAATACGCACCTCAACGAGTGTTTGGATTGCACGAGCGTCCGCCAGGACCTCGCGACGATCGTGGGCTTTGCTCGCACGCGTCGCGGCGAGTACGAGGCGCCGCCAAACGAACAGGCGCTATGGCTTCGCATTCGAAACGTGATCGAGGCGGAGCAGGTCGGTCAAACTGTCGTGTCGCAAAACGAACGACGTCCCTCGTTTCTAGGCCGCCTGATGGGCCACAGTTGGGAACTTTCTTTGCCACAGTTGACTGCCGCCACCGCGGCGATCGTTTTGTTGGTCTCGTTGGCGACTGTCGTCGGTTTGCGTCGCTGGGGAACCACTGGACCTATCATTCCAGCCAATGTAGTCCAGGCTTCCGCGTCGACCAATGTTAACGATCGATTCATTGCGAAGCAGCAGGCGATCAGCTACTGGAATCAGCGAATCGAACAAAACAAAGCGCGCTGGAGTCCGCGAATGCGCGAAACGTTCGAGATCAGCCTGCAGGTTGTCGACCAGGCCGTTAGCAAGTCGATGGATGATCTGAAGCAAAGGCCGGACGACGATTTTTCCGAGCAGATGCTGGATGCCGCCATGGAGGAGAAGATTGCGCTGCTGCAAAAGTTCGACAAGATGTCGAATTTCTGAGTCCGGCGCTGAAGAGCGTTTGCGCGGAAGTTTGTTTTGCCCGTTAGTTTTTGAGAGCAGCCCCACAACGATGAAATTTGGATTCTTAACTCGGCGCCCCTCGGTCTGCGCGCGCCTGTTTGCGGGCGGCCTGGTTTTCGCAATTATCTTTTTATCCCCAATCGCAGTTGCCCACGCCCAGCAAAAACTCAACAAGCGTTATCCCGGTGGGAAGAATGTGCGCGTCGAGTTGCGCAACATCTCCGGCACCGTTGTCGTCGAAGCCTGGGACAAGGACGAGATCAGACTTTCAGCCACCATCGAATCGAAGAACGCGCACGTAGTTCCGAAACAAGTTAATGAGTGTCTGACGATCGACGTGATGAGCGACAACCGCGGACGTGGCGATATCGGCGATATCAATTTCAAGTTGCAAGTGCCGGCGAGTTCGTCAGTCGATCTCGAGACCGTTCGCGGCAACATCTTCGTGTCGAATATCAGAGGCGGTTTGGTTCGCGCGCATGTTTCGTCTGAAGGCGACATCGAGCTGACGAACATCAGCGCCTCGCAGGTGATCGCGCAAAACGTCATCGGCAACATTACGTTCGACGGCGAGTTTTCGCGCGGCGGCACTTACGAATTCAAATCAAACAAAGGCGACATCACGATTCGCATCCCGGGAAACTCGGCGTTTCGTCTCGTCGCAGCCTCGCCCGCGAGAAAGATCGCGTTGAATGATTTCTGGAACAGCAATTTTAAAAACCAGGACGGCCGCAAGTTGGTCGGCGACGTCGGCGACGGACGTTCGTCGGTATCGGTGATGAACTTCAGCGGTCAGATCACGTTTATGCGGAGATAACACTTCGCAATTCTTGTAATGGCATTCATGAGTTGAGGACGTTGCGTTTCGCAGCGTCCTTTTTTTGTTTTGAGTTACTATAGGCCAGCACGCCTTTCTAGATCTGCGGAAGGAACCTAATCCGTGTTTCAACTATTCCTGGTTACCACTTTGTTCGTTGCTTTGCTTGCGCCCACGGCCCCAATCGCGCAACAGAATAACTCGCAACAGAACAAAACGACGGAGTCGCTGCCGACCAACTTGCTCAAGCGCACGACAACGCGGCGCGAGAATCGCCGCTTCGCGTTTGGTGGGACAGTTACGGTCATCGGCGCTCCACGCGGCGCAGTGACGATCGAAGGCTGGTCGCGTAGTGAAGTTGAGCTCGTGGCCGACGTCGAACTGAACGCTGCGACAGAAGCGGATCTGGACCAGCTTGCAACCGTCAACACTTTCGTTTTCGACGAAGACTTGAATCACATCAGCGTGCTCACGACCGGCACTCACGATCGCGCCTATCTGAAAAAAACGGCGAAGAACTTTCCGAAAAAGCTGCTCAATCTGCCGTGGAAGATCGATTACAAACTAAAAGTGCCGGTGAACACGGATCTCGAAATCAACGCTGGTTACGGTCCCGTGAAAGTTACCGGCGTCGAGGGCGCGCTACGTATTAGTGCGACGGAAAGTGAAACGGCATTGACATTGAGCGGGGGGCTGGTTACGACGACTGTCACAGCGGGTGTGGTGACGTTGACGGTTCTTGGACGTAGTTGGCGAGGATCCGGCGCCGACATCCGGCTCGCGACTGGCACGGTCAACGTCGATCTCCCGCCCGGCTTCAACGGCGACATCGACGCGGAGATCCTGCGTAACGGAAAGATCGTGAACACTCATGAGGGGCTCACGGCGCGCGAGAAACCGGGCATTACGGAACGCACCGTTCGCGCGCGTGCGGGTGCTGGTGGTGCGTTCTTCAAGTTCACGGTCGGCGACGGCACGGTGAATATTCGGAAGGCCGCGCAGTAGAAATCGTAAAACACGCGCTCTGTAGTCTTGTCGTTATATCCGTGGTTAAATACGCGCACAATGAGCATCAAGAGTGACAGATGGATCCGCATGATGGCCGTCGAGTACGGAATGAT
>DATANW010000205.1:0-3120 GCA_036266055.1 Pyrinomonadaceae bacterium | reverse complement strand
TCTCTCCGCGCTGACGGTCAACGTCCGCAGCGGACACACCCGACGCCTGAGCTTTTTGGATCACGTAGGCCGTGTATTTCTCCGGGAAATCATACAGCCAGTTATGAAACACAACCTCCCACGTCAGCACGTAGATGACTGACGAGATCAATGCGATCAAAATGCCGACGCTGAACGCCCGGCCGAAACTGATGTAACCGTCGCCAACGTTCTCGCGGTAAGACCTGATGCCGAAGAACACCAGCAAAAACCCGAGGACGATCGACGTGTACCCGACGATGGTGCCGTTCTCAAAACCGATCTTGTCGATAAATGCAACGGTGGTCATCATCAACGCCGCCATCACGGCGCCGGAGATCAAGCCGAAGGTCAAAACTGTCTTCTTCATATTAATAAGGCCTCCTCACGAGTAGGGTGTGGTTTGAATTGCGGCGTCAACCTACGCGTGGAGCGGTGAATTGTCGTCATACTTTCGGGTGATTTCGGGTTTCAAATAAAGAATCATACTTTCGTACCGCACATTTTCGCGGATCAGAGGGGTCACGGAATGAGCCCCATCTCTTTCCCGATCTGGACCGCCTGCGTCCGGCGCTTCGCGCTCAACTTGTCGAACAGCCGGCTCGAATGGGTCTTAACAGTGTTTTCACTGACAAACAACTTCTCCGCAATCTCGCGATTGCTCAGTCCGTGCGCTATCAATTCCAGAATCTCCAGTTCGCGTTTCGTGATCCCTAAGTTTCTGAGACGCTCCTCATTCAAAGCAAACGGTTGCGCCGACACCGGCACCCGCACCTCTTTGAGCACTACGACTTCCTTCTTTCGCGTGATCTTTAATCCGAGCCAGATCCCGACGCCGGCAAAAAGGAGCGCGATTAATGCTCCATAGATTTCGATCGAATGCTCGACGACCAGAAAGCGAAACTCGATGAGGTTGAGCACGACGATCAGCACGCCGCCGCACAGGCCATAGAGCAGGGCGTGGATGAGCATTTGCTTCTTCGGCACGGTGCGCATCATAACCTCACGCGCGTCTCCTAAAAAATTAGTTGACACAACCGCAGCCCCACTTCTATACTCCTAAAAACTTAGGAGACATCATGGCGCGACCCAAGACGGACAAGAAGACAGATAACCTGACGCCGCTCGAACTCGAAATCATGCACGTGCTGTGGGAAACGGGACCAGCCAACGTGCAGACCGTCCAGCAAGCGCTAAAACGCGAACTCGCTTACACCACCGTGCAAACGATGCTCAATATCCTCGAGCGCAAAGGCAAAGCCAAACGCACGCTGAAAAACCGAGCTTACTTCTACAAACCCGCAGTCAGCCGCAAACAGGTCATCGGCAAGCACGTAAACGACGTCGTCGAACGGCTCTTTGGCGGATCCGCGGAAAGCCTGGTGATGAGTCTGCTCGAAACAAAACATCTGACACCGGAAAAACTCGCGCATCTCCAGCAACTCGTCGAGAAGTCGCGCCGTGAGGAGGAAGCCGATGAGAACAAGTAGTCAACTGCTGCTCAACTTCCTGCTCAACGCCGCGTGGCAAATCGCCCTCATCGCCGCGCTCGCCAGCGCCGGCGCATGGTTGCTCCGCTCGTCGGCAGCGCGTTATCGCCACTGGCTCTGGGTCGTCGCATTCTGTCTCGCGTTTCTCGTTCCGGCAGCCACGTCTATCCGTGCCTATTTCGAAATCGCAGCACCGGCAACGGTAATCGAACCAATTCCGATCAGTGAGTCCGTTGTGCAGACACAAATTGAAAATAGCAGTGGAAGTGTTAGCGTGCTTCCACCAGTGATCCAATTGAACGCGGATTTGGCACTGATTCTGATCGGACTTTACGCGATCTTTCTTCTGTATCGCAGTTTCAAACTCGTCCAGGCCTGGCGGAACACGCGCCTCATCAAACGCAACGCCCTCGAACTCGAAGCGGACGAAAACATCGCCGCCATCATCAACAAGTGCGAAAGCGATCTGGCAACTGGCTCAAAGAGCATTCGCGTCATGCGTTCCGAGACGTTGCCCGTTCCGGTGACGATGGGCCTCGCGCAGCCGGTGATCATTCTGCCCGACGCACTGCTTCGCGAAGGCAACACCGAACTACTCACTTCCGCGATCGGTCATGAGTTCATTCACGTGACGCGTAATGATTACGTTCTCAACTTTATTTACGAATTGTTGTACCTGCCGCTCTCTTTTCATCCCGCGGCCGCGTTGCTCCGGCGGCGGATCAAACAAACTCGCGAGCTCTCTTGTGACGAACTGGTGGCGGCTCGAATCCTGGACGCCGAAGTCTATGCTCGCTCGTTGCTCCGGCTCGCCGGCTCCGCGCCGGCTCTGCGTCAACTCTCCGTTACTACAACCGTAGGCATCGCCGATGCTGACATTCTGGAGGCCCGTATCATGTCGTTGTTAACCAAACCAAGAATGACTACACGCTGGAAGAAGATGTTGCTCGTCGTGGTTTCGATTCTGTTGCTCGTGCCGTGTGTCGCTGCCGCAGCCTTCAACATGCGCTTCGATCTGGAATCCTCCCTGGTCCAGGATCCCGTGAAAGAGGAAGTGCGGTACAAGGTCGCGGACACTGACCTGGACAAACAAAAGCGTGAGCTAGCCACTCAGATGGAAAGCCTGAAGGCCGAAGCGGCCCGGCTGGAGGGGCAAAGGCAAAGTCGCGCGAACGATCCTGAATTTGCCAGGCAGCGCCAGCGGATCGCCGAGCAGATGATTGCCGTGAAAGCGCGCGCGGCGCAACTGGAAGTGCAAAACGAACGCAGATCGTTTGATCCCGCGTTTGCCGATGAGCTGGAACGACGTCGCGAGCTGGAGCGTCAGGTCAGGGACATCAAACAGGCCGCACTGGTAGTGCTGGCCCGCATCAACATGGACCAGGCAATTCAGATCGCCAACAGCCAACAACCCGGAAAAGTAATGGCGGCAACTCTCGACGCAAAGGGTTGGGAAGAGCCAGGCAAACTCGGTAAGGACGGAGTGGTCTTTTACCACGTGGAGATTGCCGATGAGGTCAACAACGGGTCGACGCACGTTTGGGTGAATGCGGTTGACGGAACGGTGATCAAGACCGAGAAGGAATTGCCGCGCAAGCAGCGCAGTCCCGAG
>DATANW010000204.1:0-8925 GCA_036266055.1 Pyrinomonadaceae bacterium | reverse complement strand
CAGTCGAGCTCCGATTCGATCAGCGACGGATCGATCGCATAACGACGATCGTGTCCGAGACGATCCGCGACGAACTTGATCAAGCTGCGCGG
The DNA here is from genome assembly GCA_036266055.1 of Pyrinomonadaceae bacterium. GTDB lineage: Bacteria > Acidobacteriota > Blastocatellia > Pyrinomonadales > Pyrinomonadaceae > PSRF01. Next base: position 8,833 of record DATANW010000204.1, on the reverse strand, counting down.
CTTGCCAAGCGCATCAAGCAGCGACTGGACCACGTCGAGATTGCGTCGCGGATTGCGAGCACCGATGTTGTAAACACCACCGGCCTTGCCCTTTTCCATCACGGCCAGAATCGCCCGGCAGTGGTCCTCGACAAAGATCCAGTCGCGCACGTTCATGCCGTCGCCATAGACCGGGATCGTGTCGTTGTTCATCGCATTAGCGATCGCCAAAGGCAGGAATTTTTCGGGGAACTGGCGTGGTCCGTAATTATTCCCACAGCGCGTGACAACCGTGTCCAAACCGAACGTGTGATGCGCCGCGCGCACGAGATGTTCGGCGGCTGCTTTCGAAGCAGCGTACGGACTGTTCGGTGCAAAGGGCGAGTCTTCGCGGAAGAAACTATGGTCGTCTTCCGGCAAGCTGCCCATCACTTCGTCCGTCGAAACCTGAACAAAACGCTTCACGCCTTTGGCGCGCGCGCCGTCCAATAAAATCTGCGTTCCGGTGACATTCGTGCGTAGAAAATCGTCAGCCGAGGTTATGCTGCGGTCCACGTGTGATTCAGCAGCAAAGTTGACGATCGCGTCGAAATCATCATCCAACGCCTGGGCCACTGCGTTGCGATCCGCAATGTCGCCGCGAATAAAGTGATGACGGTTTTCGTCGAGTCCGCTGAGATTTTCGAGATTGCCTGCGTAAGTAAGCGCGTCGAAGTTAGTCACCAAACAATCATGCGTTTCATCAAGGACCAACCTGATGAAAGCCGATCCAATAAAACCCGCACCACCTGTTATGAAAACTTTTCGCATGTACCCCTACAAAAGCGAAACTGGAATGGAACAGTAACAAAATAGACCATAATGTTGGTCCGCGCACTTCCTATTTTCGCATCGAATTCGTCCAAAAACTTTTGCGGCAAAAGACCACAAGGTTTTTGTTGACTTAGCCCAACACTTGTAGTAAAAGTCTGCGCCTTCAAAAGCGTAGTCGTTGTCTTTTGAAAAAGATCCTAGACTGCACGTCTCGCTTCCATTTGACTGCACGTCTCATTAATTAACCCTCGCTTCCGCCACTTCGCCGTCAGTGTAAATCCTTTAACCCCTTAAGGAGATTCTAAAAATGAGTAAGACCCGGTTTTTCGTTAACTGTTTAGCGCTTATTGTCCTGACTCTCGGCATAAGCTCGATCACAAATGCACAGGCAACGCGCACTTGGGTATCCGGTGTCGGTGACGACGCTAACCCGTGTAGCCGCACAGCTCCCTGCAAAACCTTCGCGGGTGCAATTTCAAAAACAGCCGCCAGCGGCGAGATTTCAGTTCTTGACCCAGGTGGTTTCGGTGTGGTGACGATTACCAAGTCCATCACGCTCAACGGCGACGGCACGCTCGCCGGAATTCTCAATGCTGGTACAACCGGTGTCATCGTTAACGCCGGAGCAAATGATGTGGTCTATCTCCGTAATATTTCCATCAACGGCGCCGGCACGGGCCTCAATGGAATTCGCTGGCTCGCCGGTAAAGCTCTGCACGTCGAGAACTGCAACATCTACGGTCAGGGAAACAACACCGCCGGTAACGGCCACGGAATTTTCGTTAACCTTGCCGCCACTGCCGGTAACTTGTTCGTCAAAGATACCAACATCAAGACCTGCGCAGTCGACGGTATCTCCGCGCAAACGTCCGTTGGTTTCGTCGCCGGAGTTCTCGACCGCGTCCGTCTTGAAGGACTGCCGACCGGATTGCTCATCGGTAACAATGCCTTCATCAGCGTGCGCGACTCCGTGATCAATCTCAGCACGTCGATCGGCGTCAGCATCACCGGCTCTGGTGGTGCCACCGGAAGTTTCGACAACGTCATGATCAACAACAATCCTACCGCCATCAACGTAGGCGCGACCAACCTCCTGAACCTGTCGAGCTGCACGCTCGAGAGCAACAGCACCGCCGTCGTTAGCGCGGGCCCGCAGGCCAACCTCCGTTCGTCCGGCAACAATAGATTGCTCGGAAACACCAGTGACGGAGCAGCGCTGACTGTCGTCCTCCAGAAGTAGCAGAGTCTGGCGAATATCCATGTGCTTGCATTCACCAAAGTTAGTTGTGAGGTGAAAAGGATCAAGATTATGACCCCAAATTTATCGACGCTGTTGATAAAGCCGGGTAGCAAGCAGAATCGCCGGATGGTGCGCATAAGGCGCCTGAGCTTCTTATCGGCGATTCTCGCACTCGGCTTAGCAATCCTCACTTCGCTCTTAAACACAACTTCGGCCAACTTCTCGAAAAAAGACTGGTCCAATACTCAGCCGGATTCCGCGTTACAGTTGATGCGCCCGAATCCCGCCGGACAAGCAAGGCTGAGTGAAATTGCAGTCAGGGACGATTCTCTGCTGCGAAAACTCACAGCCCCAGTCGATTTGCCGAGTGGCCGTTTCTACAATCTGCTTCTTCCCCAGGGACCAGCGGGACCCGAAATGGTCGCCACCTTTGCGGAAGACTGCACGACCCCGAAAACCGACTTCAATTTCGGCGAGACCGTTTGCGTCGTCGTTTCCAACGCGCCCCTCGGCGCCAACGAACGACTCGTCTGGGGTCACACCGACGGATTCCTGGCCCGTGAGACTACGATCACGGCCGTCACGCAGAACGACTCCTTATTACTCGCGCCAACTTCGACCATCGGTAGTCTCACCCTCAACAACAGTGGTACGTGGGTGATCTCGAGTATCGACGTCGACGGCGCTCCTGTCGCGACCACCAGATTCACCATTCACGATCCGGAAGTGTTAACGGCCGATCTTTCCGTCTACAAGTTTCCGGAAGCGGGTGAAAGCAAGGTCAACGAAAACACTGCCGTGAGATTTACGATCAGTGTCTCGAACTTCGGTCCTGACGCAGCCGCCGATGTGGAACTGGCAGACCTTACTCCCGACGCGACGACCTTTGTGTCGTTGACTCAGGATTCTGGTCCAGCTTTTACGTGCACCGATTCCAATTGCACGATCGCCAGTTTGCCGCGTTTCTCCAGAGCCAACTTCACCGCCGTCTATCATACGAACGGCGTTGCAGCGACAACTCTGACCGAGTATTCGGCGAGCGTCACCAGTGGCACAAACGAGCTAAGAGGCGCAGACAACTCGGCGACCGGCGAATTGACGATCATCACCGTCGGCGCGCCTGTAGCCTGCACGCTCAATTGTCCGGACAACATCAACGCGACTGCGAATACGACCGTCAACGGCGAACGCGGCGCGATGGTTACCTTTGAGGCTGCCGAGCCCGAGGGCGATTGTGGCGCTGTCACTGCGACTCCGGCATCAGGCTCGTTCTTCCCGGTCGGAACAACCACCGTTACCGTCAATTCGGCAACCGGCGGCGGAAGCTGTAGCTTCACCGTCACTGTCGACGATACCGGTACAAACCCGGCGACCATCAGTTGTCCGGCCAGCGTTGAAGTCAATGCAAACTCCAATTGCGAGGCTTCCGTGACGTTGGCAGCTCCCACCACGGGTGGCGACAACGTGACGACCACCGGCGTCCGCAGCGATGGCAAGTCGTTGTACAACTGCGACCAAAACGGAGTCTGCACTCGTAAGACTGTTGACGATCCGTTCTCCGCAGGTATCACGACGATCACCTGGACCGCGTATTCACACAGCAGCCCGGGACCATTCGCCACCGCGGAAGACGAAGAAGCAGCGCGGACCGGCAGTGCTTCGTGCACCCAGATGATTACCGTCAACGACGTAACACCGCCGGTGATCACAGTCTCGCCGCAGACGATCGCGGCTGACGCGAGTTGTCAGGCAGTCGTGCCCGACTTCACGACATCCGCAACAGTGTCCGATAACTGCGCCTGCTCTGGTTCCGACAACAGTGAGGCGTGCGCGGATCGACATCCGATCACCGTGACGCAGAGCCCGGCGCCGGGAACTCCGGTGGCCTTAGGCACACACACGATCACGTTGTCCGCGAATGACGGCTCCAGCAATAACGGCGGCGCGGGTAATACGACGACCGTTACGACAACCCTGACCGTTGCCGATCAAACGGCGCCGGTGATCAGTTGTCCGACGGACATCGAAGTATTCCTGCCGGCGAATAGTCCTGACACGTCGATGGCTGTTACTTATCCAGCCGCGACCGCCACGGACAATTGCTCGACGCCGACTATCACCTACGATCACGCATCCGGTTCGACATTCCCGGTCGGCACAACCACTGTGACCGCCACAGCGACGGACGCTGCGGGAAATCATTCCGAATGCCACTTTAATGTGATAGTGCGTTACATCTTCGCGGGATTCTTCTCACCGGTAGCAAATGCGCCCACACTCAACGCAGTAAATGCGGGCAAGGCTGTTCCGGTGAAATTCACCCTGAGCGGGGACAAGGGCTTGAATATCTTTGCGCCCAACAACCCGTACTCGGTCTCACTCAATTGCAACACCAACGATCCGGGCGTAGACGTTACTGAAACTCTTACCGCTGGTGGCAGCAGTCTTACCTTCAGCGGGGGTCAGTACAGCTACATCTGGAAGACTGAAAGTTCGTGGGCCGGAACCTGTCGTCAACTGATATTGACGTTGAACGACGGCAGCGTTCATGTCGCGAACTTCAAGTTCAAGTAGGGCAGCTAGTACAGCGGAACGAGCGACGCCTCCCGACGTTTTCGGACGTCGCTCGTTCCTCTGCGACAAGAACGAACCAGGGATATGAAGAGATATGAAAACAATATGGTTATTAACCAGTATCTCAATCCACCATGGGCCCAACCCCGGCGCGCGAGTCGCCGGACTTCCGGTCTGGACACCCCTCAGACCCCCACAAAATTAGAAGGAGACAGTAGAAATGATTAAGTTTTACCCCACCGTCAAGGCGTTGTTCGTTGTGACTTTCATGCTGGTTCTGGCCTCGGCCGCTCAAGCCCAGGCGACCCGCACATGGGTATCCGGTGTCGGCGATGACGTAAACCCCTGCAGCCGCACTGCTCCCTGCAAGACGTTCGCGGGCGCAATCTCGAAGACCGCTAAGGACGGTGAAATTAGTGTTCTCGATCCAGGCGGGTATGGCGCAGTCACCATCACGAAGTCGATCTACATCAACGGCACCCACGGCGCCGGCTATGGTTCGATCGTTGCCTCGTTGGTAAATGGCGTAATCATCAACATCACCGACGTTAACGACGTGCGTAAAGCGGTTCGCTTGCGCGCGCTCGATATCAACGGCGCGTCAACCGGCATCAACGGCATCAGCATCCTGGCCGCGAATAACGTCTGGGTTGAAGACTCCGTGATCGACGGCTTCACCGGCGACGGAGCGAATAGCGGCATGGGCATCAGGGTCGCCACCGCCGGCAGTTGCAATCTCTACGTGATCGACACGAGGATTCACAAGACCGTGACCGGTATTAGAGTTTCGACGACGGCGGGTTTTGCAGTCGCCAACGTTAAGGACTCGACGCTCGAAGGTAATACGAATGGTCTGACGGTCAACACTAACGGGTTTGCCACGATCGACAGTTGCCGGTTCGCAGCGAACACCACGAACGGCGTGGCCACGCTCGTATCGAGCGCGACGATCACGATCCGCGACAGCGTTCTGTCGAACAACGGCACCGCCATCAACGCGGCCGCCGGTTCGACGCTCAGAGCTTTGAGCAACCTGCTGAACAACAACACGACCGGATTCGGTGGCACGACCGGCGTGATCCAAACGGATGGTCAAAACAGAAACGTCGCCAACGGCACGCCGGGAGCACCGGGTGGCGGAACAGTCACCATCCACTAAAACAGGCCATCGGTTCTTCGGGCCTGGCCCACAATCCCCGCGCGCTCTCCCAGCGTGCGGGGATTTTCTTTGCCCAAAATCTTTACTTTTCCAGTAATCCGTGTAATCTGTGTCCCCCCGATAAAGCCGGATGAACCCCGATAAACCTGACAGCCAAACCCTTCAACCTTAAAGGAGAGCAGAAATGACTAATTCATATCCCACCATCAAGGCGTTGCTGATTGTCACTTTCACGTTAGTTATCGCGTCAGCCGCTCAGGCCCAAACCCGCACCTGGGTATCCGGTGTCGGCGATGACTTAAACCCTTGCAGCCGCACCGCACCTTGCAAAACGTTCGCGGGCGCGATCTCCAAGACGTCTAAGGATGGTGAAATCAGTGTTCTCGATCCAGGGGGGTACGGTGCTGTGACGATCACCAAGTCGATCTATATCAACGGCACGCACGGGGCCGGTTATGGTTCGATTCTCAACTCGTCAGTGAACGGCGTCATCATCAACATCACCGATGTTGCCGACGTGCGTAAAGCGGTCCGCCTGCGGGCTCTCGACATAAACGGCGCCTCCACGGGCATCAACGGCATCAGCATTCTCGCCGCGAACAACGTGTGGGTCGAAGATTCAGTGATCGACGGCAACACCGGCAACGGGACAACGACCGGTATCGGTATCAGAGTCGCCACTGCGGCGAGCTGCAACCTCTACGTGTCTGACACGATGATTCACAAGAACATCACCGGTATCAGAGTGACGACGACCGCCGGTTTCGCAGTCGCCAACATCCGCGACTCGAACATTGAGGGGAACACGAATGGTCTCGACGTGAATGCCAACGGCTTTGCGACCGTAAACAATTGTCGATTTGCGGCGAACTCGACCAACGGTGTCGCGACTACCGCTGCCTCGGGCACGATCACGATCCGCGACAGCGTCCTTTCGAACAACGGCACGGCTATTAACGCGGCCGCCGGCTCGACGATGCGCTCCTTGAGTAATCTGCTCAATAACAACACCACCGGCTTTGGCGGGACCACGGCCGTGATCCAAACGGACGGCCAGAACCGAAACGTCGCGAACGGTACGCCGGGAGCACCGGGCGGCGGCACAGTCACCATCCACTAACCGCAATTCATCAGCCATGGGCCACAATTCCCTGCACGCTCTCGCGGCGTGCGGGGAATTTCGCTTTTTGCTCGATCTGTGTAATCTGTGTTACCCGATGAAGCCGATCATCAGAGCCGCCAGCGTCTGCAAGCAATATCAACTCGGCGCCCGCAGAAATAAGTACCACACGCTTCGCGACACGATCGCGGAGGCGGTCAAGACTCCGCTCAAGCGTTTTCGATCGAGCAATGGAAACGGGAGCATCCACGCGCTGCAGGACGTGAGTTTCGAGATCGCGGCGGGCGAGGTGCTGGGAATCATCGGACGCAACGGCGCCGGCAAGTCGACGCTGTTGAAAGTGCTGGCCCGGATCACCGAACCGTCGTCAGGGCGGATCGAGATGTACGGACGCGTCGCGAGTCTGCTCGAAGTCGGCACCGGCTTTCATCCGGAGCTCACCGGACGCGAAAACATTTATCTGAACGGCGCCATCATGGGCATGTCGCGCGCGGAGATTCGCCGGAAGTTTGATGAGATGGTGGCGTTCTCCGAAGTCGAGAGTTTTATCGACACGCCGGTGAAGCACTTTTCGAGTGGGATGTACTTGCGCTTGGCATTTGCCGTCGCCGCGCATCTGGATCCGGAGATCCTGTTGGTCGACGAAGTGCTCGCAGTTGGCGACGCGCGTTTTCAGCGCAAGTGTCTCGACAAGATGGAAGACGTACGACAAGCGGGCCGCACGGTTTTGTTTGTCTCGCACAATATGCCGGCCGTGACGCGCTTGTGTCCGCGGACGATCCTGCTCGAAGACGGTACTGTATTGTTTGATGGACCATCGCATGAAGCCGTCGGCATGTATCTCGGATCGGGCACCAGGACAAACGCCTCACGCGAATGGACGGACCTCGAGAAAGCGCCGGGGAATGAGATCGTCCGCTTGTGCTCGATTCACGTGCGTTCAGAGGACGGGCGGATCTGCGAAAGCATCGACATCCGCGAGCCAGTCGGCGTCGAGATGGAGTTTGAAGTGCTGCAACCGGGACACGTGCTCGTGCCGAATTATCATTTCATCAACCAGGAAGGCGTGTGTGTGTTCGTCGCGTCGGAGCACGATGCGGAGTGGAAACGACGGCCGCGTCCGGTCGGGCATTACGTGAGCACCGCCTGGATCCCCGGCAACTATCTTGCAGAAGGCGCTTTAATTATCGGCGCGGCGATCAGCACGATGGACCCGGTAAAGATCCACTTCTTCGAGCGCGACGTGGTCGCGTTTCAGGTGATCGACACGATGGACGGCGATTCGGCCCGCGGAGACTACGCTGGTCCAATGCCGGGCATGGTCCGGCCGATGCTCAGCTGGACCTCGCAGTTCACTCCTTCGCGACCGACGGGAGGACCAACAGCATGAAGGTGGTGATTCTCGCCGGCGGACAAGGCACACGGCTGACAGAAGAGACTGATCTGCGACCGAAACCGATGGTCGAAATCGGTGGGCGCCCGATCCTCTGGCACATCATGAAGCACTACGCGCATCATGGTTGCAAAGAGTTCTTCATCGCGTTGGGTTATCGTGGCGAGATGGTCAAGCGCTTCTTTCTGGACTACTGCGCGTTGAGTGGCAGCATGACGCTGGACCTTTCCAACGGCGTCGTGAAGAACCAGGACAGCGACTGTGAAGACTGGATGGTCCACCTGAAAGACACGGGACAGGAGACGAACACGGGCGGGCGCGTCAAACGTCTCGAGTCGTTGCTGCGTGATGGAACGTTCATGTTGACTTACGGAGATGGTGTCAGCAACGTCGATGTGTCGCGCGTGTTGGAGTTTCACAAGTCGCACGGAAAGATCGCGACGGTCACTGCGGTACGGCCGCCGGCGCGATTTGGCGGGTTGATATTCTCCGGAGACCTGGTTACGGAGTTTACGGAGAAGCCGCAGATCGGCGAGGGTTGGATCAACGGCGGGT
>DATANW010000203.1:0-5087 GCA_036266055.1 Pyrinomonadaceae bacterium | reverse complement strand
GCGAGTGATGATGAGTTGCTCAAACTGCACCACAGCAGCACCACACCCAAACCACCACAGCCGACGGCGTCTCCGATCGTCCACCAAAGCGGCATTCCCGTGGTGTAATCGATAGCCGCAAACACCGGCGCCGCCAGCAGGTACGCAATGCCATTTAGAATGATGAGCGGACGGAAGCGCTTCACATCGACGGCCAGAACCCACAAAGAAATGCCGTGCATACCATAGGTATACGACGCCTGGCGAATAAGAAACATCAGCACTGGACCATGAGGCATCTGGCCGAGCCCAAGCCACTCGTGTGATATCTCCATCCAACTGCGTGGCATGATGACCGCGATAAAAGCCAGAATCTCGATCGCCCCCGCCAGTCGCAGCACGACTTTCTGTATTCCCTCTTTATTCATGGCGCCTGAGTGAAACAAAACGTAATCGCGCCAAGTTTACTAAACTGAGTGCCGTTATGGGGATTTCTTAATCCAAAACATGTCGCGCATCGTGAAGTCTGAGCGCGACCGGTCCGTCAGATCGACGTAGCGTGGGGAAATAAAAGCTGTGCGGGGTTCAGTCTCCAGACGGTTTCTCTCAAGTGTTTGCAGCCGGCCTCCGACGACTCTCGTCTTGTAGGATTTGATTGGCTGGCCGTTCGCCTTCACGATCATAACAATCTCGCCGTCTTGTTTCGTCAGGTCAGAGAGCGCAAGCCAACGCTGCTTTGGAGTCGCCTCCACTATCAACTCTTTCCGCTCGTAAAAATACCAATCAAGCGTATCAGGCACCACGGGCGCGCGACTCGTCGCTATTTCCTTTCCGTTCGCGAGCAGGTGAAGAGTGACTTTGGGTTGTTTCAGACCGGCCGGCAATTCCCGCGTACTAAGCCAGTAATTGAAATGCAGCATGGCGCTCGCGTCGTCGGTTATGACTGAGAAAAAGGCAAGATCGCTCCATGGTCCATCGCGCACAAATTTTTTCGAGGGATTGAACGGGTCGCTGCTGACTTCCTGCTTCAGGCTGAACGGTAGAGTCGTGATCGTCTCGTTGCCGAGCTTGACTGCCATCACAAAATCTCCGGCCTGAGCAACTCGTATATTTCCTGGATTGCCGGACGCCGGACGGAAAACACCGAATGCCGGAAACTTTTCGAGCGGTTCGAAACGGAGCGGAACACTCGCGATGATCTCGCCGTTCGGCTTCGTGATCAAAAATGTCGCCGGCGAGGCGCCCGCGGGCGGGAAGACTACCTCGAGGCCTTCGACCAGGAAGCCTCCCGTCTCTTCGTAGAATCGCATGTTCAGGAGCGAGTCGTACTCAATCGCCGCTTTGTTGGTCCCACCTTGCGCCGCGGCGGCAACGCTCGCCGCGAGGACGATGCAAGCCGCGAAGATTATTTTTTTCATGAGTCGTGTTCCGCTTAGTGGAAGTCGCCTTCAGTATTCGCCATGATGATATGGGAAGTGGTCTCGCCCGTCGATGTGTTGATGATCGAAGCCGTCACCCGCATGTCGCGGCGATTGCTCGTAACTATTCCCCTCCCGTACGTGGTGGCAACGAGCTCCAACGAAATCGCTTCGCCCGCTGCCAACGTGTGTGGCCCGCTTGTCGTTGTGCTTATCGTGATGAGCTTGCATACCGTACCGTTGCAGGCGCCTTGTCCGTATTTGATTTCCCTAAACCCCACGGTAGTGTCGCCGTCACCGTTCCAATCGCCAGTGATGCGAAGCACCTGGTTCGGTCCGAGCGAGACCACACCCGTGTCCCAATGAAATAACCTACTACGTTGTTGTGCCTGGGTCGCTGAATCGGAACTTGCGAGTGACAGTAGAATCACGCTCACGGCGAGCGCAACGGAAAATAGCATGCTGCGTTTCATTTGTTTCCTTCCTTGTCTTTGATCACGTCTGGGTCAAACAAAAATATTGCGTTCCGCGTTGGGAGGCATTTATCTTGGTGAGGCTCAAAAGTCCTTTGGAAAAGATTAGGAATCTGTGAGGCCTGCCGCGCACGCGTAAATGTCCAACAAAAACGGCCACCGTTATGAGTTTGGTGACTTCCGTCTCGACTCGGAGCCTCCAAGTCTTTGGCGGGAGGAGAGGCTCGTCCCCTTGCCGCCAAAAGCCCTTGACGTGCTGCTCGTGCTGGTGCGCCGGCGGGACATCATCGTCAGTCGCGAGGAATTGCTGGAGACAGTCTGGCGCGACACCTTTGTCGAAGAAGGAAATATCAACTACACGGTTTCCCTTCTCAGAAAGGTCCTCGACAAAGGCGACAAGGGACGCTTCATTCAGACCGTGCCAAAACGCGGCTACCGGTTTGTCGCTGATGTGCTGGAGGTCTCGTCCAACGGTCATGCCGAAAACGCGGTTCCTCGAGTCGAGGCTGCGGTTCCAGTCGAACAACCAAAACCGAAGATTCGCTGGCGTTCTATCGGAATAGTTTTGCTCGGCGTCTTCTTTGCCACCGGTTTTGTGATCTGGCGGGCTGTGGACCAGAGAAGAAAACCTTCGACGATCGCCATTACGAACAGAAATATCCGAACAGTCGCAGTCCTGCCTCTGAAGACTTCGGCGGAAAGCGACGGCAACAAATCATTGTCGCTCGGCTTGACCGATTCACTGATTTCACGTCTCGGCAGTTTGAACCGCTTTTCGGTGCGCCCGCTGAGTTCCGTCAGAGGCTACGCCGATGTCGAGCAGGACCCGCTAAAGTTTGGCGAAACATTAAAGGTCGATGCGATTCTGGAAGGGACTCTGCAACAGACGGACAATCGGCTACTGGTTAACGTACGGTTGTGGGATCTGCGTGACGGAGCACAGCTCTGGCAAGGTTCGTTTGATTCGACGGAAGCGGATTTCTTCAAACTCCAGGACGCGGTCGCGACCGGAGTGACAAGAGGTCTCGTCTCAGAGCTGCTGGACAAAGATCGTGAGCTTTTGACAAAGCGCTATACCGACAACCCTGAGGCCTTTCGCGCTTACGTCCGCGGGCGCACCATACTCGACGCGAAGAATCCCGACAACTTTGAAAAAGCGATTGATGAATTTCAGAAAGCAGTCGCGTTGGATCCGACCTTCGCCTTGGCTTACGCCGGACTCGCCGACGCTTCTACACGGCGCGGCTTTACTACTTCCGGTGCAAGCGCCCAAGAGTTCTATACCACATCGAAAGCGCTGGCCCAGAAGGCCCTGAGTTTAGACCCGGAAACGCCGGAAGCTCATGCTGCGCTCGGCACGGTCAAACGAATTTACGACTGGGATTGGGCCGGGGCCGAGGGCGACTTCAAACGTGCGATTGAGTTAAACCCGAACTACGCGCGGGCGCATCTCGGTTATGCGCTGCTGCTTTCGTCCCTCGGCCGGGGCGATGAAGCCCTGGTCGAAATAAAACGTGCGATGGAGATCGACCCACTCTCGCAAGACGTTAAATCGGGTTACCTAACCATCCTGGAAGGTCGTGGCGAATACGCGGAAGCCCTCGCGCAGGCGCAGGAGAATGTGAAGTTCAATAAAGAATACCGTCGCGGGATGCGCGGCGTCGCTACTTTTCTATTTCATCTGGGCGAATACCCGAGGGTGATCGAAATCTCCGAAAAGGAACTGACTGCCAGAAACAGTCAGGAGTTCGTCTGGCTTTCGCTCCTCGTAACTTCTCACCATCGCTCCGGCCAGACTGGAAAGCGAGACCAAAGACTCAAACAACTGGAAGAACTAGCGCAGACCGACACCAAAGCCCTTTACGCCCTGGCGGAGAATTACGCCGAACTCGGCAGCATCAACGAAGCCCTGGCGACCCTGGAAAAATGTATCGAGATGCGCGAAGAACGCATGATGTGGCTCAAAGTCGAGCCACGTTTTGCCGAGTTGAAAGGCAATGCCCGCTTTAAGGAAATCCTGCGCAGAATGAACCTCGGCCAGTAACTTATGGTTACGATGGACCATGCGGTCTTCGAAACGAACGCACAAACTCTGAGAGCTCTCAAGACCGAGACTAGCACCATCCGACATGAAAAGGTGGGATCAAAATATATGAGACCTCTAATCGCGAGCTTCGTACTGACGCTTTTCCTGGTAATCGTTACAGCCGGTCAGGATCGCAAAACCGTGACTGTTGGAAACGCAACCGCCGCGCGCGGACAGAAAGTCACCGGCACGATCGAAGTTCCACCCGGTGTCGACGCCGGCCTTAGCATTCCCGTTGTAGTCATTCATGGCGCGAAGCCAGGACCGGTGTTGGCGCTCGTCGCCGGTTCGCACGGTACGGAATACACTTCAATCATCGCGCTCGAGAAACTGATCGCGATGCTGAATCCAGCCGAAATCTCGGGCACGGTAATCATCGTGCCGCTCATTAATATTCAATCGTTCGAGCAAAAGGTGCCGCACATCAACCCGGTGGATAAGAAAAGCATGAACCGCTTTTATCCGGGCAAGATGGATGCCAGTCAAACTGAGCGCGCTTCTTATCTGATCACCAAACAAGTCGTGGAGCAATGCGATCACTTGATCGATCTTCACGGCGGCGATTTGGATGAAAGTCTGCGGCCTTACAGTTATTGGACGAAGACCGGAAATGAGAAGCAAGATCAGATTTCACGCGACATGGTGCTCGCCTTTGGTCTGGACCACATCATTATTTCTACGGAACGGCCGAAAGATCCGCAGGCGTCGCGCTATCTTGAAAACACAGCCACTACGCGCGGCAAACCTTCGATTACCGCGGAAGCAGGATATGCGGGCAGAGTGGAAACAGACGATCTCAACGCACTCATCAACGGCTGTTTGAGTGTGATGCGTTATCTAAAGATGGTGCCGGGGCAAGTGACGATGATCGAACGTCCCGTCTGGTTAGAGAAAGTCGTGACGTTGGCAAGTGAGCAAACTGGAATCTTTTATCCGGCGGTCAGACGTGGAACGTACGTCGAACAAGGAATGAAAGTTGGTTACGTCACCGATTACGTCGGCAAAGTGATTTTTGAAGCGCGGGCGCCCGTCGCCGGCGTTGTGCTTTACGTCTGCGCAGTGCCGTCGATGACCAAAGGCGCAACGATCGCCAACATTGGCGTGGTGGCTCGTTAAATCTTGTGTCCTTCA
>DATANW010000202.1:0-11581 GCA_036266055.1 Pyrinomonadaceae bacterium | reverse complement strand
ACGCAAAAATACAGTCCGCTCGAGAACATCACGTACGTGAAGGGAAAGGCCGCCGAGTATAGCGCGTTGTTCACCAACCGTCTTGCCCAGCTCACGAACGCCAACCTACTGCCGCAACCACTGACGCTGATCACCGATTGGAATGCTGCACTCTTAGCGGTAACAGGACACGATCCACCGATAGTCGTAATCTCCAGCAACCGCTCCAAGTGGATCGCCAAAGGCATGCAGATGGCGGGCGAACAATACAAAATAAGGCCCTACGCGGGCTCTGGCGATTTGAAAGCTCTGCTCGGTAATGTCGGAAAACAGACCCAATCGCCTCCACTCTACTCTCCGCTCCGCATCGAGGGTGATCGAAGAGTTTACGTGGTGGTCCATGCACTGGAATACACACAGTACAAAACAGCTTTAGCGGACGCCGGCATAACAGTCGTGGGGTGGTCATTCAGGGCGCCAACTCCAACTTCTCCCGTGTTGACCGGTTTCGGCGCCAGTCGCTACGCGGCAATTGAGTTCTGCAAGCACTTGCGCGCGAACATGGCCGGAGTGAAGTGGGATTATGCCTGGTTGCTTGATGACAATGTCATGGGCATCACCGGTTTCCCGGGCTATGAGGTCGCAGAAAACGCTATGAGGACCGCGTCCGCGACCACGGAGCAGGTCTGTTCAGCTTTCAAAGGATGCGCCAATGTAGAGAGTTTTTCCGCGATCAAGGCATGGGCGACCGAGAAGTGGGAGGAAGCAACCGCACTAACTCCGCTCGAGACGCCGCGTGGGATCATTCAGCAGGCGGCGCTATGGAACATCAAATATTTGGCGGAGAAAAAGTTGAATTTTTCGCCCATATTCGTCGCCTCCGGGGAAGACGTCAGCATGGGAAACTACCTCAATGCCGTTATCCCGAAAGCAGGTGGGACGCCGGCTAAAGCAGCGATTCCTTACCTCTATTACGGCGGAATGAAAATTCGCAAAGAGATAGTGGAGAAGGAGGCTCACGACGAGAGTCCCGGGGCGATTGCAGTTAAGACCGCAAAGGACGCCTATGCAGCGTGGTTCGCAGCCCAGGAAGCGACGCCGACGCCGAGAGGCGGTACGGCTCCGCCACCAGTTCAAATCGAAACCACACGCACGGAGACGGTCTCGGCTTTCATCACTACCTGGTTCAATTCGGACGATCCAGACGTGAAGCCGCTGGTCGCAGGCAAAGACCCAACTGTGCAGGCCACAGCGAAGTGCCAGGCTGTTGAACAAGTCGCGTGCGGCGCGATTTGGCGTAAGAAAGATAAAGACACCTACGAGAGCTGCGTGAACAAGCCAGCCGTGGACGCCATCTTCGAAGTTCCCGGCGCCGGGCAAGTTATCGTGCAGCAGCAACCACCCCCTTAAGAAGCAGGTGAGAACGCGCCAATGGATCTGAACACTCTTGTCAACACGCTGCGGGACCAGGCCCGGGAGAAGTCAAAGATCGAGCTCGACGCTTCCGTCTTGACTGGCGAAGTGCGCCAAAAAATCCGCGTCGCGTTCGCCTTGGAAAGCGATAAGGATCTGATCATCGCACCTGTCGATCATTCCGAGTTTCCGCAGCCGAGTGCGGAGGGAGTTTTGACAATCACCGGCGGCACGGCAACGGTACTTAACCAAAACAATGTCCCTATCGGTTTGACGTTCACAGTAGCGAACGGTACGGTCGACGTAGTGATCGTTGCGACGATGAGCGACTCGTGGAAGTTCAGCAAAAGCTTCAAAGAGCTCGACACGTTTCCCTTTACCTGGCTCGACATCTCGCGCGCGCGGTTCGTCTTCACCACTGTCGCTCGATTGGCTTGGCCCGACGAGAAAAACAGCACGATTCCTCTTGAGGAGGGACTGACATTTCTTTCGCAGGTCAAGCCCAAGGGTTTCTCATCTGTTCCCAGTCCCGTGCGCGAGCTGATAGGCGATGTGTCTCGCAAGTTCTACGGTTCGCTCGCAATAAAACCAGCGCAAAACTGGCCGGTCGGAACACTACGGGCCGCGATAAGCGATGGCAAGTTCGAGATCGGTGAGGATCCGATCAAACTGTCGCTCGGTGCACCGAAGCTTGCGGTTCGGATCGGCGAGGCCTCTCCTGCTTTCCCAATCCAACAACTCGATCTTTTTGTCGAGGCGGAGTTCAACAAGTTTCAGGTCGCGGTCGGCATACCAGTGACTGGAGGCGTGCTCGAACTCAGCACGACACCACTGGACCCGGATACTTCACTTGCAGAGCAAATAAAAGAGCTGCCGGGTGGAAACTTCATCCAATACATTCCCGCCGAACTCTCCTCCCACAATCTGTTCGGCATAGTTGGGCTGAAAAACTTTTCACTGATCGTCAATTCGGATCGGAAAGTTACCTACCGCGCTCTGTCTATTGAAAGTGTGCGCAGTTGGGATCTCATCCGTTCGGTGTTAAAGCTGGAGCACCTGCACCTGAATATTGAGACCCTTGGTCCACCGGATCTTAGTTCGACGCGTGCGTACATCTCCGCCACCGCCGGATTTCTGCGGCCGCAGATCTTCACTGAACCTTTCGATTTCAACATCGAACTGGAAAATGACGACTCCTGGAAGGTGAAGACGATTAGCGGCGCCTATTCCGGTTCCGTTAGCCTGGCAAAGATCGTCAACGAAGTTCTTCCCCGCGGCGTCACGGTGCCGGAGGAGCTTAAAGCAATAAAATTCTCTGACTTCGGAGTAACGGTTCACAAAGAGACGGCCGAATATAACTATAACTTTTACGGCAGTGTCGACACCGTCTTCTCCCTACTCAACCGCGAGTTCATTTCGTCGCTGAACATCGCTGTCACGAGAATCGGCAGCACCAGTAAGATCGTCCTCGGAGGCGGGCTCGTCATCGGCGAGCAAATCTTCTCATTCGATCTCAACGTCGGCGACGCAAATCCAAAGATAGTAGCGAAATGGGAAAACACAGGAACGCCGCTCGGCCTGGTGGACATTGCCGGCGCGCTTGGTTGGGACTCGATGCCGCCGCTGCCGGAAGGTCTCGATCTCGGACTCACGAAGGCCACAATCACGTATGACTTTAAAAAGTCCTTCGTCGTCACCGCGCATTCCGTCAATTACGGCGAAATTGTCTTCGCCTCTTTTGTGCTGAAAGGAAAAACAGCTTACTTCTTTGCGCTGGACATTCCGCTCGATCTCAAGTTTTCCAAGTTGCCACTCGTCGGCGACAGCCTGCGTGCGGACAAGCCTGTCGGTATCGACAAGTTACAGATCATCGTCGCGTCGGAGAATTTCGACGAAACGGACACAAGCGAACTCAATAAGATTACCGGAACGGAGCTCATGCCTAAATTGTTGGGCAAGGGAGTGACGTTCGCCGCGAAGCTAGAGATGAATGGCGCGCATGAGGTGATTTTGCCGCTCACAGACGGCGCCAGGCCTGTGCAGGCACAAATGTTAACCGCGCCTACCGAGTCCGCTGCCGGCAATTATCAGGCGGAGCCGAAGTGGATCGATTTAAATAAGACGTTTGGCCTGGTCCACTTCGACAAGATCGGTGTGCAATACCAGGCATCCACGCTGCGCTTCCTGCTAAACGCCGCGCTTTCCGCTGCCGGTCTCACGCTTTCGGTGGAAGGCTTGAGCGTTGGCTCTTCGCTTAAGAAGTTCAAACCTGAATTCGAACTGCGCGGGCTCGGCATCGATTACAGGAACGACGCGGTCGAAATCGGCGGCGCGTTTGTGCGAACCGTTACCGCCGGCAAGGCTGATCGTTACGACGGCGCGGCGGTGATCAAGACCAAGCAGTTTGCGCTCTCCGCCCTTGGTTCGTACACGACACTCGACGGCGAACCATCGCTGTTCATCTACGCCTTCCTCGATTACCCACTCGGCGGTCCCGCGTTCTTCTTCGTCACGGGTCTCGCTGCGGGCTTTGGCTACAACCGCAGATTGATCGCGCCTTCAGTCGAGAACGTCGCCGATTTCCCGTTAGTGAAACAGGCGACCGGGCTGGAGCCGAAGCCAAAGGACGTTATGCTCGCGCTCAGGTCGCTGCAAGAGCATGTCCCGCCAAACGTTGGCAGCATCTTCCTGGCCATCGGCGTGAGGTTCAACTCGTTCAAGCTGGTCGACTCGTTCGCACTGCTGACAATTGAGTTTGGCAACAACCTCGCCATCAATCTTATCGGCCTTTCGAAAGCCGTAGTTCCGACTCGTGATCCTAAAAATCCAGTCACACCACTCGCTCAAATCGAGATCGCGTGGAAGGCCACGTTTAATCCTGATGACGGTTGCCTGGGGATCGACGCGCGCCTGACGCCCAACTCTTACATCCTCTCGAAAGACTGTCACCTCTCCGGCGGCTATGCGTTTTATAGTTGGTTCTCTGGTCCATATGCCGGCGACTTCGTGCAAACTCTCGGCGGCTATCATCCGAAGTTCAAGGTTCCCGCACACTATCCGAAGGTGCCGCGTCTTGCCTTCGATTGGCGCGTCAGCAACTCACTGACGATCCAGGGCGACGCTTACTACGCATTGACAGGATCGGCGTTGATGGCCGGTGGCCATCTCGAAGTGCTGTTCAGGGATGGAGGACTTCGTGCGTGGCTGAAGCTGGGCGCCGACTTCCTCATCGCGTGGAAGCCTTACCATTACGACGCCTCGATCTACGTGAATGTCGGAGCGTCTTACACGTTCGACATCAACCTGCTTTTCACGCGCGTGAGAGTCACGATCTCGGTCGACGTCGGCGCGCAGTTGCATCTGTGGGGACCGGATTTCTCCGGCACCGCCAGAATCGACCTTTCAGTCATCAGCTTTACGATCGCGTTTGGCGCAGGCGCATCGCAGGCGCCCAAGCCCCTTGAAACGTGGAAAGAATTTCAGGAGTCGTTCCTGCCGCTGGAGAAAGACGTTTGTACAATCTCGGTGAAGAGCGGTTTGGTCAGAAATATTCAAGCGAAAGACGGAGAACCGGAGCGTTGGGTGATCAATCCCAAGCAGTTTTCATTGGTGATCGATTCTGCCGTCCCTTTAAAGTCTGCGCTCGGCGGAAAGCTGAAAGACGCGAATACCGATTTCGGTATCGCTCCGATGGCCGTACGCAAGCAGACTCAAACTCCACCATCCACTCCACAAAAACAATTCACGGACTCTAACCTGACCATCGCCATTACCGGGGATGACACCCAATTCAAGTATTTGCCGATTAAGAAGCTCGTGCCCGCCGGGCTCTGGGGCGAGAGTGCGACACCTACACTCACCGGTCAAAAGTTCCTCGAAAACGTGGTCACGGGCATTGAGATCATACCCGGTAACTCTCCCGCTTCGAGTGAGACTAAAGAGATCAAGGTCGATGTCTTCAAGTTCCAGGACGAATTTCACCCCAATGCCTTTCAGTGGGAACTCGCGAGTTCGTTCAAGCGTGACAAAGAGGCGGACGCGAGAGCCACGATTGCAAAGACCGTCGGCAGTAATAAAAAGCGGGATGACCTGAAGGCGGAGTTAGGCATGAAGTTCGATATCAGCATAGGGAAGAACTTTGCCGGCGATTTTGTAACTGCACCACAGATTGGAACTCTCGAGCTATGTCAACCCAAGTAGAGAAGAAAACCGCTTTCGTTAAGTTCGAGGACTACCATCAGCCGACGCTGGCCGACGGCGATTACGCGATCACTGTCACTCAGAAGGTGAAGATCGACGATTCCGAGGTTGCTACGTTCACTGCTTCGAGGCATTTCACTGTGGCCGGCGAACGCTTCGAGCTGAAGCCGACGGACATCGAAACAGTCTTCCCGCCCGACGGCAACCTTGGTGACCATTCCAATGTTTTACCCCACATCGTTTTGAATCGCAGTACTCTTCCCTGGGAGCGAACAGTCAAGGGCGAACAGGCCAAGGGGATTCCCTGGCTGGCGCTCCTGGTTTTCGACGAAGACGAACAACCGGAACCGAAGAAAACAACGGCCGGTGAACTGGTCGGTAAGCGACCGCCAGGCGCGCCGAAATTCCCGAAGATAGAATTAGAGACTTCTCAACAGCTCGCGGATCCGGTCACAGTCATCGACGTACCGTACAAATTGTTGTCGCAAATCATGCCGACAGCCGAAGAGTTGAAGCTGTTGACCCACGTGCGTTTCGGAACCGATGTTGACAACAAGCCGACCGGAGAAGAGTGGGCAATCATTATTGCGAACCGTCTCCCGCAGAAGGGCAAAACCAGCACAGCCCATCTGGTTTCCGTGGAACAGCGTTTTGAAAAAGTCGACGGCGAGCCTCAGAAGTACGAATTCAACTATCAGGGCGCGACGGAGCACAGCCTTGTTAGATTAGTGAGTCTCAAGAGTTGGAGCTTCACTTGCGAAACGCATGACAAGAGCTTCACGGAACTGCTCCGCGGACTGAACAGTAAACCTTCCACGTTGAAACTGCCGGACGGCGCAGTGACGGCGCAGAAGTTTTTCGCCGAAGGTTATGTCGCCGTCCCGCACTATTTTCGCGGCGGAGATCAAAATCTCTCCTGGTTCCGTGGTCCATTGATTCCCGGCAAGAACGTGTCATCGCAAAACGAGTCTCCGCAAGGTGAATCCGGGGCCAACACTTTACGAGGATTAGATCTACCCGCGCGAACGTCGGATGCCTTGGTCCGTTACGACACCGAGTTTGCGATGTTCGATGTCTCTTACGCGGCTGCATGGGAGTTGGGCCGGCTGCTGGCATTGCAGGACAAGGATTTTTCGACCAGCCTCTATCAGTGGAAACGCCAGCAAGCACAGAAAGTAGCGCGCGACAGACAGCGACTGCTTTATTCCGAACTGCCATACCAGAGCGCGACGGAGTTGCTTGTTCCGGAGGATATCTCGACCTGGTTTAAGAGTCTGCGGAGATTGGAAGGTGTACCTTTCAACTATCTCGTTCCCGACGAGCGAATGCTACCGCCTGAATCGATTCGTTTTTTCCGCGTAGACGCCTCCTGGATTCATTGTCTGGCGGACGGAGCGTTCAGCATCGGTCGAGTCGCGACTTCGGATCACAACGCGGACAAGTCGCTCGGGCAGGGGAGTCCGGCGGTTGGCTTTGCGCCGTTGCTGACTGGAATATTGCTGCGCTCGGAAGTCGTTTCCGGTTGGCCCGGACTAGTCGTCGACGGTTTTTCTGATAACGACGGGAAGGACGATCATCGGCTTATCAACTGGCGAATGGATCGTCTTGCGCCGGGTGTGTTGCTGTGTCTCTTCGCGGGCGCGCACGAGGTAGCGCGAGTTGATATGTACCAGAAGCCGGAGACGTTACACTTCGGCTTTAGCACGGATAAGCCGGAGCTGGGTTTATATAAGAAATTGCGTAACCGGGATGGCGTAATCCAGGACACAACCGCGGATCTCCGTAATCACTGGCGCTCGGCTCAACAACGAACGATCAAGATTGTCGATTTTGGGAAAACGCTCTCTTCTCCCTTAACCTCCGCAGATTTCGGCCTACAGATGGTCGAAAGCGAAAACAAGGTGATCTTCCGCGCTGTCTAAAATAGAGTTCGAGCTGCCGGTTTCGAAGAACTCGGCAGCTCGCAGTCTTGACTCTCAATCAGCAACAACTCAATGGACCATCATGTCGCCGTTGTGTCCGATGTCGAACGACCGCGTCTTCTCGACGGAGTGTCCGCGTTCGCCGGGTTTAAGCACGACCTTGACGCAGTTGTCCTGCTTGTTCTTGAAGATGTCGTACGCGTAGGGCGCGTCGTCGAGACTCATCTTATGTGTCACCACGAAGCTCGGATCGATCGTGCCGTTTTCGATCAACTCTAACAGCGGCCGCATGTAACGCTGCACATGCGCCTGGCCCGTTCTGATCGTCAACCCGCGATTCATCACCGAACCCATCGGAAACTTATCGATAAACCCGCCGTACACTCCGATCACCGAAACGGTGCCGCCGTTGCGACAGCACATAATCGCTTCTCGTAACGCATGCGGCCGATCAGTTTCCAGCATCATCGCTTGCTTCAAACGGTCGTAAGCGAAAACCAGACCAGGTGCGTGTGCTTCCATGCCGACGTCGTCGATACAAGCATCGGGTCCGCGACCGCCCGTCATGTCCATCAACGCCTCGTACACGTTGGTCTGCGTGTAATCGATTGTTTCGGCGCCACCCTCCCGGGCCATCTGCAAGCGCTCGGGAACCCGATCGATCGCAATAACTCGCTCCGCGCCTAACAAGAACGCGCTGCGAATTGAAAACTGTCCGACGGGACCACAGCCCCAAATGGCAATCGTGTCGCCGGGCGAGATATTGCACATCTCGGCGCCCATGTATCCGGTCGGAAAAATGTCAGACAGGAAGAGCACTTGCTCGTCCGTCAAGTGACTCGGAACTTTGATTGGTCCAACGTCGGCAAACGGCACGCGCGCGTATTCCGCCTGACCGCCGGCGTACCCGCCGGTCAGATGCGAGTAGCCAAAAATTCCCGCCGCTGCATGGCCAAACATTTTCTCGCCCATCCAAGCGTTCGGATTTGAGTTCTCACACAGCGAGAACAACTGCTGCGTGCAGAAGAAACATCTGCCGCAAGCGATCGGGAAGGGAACCACGACGCGATCGCCGACCGCCAGGTTCGTCACTTCGCGACCGACCTCGACCACCTCTCCCATAAACTCATGACCGAGAATGTCGCCTGTGACCATCGTTGGGATGAAGCTGTTGTACAAGTGCAGATCAGAGCCGCAGATCGCCGTCGACGAAATTTTTACAATCGCGTCACGCTGGTTGAGGATCTGAGGATCCGGAACGTCTTCTACTGAAACCGTGGTTTTACCCATCCAGCAATTTGCTCTCATTCTCGAATCCTCCTTTCCTGGTCCAGAGGTTGAGCTGGACGCTGATCGAAATATCCGGCGCCGAAAACCGTGGCGTCTGACACCACGACTTCGCCGACTTCCATCACCTGTTTGAAGCGACGCATGTCGTCTTCAAGTTGCTGGTTTGGTTCTTCGCCGAACAGTTTGGCGACGGCCGCGCCGGCCACGCCTCCCGGCGGGTTGTACTGAATGTTGACTTTGATGATCGTGCCGCGTCGGCCCGGGGCCGGTTCAAAGCGCACGGCGCCCGCGTTATCGACATCGGAATTTTCGAGAGAGCGCCAGGTGATCACGCGGCCGGGATCGTCGGCGACGATCATCGCGTCCCATTCGACTGTCGTCCCCGCCGGGCCTTTTGCAACCCAATGAGAACGTCCTTCCGATAGGTCGTCAACGGAGACGAGATGCTCCATGAATCTGGGAAGATTGCGGAAGTCGCGCCAGAAACTGTAAACCTCATCGGGGTTGCGATTCACAATGCATGATGCGTTTGCATGAACGCCTGTCTTGCCGCCGCTTAACTGCCTCGCGGCAATCACGTCGAGCGCCGTTACGGCGAGCACATTCGCAGTCGCGAACGTGATGCGTCCTCGTTTTGCGTCGGGCGAAGTGCAGGCTACGCCGAGGCTGGTGAGATCCAGCGCGTCACCCGCCACGCGAGACCAAAGCGCTCCCGCCGGGTTCTTCTGAGCGAAGATGCCGATGCCGGAAGCAATCTCGCGCAGTCCGAACAAACGGATCACGCCCGTGCGATCTTCTGAAACGCCTGAGATCCTCGCGATGAACTTAGGTGCGAGCAGTTCGGTCGTGCCGAGTGCCAGACTGAACCAACCTAAACCCTTTGCTAATCGTTTTGCATTGGTTGAAGGAAGTCCGGGTTCGAAGCGTTGTGAGGTGTAATTCGTTTCGTTTGAAAGTGAAGTGTCTTGGTTGTTTTGCTGTTGGCGGAATGTCTGCGCGGTTCCGCCGCTTTGCTGTCTTGCGACCATTGATAACCCCCCTTGTGCGTTGTTCTTGATTTAGGGAAAGGGTAGTCGAAGAGCATGTGTTAAACGTGTCTGTGTTATTGCAAAGTCGTGATGTTGAGGCGAGAAAAGTTCTTGACATTTAATTTTCCGGGATTAGGATGCGCACGTGCGCAACCTCAATCTTGCGGTTTTCATTCTAATCGTCCTTACCCTCGCAGGTTTGAACTCGTGCGACAGCGAAACGGCGAGGGATTCTTTTGAACGCGTGAAGAGCGACAAGAGGATTAGGGTCGGCTACATCTCGTATTCGGAGATCACGTCGCGGGACAATCAGACCGGTGAGTTAAAAGGGTTTCTCGTCGACGTCCTGTATGAGACTCTGAAGGAGCTCGAGATTCCCAAAGAGAATGTTGAGTTTGTAGAAACTGACTGGCAGAACTTCGGACTCGGTCTTGAAACTCGCAAGTACGATCTGAGCATCGCCGGCACCTTCAACACTCCGGTGAGAGCAAAAGTCGTCGAATTCTCGAGACCGATATTCTACCTGGGAAACGGTGCGGTGGTTCGCAGCGACGACGACCGTTTTCACAGTATCCAGGACTTCGATCGATCAGACATCACGATCGCAGTGGTCCAGGGTGAGCAGGGTTATGAGTACGCCAAAATTCACCTGAAGAAGGCAAATCTGGTTTCGTTCTCAGGCGCCGATCTATCGATCGCTCCGTTGCAGGTCAAACTTGGAAAGGCGGATGCAGCTCTCTCCGATCAATACGTTCTATGGAAGTACGTGGCTAGCAATCGTGAAGTAAAGGATGCGCTCAAAGAGAATCCGTACGACGTCTTGCCAATCTGCTGGTCCGTCAGAAAGAACCAAAACGACGCCGCTTTACTTTCTTATGTAAATGCTCAGCTCGACAAACTCGAGCACTCCGGTAAGCTGGAAGAAATCATGGCTCGCTACCCCATGATTCCTTTTGTTAGAAACAAACAATAGGGCTGTTGCTTTACCTCGCACCAACTTAGTTTAGAGCGCCAACTCGGTTACGGTTTGAGTTGGCCCACTCCAACCTGATAACCGGGTCAATCCCGCCATAAAGCCTCGCACACTTTATGACGGACAGGACATCGCGATGAGCCTTCCCGTTCTCGCTATTCTCTTACTCGAGCTGGATGTCCATATCCTTGTGAACGGCGTCCTGCTTGTAGTGGAACTAACTGTTATAGGCTTAACGGTCTTCCATCTCTTGTCGCAACGTAAGAAGCGCAGAAGAGACGCGACCTCGGAAAAGCCGTACGAACCGAGCTTTGCGCTAATCATTTTCACCTTGTTTTCACTGGCTGTTGTCGCCCTGGCGATTATGGTGCAGTTCAATCCGCGCCCGCTCGAGACCATCAAAACTTACTCATCGCTGATTTGGACCGGAATCGTTCTAACGTTTCTCGTGTCGTTGTTGTCGATCGTGTTTGGAACGATCGGAGGCGTGCTGCTCGCGTTACTGATTGCGAAACGAAAAACAACTGCCTTGTCGATGGTCGTTGATTCGCCGACACTGTCGTTCATTTATGTTCTGCTTGGCATCCCGGCCCTGGTCCTGCTTTATCTCACTTACTACAGCGGCGTCCATTCGATTTTCTGGTCGGCGGTAATCGCCCTGAGTATTAACCTGCTGCCGTTCGTGGCCAAGATCATCACCGGCAGCATTCGCGAGATTCATCAGGAGCAGTTGAACTCGGCGATTGCGTTTGGTTACTCGCCCTGGCAAGTCACCC
>DATANW010000201.1:0-8249 GCA_036266055.1 Pyrinomonadaceae bacterium | reverse complement strand
CGCGGTGGTCCATCAGGCGGCGATGGCGGACGCGGCGGCGACGTGGTGCTGGTGGCCGATGCGTCATTCAACACGCTGCTGCACCTGCGTTACAACCCGCGTCACATTGCCGACCGCGGCCTGCATGGTGAAGGGTCGAATCGATCGGGTCATACCGGTGAAGACCTGATCGTTCGAGTTCCGGTCGGAACGCAGATCTTTGACGCAGACACCGGTGACTTGTTGCACGACCTCAGCTTCGACGGCGCTCGTTGGCTTGCAGCCCGCGGCGGTCGCGGTGGTTTTGGCAACGCGCATTTCACGAGCTCGACGAATCGCGCGCCGCGTTATCACCAGAGCGGCAGCAAAGGCGAAGAACGCGAGCTGCAACTCGAACTGAAGTTGCTGGCCGACGTCGGTCTCGTCGGTTTTCCCAATGCGGGCAAGTCAACGTTTATTTCGACGGTGTCCGCCGCGCGCCCGAAGATCGCCGACTACCCGTTCACGACCTTGGAACCGCATCTCGGCGTCGTCGACATGGGCGACTTTCGCACGTTTGTGATCGCGGACGTTCCCGGTTTGATCGAAGGCGCACACGCGGGCGCCGGATTGGGTGATAGATTTCTGCGACACATCGAGCGCACGAAGTTGTTGCTTCATCTCGTGGATGTTTCCTCGCTGCCCCAACAGGAACCGGTCGTCGCTTACGAGACCGTCAATCACGAACTCGCTTCGTATAACCAGGATCTGGCAACGAGGCCGCAGTTTGTAGTGGCTACGAAGATTGATGCGCTTGACGATCCGCAGCGGCTGGAGTCGTTGCGTGAACGCGCCGAAAAAGAAGGTAAGCCGTTCTTCGCGATTTCGTCGGCGACAAACGAAGGCGTGCGTGAACTGGTGAATGCGGTGTCAGCGAAGTTGAACGAATTGAGTGCCGCAGGCAATCGCAACGACACCGTGGAGTTGGCTTTGTAGGTGATGAAGAAACGGATCGCCTTGTACGGCGGAACATTCGATCCGGTCCATTCAGGTCATCTCGAGATCGCGCGCAAAATTTCAGAGCTGTTTGAGATTGAGAAAGTCCTGTTTATCCCGGCACAGGTGGCGCCGCACAAAGTCGGCAAGCCTGTAACCGCGCCGATACATCGCTATGCGATGCTGGCGCTCGCGACGCAGAACGATCCGCAGTTGTCGCTTTCGACCTTCGAACTCGACGCTCCGAATCGTCGTTATACGGTCGACACGGTTGAGCATTTCCAAACGACGTTGGGCGACTCAGCCGAGCTTTTTTTCATCATGGGTGCTGACTCGTGGGCGGAGATCAGAACCTGGCGCGAGTGGGAACGACTGTTGCAAATGATCGATCACATCGTCGTCACGCGCCCCGGACACGATGTTAATAAAACGTTGCCGAGTTCCGACGCGCGAGTGTCGTTCACGGACGCAGTAATGAAAGACATCTCGTCCAGCGGCATTCGCCGAGTGGCTGCCGCCGGAGAGTATGCAGAGTTGGCCCAACTGGTCCCGGCGCCGGTGGCTGAATACATCAGGAAGTACGAGCTGTATCGAGATACGAATGAAACAGAACTCCACAGTTAAGGAACAATCACTCAACCCGCAACCTGCCGTGCGGTCCAAGCCTCAAGCCGAGACGTGCGAGACCGTTCTTGACGAGCGCATCTGCGCGGCGCTGCACGCCGCCAGCGAGAAGAAAGCGATCGATCCGGTCGTGCTCGATCTGCGCGAGATCGCGAGTTTCACTGACTACTTTGTGATCGTCGGCGGGCAGAACGAGCGGCAAGTGCAAGCGATCTCTGACGAGATCTACGAGCAATTGAAGAAAGCAGGCGAGTCGGCAGCGCGGGTTGAAGGCTACAAGACTGCCGAATGGATCCTGCTGGACTTCGGCGACTTTGTCGTGCACGTGTTCGAACAGAAGGCGCGGAAGTTCTACGACCTGGAACGGTTGTGGCGCGAGTCGAAGCGCGTCGATTTACCGGCGGAGTTCCGTGACGACGGCAATAGTTCTTTGAGAACCGAATGATCGAACTCTTTGCGCGCTACGAGCTCAATTAATGCGCTTCCGGATCATTTGGCCAGGCAAGACGAAGGACGCCAGGTTGCGCGCGCTCATTGAAGATTACAGCGGCCGGCTTTCACATTTCGTGCGTTGCGAAGTGACGGAACTGAAGGAACTAGGACGCGTTGACAAGACGGGCATCGATAAGGAGACGCGGCGCATCTCAGACGGACTCCGTCCCGGTGCGGTAACGGTACTTCTGGATCCGGACGGTGCGGAGTGGACGTCGCAACAACTGGCCGATCAGGTCAGGAGTTGGGAAACGAACGGGATCAAGGAAGTCGCGTTCGTCGTCGGCGGACCGCACGGCGTCGCGCCTGAGTTGGTAGCGCGCGCAGACAAGCGTTGGTCGCTTTCACGATTGACGCTGACGCACGAGATGGCGCGCGTGCTGTTGCTGGAGCAGTTGTACCGAGCGTACACGATCGTTCACGGACTGCCGTATCAGAAGTAACTTTCCCGCGCTGCGGCGCGGCACTATCAAGTAGGGTTTGGAGGATTAAGACGACAATGGATAAAAGGCGCACAAAAGTTTTCCGAGACAAGCTGTTGGGACGTCGCGAGGGTCTGGTTGGGCAGGTCCAGGCGGCTGAACTTTACAGTCGGGAACGCGACGCCGAGGCTACGCAGGATCCAGCCGACATGGCGGCGAATGCGTATACAAAAGAGTTGCTGGTGTCGATGTCTGACAACGATCGCCAGTTGCTGAATTTGATTGACGAAGCCCTCGAGCGGATCGAAACGACTGGTTATGGCAAGTGTGTTCACTGCGGCGAGGCATTGCCGGAGAAGCGCCTTGATGCGGTGCCCTGGGCGCGGCACTGCGTGCGTTGCCAGGATTTGCAAGAGCGCGGATTGCTCGGCGACGACGACGATTAAGACGTCGCCGACGACGCTAACGCGCCATTGATTGATCTAACATGCGGCCTCCTCGAATCGGGGAGGCCTTCCTGTTTTTGACGGTATGTTCCTCACCGACGCCTTGCTTTCAGTTCTTTATCCGCAGTCGTGCCGGATTTGCGGCGGCAGTGTCGAGCAGCGTCGGTTTGGTGTTGTATGTAAAGCCTGCTGGAAAACACAGAACTACACCGATCAGGGTTCAGTTGGATTCTATGAAGGCGCGCTGCGTGAGACGATTCTGTTCTTAAAGCGGGAACCGTATCTGCCGCAGCACGTCGTCGATTTGATATTCGAAGCGGGTAAGCAATTTCAAGTGACACGAATCGTTCCAGTACCGTTGCACGAGGAACGGTTACGCTCGCGTGGTTTCAATCAGGCAGCGATCATTGGCCGCGAAATGTCGAGGGGGCTCGGCGTTCCGTTGGACGAGATCAGTCTCGTGCGTGTCTCTTCGGCGGAAAAACACCGCACCGGACTCGACGCGAAAGGCCGTCGGGAGAGCGTCGCCAAAGCGTTTGCGGTGCGACACCCGCGGTTAGTTGCGGGCGAGGATGTACTGTTGGTTGACGATGTATTTACCACCGGCGCAACGGTCTCGGCCTGTGAAGCCGCCCTCATCGAAGCGGGAGCTAAATCCGTGTTGATTTTCACGGTCGCCCGGACGCGTCGGTGAGTTAGGGGTAAGTTAATTTTGACTATATCTCCGACGCTCGCGTAATATCAGCCCTACTATGAACGGCAGGGTTCTAGTCCTGAATACCTCTTTCGAACCCATCAACGTGTGCACCGAAAGGCGCGCCGTGGTGATGATCTTCAAGGGGGTAGCCCGCGTGGAAGAACACAACGGCCACATGCTTCACTCCCAAAAACTGGCCATCCATGCGCCGTCCGTGATTCGCCTGACCGAGTACATTCACATTCCGTTTGAGCGGCGGTCGCTCTCGCGCAAGAACATCCTGCTGCGCGACCACTCGACCTGCCAGTATTGCGGCAAGCAGTACCCGCCTTCGGAGTTGACGCTCGATCACGTCCAGCCGCGCTCGCGCGGAGGCGAGTCGGCATGGGATAATCTGGTCGCCTGCTGCAAGCGCTGCAATCATAAGAAAGGAAACCGCACTCCGGAGGAATCGGGGATGCGGCTGCTGCGCAGGCCTCGCGGGTTCTCGCTGCACGTCAATCGACAAATCATGCGATACCTGGGCAGGGCGGACGAGACCTGGCGGAAATACCTGTTCTACGAATCGGATACTCGAGAATAACTGGCGCGCGTACGCGCACCCACTTAGAAAGAGGACATTATGAGTGAAACAATGCTGGCCATCGCGGGGCTCGGACCGACTGAGATGGTCGTTATCGTGCTGGTGATCTTCCTGCTCTTCGGCGCCACGCGTCTGCCGCAACTCGCGAAGGCGTTGGGCCAGAGCAAGCGCGCGTTCAAGGAAGGGCTCGACGAAGCGGAGCGAGAGCCACGCAAAGAGATTAAAGAGTAAGGAAATGGCCTTGGGTTTTGGGTCTTAGGTCTTTGTATTTAGAGCTTGGTACTTTGCCTTGGCTCCTCACTGAGAACAAAGACCAAAGCACAAAGACCAAAGACCTGTTTCTCAGTGACTGTGAGCCTTTTGCCCAACGACTAGCGTCGCTTTCACCGAAAGCGCAAACTCTGCCTCATGCCTTTCTTCGTTAATCAAGCGGGAAATCTCCGCGGATAGATCTGCTCTCTTATCTTCCGGCACGAGCGCAAGCCACGCAGGCATCAGAAACTCAGACACCAGCGGCGAATTCAAAAACTGCTCACCCGAGTCGTAATCAAACTCCTCAACACGTGTCCAAGAGGTCACGGCCTGCAGTGCTTCGTCTTCCGCCATCTGTTCCACTTCTGAAACGGTCGGCAGCTCCGTGATCAGGTGTTCGACGTCGACTTCGTGATCGGTGAGGCCGTTGTTGTGCAGAGCTTCCCAGTAGATCGAAAAGAACTCGCCGAAGCTGGACGCGGTCGGCAGCGCCAGCGCGATCATCGCGCCGGGAGCAGCGACGCGCACCATTTCCGCAAACATCCGCCGCACGCGCTGAGTCGCAATGAGCGACGCGTTGCCGACGACGAGATCGAATTCGTTGTCGGGCAGCGTGAGTGAATCCAGCCGGCTGTGGCGGAACTGAATTTCTTCCTTAGTGGCTGTTGCTTTGGCCAGGGCCAGTTCGAGGCACTCGGCGTTTTCGTCGATGCAAACCATCTCGAGCTTCTTGCCGGCGCGTTCCTGAAGCGCCATCGCATGTCCGCCCGTTCCCGCCGCGGCGTACAGTGCCTTGCCTTCGTCGGGCAGCTTGACGTGCTCGTCGATCAGTTCAGCGAATCGTTCGCCCCAGTCGGGCGCGATGAATAAGTCCTGGAGGAACGCCAGTTCCTTGTCTGATTTATTGCTTATCCTGTTCATCCGTGTAGAAGTACTTTCTCCCTTTCAAACTCTCCGGAAAACATTCCATCTCTTCGCGGGCGTCGGGATCGCTGTGCACGTAGCGATAGTCTTTGCCGTAGCCGATGTGCTTCATCAGCGGTGTCACGGCGTTTCGCAGGTGCAGTGGCACGGGTTCACGCGACGTCTCGGCGGCGTCAGTTGCGGCCGCGAAGTAAGCGGATTTTACGGCGTTCGACTTCGGCGCGTGGGCCAGGTAGATCACTGCCTGCGAGAGTGGAAACAGTCCTTCGGGAAGTCCGATAAGTTGCACGATGTCGGCTGCGGCTGCTGCCTGGACCATCGCCTGCGGATCAGCGAGTCCGATGTCTTCAGACGCTAGGATGCACAGCCGGCGCGCGATGTAGATCGGATCGGCGCCGCCTTCGATCATTCTTGCGAGCCAGTAAAGCGAGGCATCGACGTCGGAGTTGCGCAACGATTTGATGAGCGCGGAGACCAGGTTGTAGTGCTCTTCGCCGCCCTTGTCGTAGGCGTAGTGAGCGCGGCCGAGTGCTTCGATCACTGTTTGCTCGCTGATAGTTCGGATGCCGGTGTCGTCGGGTGTTGTCGATTCAACGGCCGCGTCGAGCGCCGTCAGTGCGACGCGTGCATCACCTCCCGCGGAGTGGGCGATCCGTGCGAGCAGTTCATCCGAGATCGATGGGTTGAAACTTGCGAGTCCTCGCTCGCTGTCGTTCAGAGCTCGTTGCAGCACGATCTTGATCTCGTCTTCCGAAAGCTGGTTGAGAACGAGGACGCGCGAGCGCGACAGCAGCGCGCCGGTCACTTCGAACGATGGGTTCTCGGTGGTCGCGCCGATCAGCGTGACGGTGCCGTTTTCGACCGCGTGCAACAGCGCGTCCTGTTGCGACTTATTGAAACGATGAATCTCGTCGATGAAGAGCACGGTGCGTTTCCCGTAGCTGAGTTCGGCCTTCGCTTGCTGGATGGCGTCGCGAAGATCCTTCACGCCTGAGAAGACGGCGGACAACGCAATGAAACGAAGACCGCTGTTCTCCGCGAGCAGACGGGCGAGTGTCGTCTTGCCGGTTCCGGGTGCGCCCCAAAGAATCAGCGAAGGCAGTGCGCCGCCGCGATCGACCAGCTTCCGCAGAACGCGCCCCTGTCCGACGAGGTGCTCCTGCCCGACAAATTCCGCCAACGATCGGGGCCGCATTCGTTCGGCGAGTGGCGCACCGTCGAGCGGCACCGGCTCGGGCGCATCGTCGCTAAACAAGCTCCTTGTAGAATTCCAGCGGTCCATAGCCTGCAAAAGTATGTATAATTATCGCCGAAAAGAATTAAAGACGCGACCAGCCGGATTGATCAAGCGTGGGAGTTCGTCCAAGTAAAATCCCCCATTTTTGTGGGGAAAGTATGCAGGTTCTTCAACGGAACGGGTTTGCCGCAATCTGCGTATACTTGGCGTGCGTGAGAACCCGGTAACCTTTAGGGAGCGATTGGAGCGTAGAAAATGAAAGACGTAAAAAACGTATTGAGGGTCGTTGGGATGATCCTCCTTGGCGTGTTCGTATTCGCAGTGGCGGCGCCGTTGGTGCTCAAGCTGGCGGGATTAACATTCGGCATCATTGGTGGATTGATCCTCTTGGCCATCTTCTTAATCAAGGTCGCAGTCGTGCTGGCAGTTGGTTATTTGATCCTCGTCGGTATCCGTGCCTTACTTCGCTAATTGACGACGGACTAAACATTGAATCGAAAATGGACTACATCACCCTCTCGCATGATGTAGTCTTTTCCTTCCAGCCGTAACAATCCCTTATCCCGAGCAGTGGCATACGATCCAGCAGCCATCAGCTCTTCGTAGCTGACGACTTCCGCCCGGATAAAGCCGCGCTCAATGTCGGAATGGATCGTCCCGGCCGCGGTTTGCGCGCGCGTGCCTTGCGGGATGGTCCAGGCGCGCACCTCTTTTTCGCCGGCTGTCAGAAAGGACATCAAACCGAGCAGGTGATAGGCGCTCTTGATCAGTTGATCGACGCCGCTGGTGGAGACTTTCAAACTCCTCAGATAATCGAGCCGTTCTTCCGGGGGCAAGGCGACGAGTTCCGCTTCGAGTTGAGCGCAGATGACGACGCATTCCGCCGCTTCGCGCTCGGCGATCTCGCGCACCGCCGCCACCAGACTGTTGCCGTCGATATTTGACAGCGTGTTTTCGTCAACGTTGGCGGCGTAGATCGTCGGCTTGGTCGTCAACAAAAAGAAGTTGCGCGCAACGGCGCGTTCGTCAGCCGTGAGTTCAACGGTCCTCGCCGACCGTCCTGCCTCGAGTGCGGGTTGGATCTTGTCGAGCACTTCCAACTCCGCGCGCGCGACTTTGTCGCCGCTCTTGAGGTTCTTTTGCGCCTTCTCCCGCCGTCGTTCGACTGTGCCGAGATCGGCGAGCGCGAGTTCGATCTGAATCGTCTCGATATCTCGCACCGGATCGACCGAGCCTTCGACGTGAATGACGCTATCGTCTTCGAAGCAACGAACAACCTGGACCACCGTGTCCGTCTCGCGAATGTTCGCGAGAAACTGATTACCCAAACCTTCGCCCTTAGACGCGCCGCGCACGAGCCCCGCGATGTCGAGAAATTCGACGGTCGCCGGAACGATCACTTCCGTTTTGACGAGTCGCGCCAGCGGCTCGAGGCGTTCATCAGGAACTGAAACGACACCGACGTTCGGTTCGATGGTGGCGAATGGATAGTTCGCTGCGAGCGCAGCCGTCTGCGCCGTGAGCGCGTTGAAGAGAGTCGACTTGCCCACGTTGGGAAGTCCCACGATACCTGCTCGTAACATTGTTTGCCTCGCAACGAAAACTAACCTATCTTGCT
>DATANW010000200.1:0-27778 GCA_036266055.1 Pyrinomonadaceae bacterium | reverse complement strand
CGCGGAGATCGTCCAACTCGCAACCGAAGGGTTGAAACCCGATCTAACGGTGCTGTTCGACGTCGACATTGAAGAATCAACCACTCGCACCACGCGACGCTCGACGGGCCGGAGTTCGTCGAAGAGCGGACGCGACCGGCTCGATATCGAGAACGCTGAGTTTCATTCACGCGTGCGCGACGCGTACCTTCAAATCGCGCGCGCCGAACCGGAGCGAGTGAAAGTCATCGACGCGAGTGGTCCAGTGGAACAGACGCAGGAACGAGTCAGGAACATAGTTATTCCGTTTTTAAAAACACGGATTTAAATGAATGTTTGATCGGATAGCGGGAAACGCACGGGTCAAAGAAGTGCTGAAACGCATGCTGGAGTCCGACCGGCTTCCGGGTGCGTTGTTGTTTGCGGGTGAAGAGGGCGTCGGCAAGAAACTGTTCGCGCTGGAAGTCGCGCGCGCTTTGAACTGCCGCACGCCGCGAAACAACCAAGCTTGCGGTCAGTGCTCCGCCTGCACTCGCATCGGGAAGATCAACTATCCCGAACGCGACGACGGTGACGAGTGGAACCAGATCATCTGGACAGACCACCCGGACGTCGGACTCGTCGTCGCGCCGAAGCGCGTGCTGCGCGTCGAGCAGATGCGTCAGATTGAGAAGGAAGCGAACTTTCGTCCTTTCGAGGGCAAGGCGCGTGTGTTTTTGATCGACGAGGCTGACAAACTGAACGACGCCTCGGCGAATGCGTTGCTGAAAGTTCTCGAAGAACCACCACGCACGTCGCACCTGATCCTGATCACTGCGCGGCCCGCGATGTTGTTGCCGACGATACTTTCGCGCTGCCAGATGATCCGGTTCGCGCCGTTGACGCCCGACGACATCGAGTCTCACTTGACGAAGAACGCAGGGATTGACAAGAAGACCGCACGCATTCGCGCGCGAGCAGCAGGCGGCAGCATGGGCCGCGCGCTTTCAGGCGATCTCGTGACGTTCACTTCGCAAAGAAAAGCGATGCTTAAAGTGCTCAACGCGCTCGTCGTCAGCGGTAATCGTGCTGAACTGCTGCGTTCCGCCGAGCAGCTCAACGAGGCGCAGTACAGAGACGAGTTTGAAGAACGGCTGGACGTGCTGGAGACGTTGATACGGGATGCGTGGATGTTGTCGCTCGGCGTGAAACCGTCGCAACTTGTGAACGAAGATCTGCTGTCAGAGCTTCAGCCGATCAGTGACAAACTCGATTCCGGCCGCGCCGCGAACTGGATCCTGCAGATCGAAGACATGCGCGAACAGTTGATCGTCAACATCAACCGCAAAGTCACCACTGACGCACTCTTCCTCACGATGGCCGGCGACGTCGCCGCCACCAAACGACCAAAAGTCAGATAACACGGATTTTATTTGCTGATCGTGACGAGTTCGGGTTCGGCGTTGAGGGGTTTCGCTGAGGCGCCTTCCGCGAGCAGTTTTTCAGTTTCCATCACAAACGCATCGACGATGTCTTCACCGGCGACTTTGCGCATCGGCACACCGTCTTTGAAAATCATGCCGACACCGCGACCGAACGTGATTCCAAGCTGAGAGTCGTGAGCCTCGCCCGGACCATTCACGGCGCAACCCATGATCGACAAATGCAGCGGCTCCTCGATATGGGCCAACCGCCGTTCGATCTCCGTAACGATCTCGACGAAGTTATCGACGTCTAAACGCCCGCACGTCGGACACGCAACAACCGTCACGCCGCGCGTCCGCAATCCAAGCGACTTCACAATCTCCCACGCGACCCGCACTTCTTCCTGCGGCTCCGCCGCCAACGAAACCCGGATGGTGTCGCCAATCCCTTCGTGAAGCAAAATGCCGAGACCGATCGACGACTTCACAGTGCCGCTAAACGACGTGCCCGCTTCGGTGACGCCGAGATGAAACGGGTAATCGACCTTCTGCGCGAGCAGTCGATACGCGGCGACGGTGCGATGCACGTCGGAAGCCTTCAACGAGATGATGATGTCAGTGAAGTCGAGGTCTTCGAGGATGCGAATGTGCCGCAACGCCGACTCGACCATCGCTTCCGGCGTCGCCGTCCCGTACTGCTTCAGCAGATCCTTCTCGAGGGACCCGCCATTGACGCCGATGCGAATCGGCACCTTCTGCGCTTGTGCCGCGCGCACCACTTGTCGAATGCGATCGTGCGCGCCGATGTTCCCGGGATTGAGCCGTAGCTTGTCGATACCGGCTTCCAGCGCCATCAACGCGAGTTTGTAGTGGAAATGAATATCTGCGACGAGCGGTACGTCCGGCACGCGCTTGCGAATCTCTTTCAGCGCGACGGCGGCATCGTTGTCGGGAACGGCGACGCGGACGATCTCACAACCGGCGCGCACCATCTCCTCGATCTGCGCGACGGTGGCACCGACGTCGGCAGTGTCCGTCTTCGTCATCGACTGAATCGAGACGGGCGCACCACCGCCGACCTGAACATGCTTAACGTGGACTGGACGAGACTGCCGCATCTACTTACCAGGAACCGGCGACGACGCGGCGGCCGGAGGTCGATCGGGTTCCTTGCTGCCTCCGATGCCAATCAATTTCAAGACGTCGTTGCCAATCACAAAGACCATCAATATCAGCACCATCACGAATCCCACTTGCTGTATACGATCGCGAATGGCGGTTGAGATCGACAAACCTACCGTCCCGAGCAGGCCTTCCACGAGCAGCATGAAGATCGCGCCGCCGTCGAGCACCGGAATCGGCAACAGGTTGAAGATACCGAGGTTCAGACTCAGAAAACCGAGCATCCCAAACACACCATCCCAACCGAGACGTTCCACCGACGTCTTGGCCGCCTGGTAAATGCCGATGGGACCGGAAAGGGTGTTTCGCACCGAGCGTTGTCCGGTGAAGACCTGTCCCAGCGCCTTACCCGTCAAGCGAAGAATCTGGAGGTTTGTTTCGTAAGCGTATTTGAAACCCGTCGCGATGGTTGCTGCCTTGAGCGGAACAGCCTCACTAATCCCGACGCCCAGCCGTCCGCCTTCGAGGCGGCGTTCCGGGGCTGTCAACTGCACCATCTGCCCGCCACGTTGGACGACGATCGGCATCGGCTGTCCGCCGTGACTCTTGATGTACTCGGTGACTTGCGCGGAACTCCTGACGTCCTGGTCGCCAATCTTCACCAGCCGGTCGCCGGTCTTCAAGCCTGCCTCTTCAGCCGGAGATCCGGAAAAGACGTCGCCGACCATGACGGGCAAACCGCCGTAGTCGGGTACAAAATCGAGGAAACCTGCCTGGTCGCCGTTTTCGGTCCTGGTGCTGGGAGTGATCGTTAACGACAGCGGCGTCCCTTTGCGATCGACGACAATCGGCAGCGGTCTACCGGGTGAGAGCAGCGCCTCGCCGTTGATGAAGTCCCACGAGGGATGTTCGGTTCCATTGAACGAAATGATCCGATCGCCGACTTCGAGACCGGCTTTGTCAGCGGCGCCGCCGGTACGAACGTCATAGACAACCGGCGACGGAGTAGCCGGAACGCCGTACATCATCGCGCCCGCAAAAGGAATTGCCAGCGCGGTGAGAACGTTCATAATCGGCCCGGCCAGTGCGACGCAGATGCGTTGCCAGCGCGGACGCAGGTTGAACATCTCTTCGGGCGGAATGTCCGACGCACTTTCGCCTTCGAGCGGCGCGTTTGACTCGTCGCCGCCGAGTTTCACGTAACCGCCGAGCGGGATGGCCGACACGCGATAATCAGTGTGACCCCACTTCCTGCCGAACAAACGCGGACCAAAACCTACGGAGAAGGTCTCGACTCGAATCCTGAAGAGTTTGGCAACAATGAAATGGCCGAATTCGTGAAGAACAACCGCGGATCCGAGGATGAAGATAAAAGCTGCCGGATATATTAGAAACTCCATTAACGACCTTTTCCCTAGAGATTTCGCCCAGTCACAACGCCCAAAATAACCAACTTTAGACTCGACCTCACGTGACGAGGTTGCACTGCGAGTTTACGCGGCGCGTCTGCCCCCGTCAAACAAATCGCTTCTACAGTTAAACTGTCGCTTTTGTGCGTTTTTCGATCTCTGTCAGCGCCGCCAGACGCGCTGTCCGGTCGACTTCAAGGATAGTCTCAATGTCGCCGGCTTCCCGGTTACGGTGGGCATTCATCACGGATTCAATAACGGCTGGAATCTCAGTCAAGCCAATCCGCTCGTCGATAAAAGCGCCAACGGCTTCTTCGTTCGCCGCATTCATCGCGGCCGGCAACGTGCCGCCTTCTCGCAGCGCGCGGTAAGCGAGCGCGATGCACGGAAAACGATCCAGATCCGGTTCTTCGAAGTGCAAGCCTGTAATCTTCGTCAGATCGAGCGGCGGCAACTGGCATTCGTGCCGTTTCGGATACGTCAGGGCGTATTGGATCGCGTGGCGCATGTCCGTGACTCCCATCTGCGCGATTACCGATCCGTCAACCATCTCGATCATCGAGTGCACCACCGACTCCGGATGAACAACGATATCGATCTGATCAGGACCAAAGCCAAACAGCCAATGCGCTTCGATGACTTCCAAGCCCTTGTTCATGAGCGTTGCCGAATCGATGGTGATCTTGGAGCCCATGGTCCAGGTCGGGTGGCGCATCGCTTCGGCGACAGTCGCCTGCTTCATCTCGTCTTTCTTCCAGGTGCGGAACGGCCCGCCGGAAGCGGTCAAAACGATCCGGCGCACTTCTTCGAATCGTTCGCCGCGCAGACACTGGTGCAACGCGTTGTGTTCGGAGTCGATCGGTAACAACTCCGCGCCTGATTTCTTCGCCGCGCGCGTCATCAACTCGCCGGCCATCACCAGCGTTTCTTTGTTCGCCAGCAAAACGCGCTTGCCGGCCTCGAGCGCCCTCAGAGTCGGCACAAAACCAACCGCGCCGACGGTCGCCGAAATCACAGAATCCGCATGCGGATGCGTGGCGACCTCGACGAGTCCCTCCTCGCCGGTAACGATCCGTGGCAGATCTACGTTTAGCTCGAACAACCGGGCGCGCAGCTCGTGTGCGACCGCTTCATTTTCTACAGAAACAACCTCGGGAAGGTGCCTGGCGATTTGAACCGCAAGCCGGTGGACGTTCTTGCCGGCAGCGAGTCCGATCACATGCGGATCATTTAACGATCCAATGACGCGGAGACTGTTGCACCCGATGGAACCGGTTGAGCCGAGTATGGAGACGCCCGTGTGTTGCATGCGACGCGTTAAGCAATCAGGAGGGGGACAAGCATTTGCGAGTCGTAGGGGTCGAGAAGATCGATCGATTCGCCGTCTTTTTTGACGTACGACGCAGCGCTCACGCGCCAGTCGCCGCGAGTCACGTAAACAAGATTGACGGACGCATTCACAGTCTCTTCGTCGCCGATGACTTTCAGGTTCAGCGTCGCCTGGCCGTTGCCGTCACTCACGTTGACGCTGCCGGTGATAATGCTGCCAAAATCTTTTACTTCGCCAATGTCCTTTTTTAGTTTCTCGCTGTTGCGGAGAAAGTTTTTAGCCGTGGCCGCGGCTTCGCTGTTGCTGACCTGGTACAGCGCAAAACCGATGATGCCGCCGACAAACAGAGCGACAACTAATCCCAGCACGACGACCACTCCGCCAACTATCAGAAGGATCTTTTTTGTGGTCATCGGCTGGTTAACTGTAGCCGTTCAGATCTTGAAGTAAAGGACGGCGAAATAGTAGATGAGCGGCGCGTTGAAGAGCAAGCTATCCAACCGGTCGAGTAAACCACCGTGGCCGGGCAGGATGTTTGCCGCGTCCTTTGCTGACGCGCTGCGTTTGAGTGCGCTTTCGACGAGGTCGCCAAGGATGCCGACAATGCACATCGTCAGCGCCAGGGGTAACGTCCATTTGAGCGGCAGTTCACGAAAGAACCAGAAGTGCGCGAGCGCGCCCATCGCGAGCGCGGCCGCGACGCCGCCCGCGACGCCTTCCCACGTTTTTCCGGGACTGATCTTTGGCGCGAGTTTGCGTTTTCCGATCGCCCGGCCCACGTAATAAGCGCCGGCGTCGGAACCCATCAAGACGAGAAAAAAGAACGACAGCACGTGTTTGGAAAGTTCCGGCGGAAGTCCAACGCGAATCAGCACTAAATGCGTCCCGAGTAGCGCAATGTAGAGCACGCCGAGAATCGTGGCGCCTGCGGACCCGATCATCTTGTCGAAAGGCGCGCCGCGCAGCATCGCGCGGATCAGCGTAACGATCACGAGCGCCATGACAACAAACAGGAAAAGCAAGTAATTGAAGAACAGTGAAATCCCGTTGAGCGGGATTGTCAGCAGCGCCGCGCCGGCGACGAAACCGGTAGCGGCATCAGGTTTGAGTTGGAGTCGTTTGCAAAGGAGGTAAAACTCCCAGAGCGCGAGCACCATCGCCGCCGCAGCGAGCAGTACGAACAACCACCACAACCAGGAAACGAGAATTGATGCGATCAAAAAAGGAAGGACGATGACCGCAGTTAAGAGTCTTTTCATCCGTGGTCCCTGTTAACCACCAGTTTTAACCCCCCGAACCTGCGATCTCTTCGTTGATAATCGACGACTGCTTCGAGCAGATGCAGCCGGCGGAAATCGGGCCACAACGTCTCCGTCACGTAAATCTCGGCATAAGCGCTCTGCCACAGCAGAAAGTTCGAAATGCGCAACTCGCCGCTGGTCCGGACCAGGAGATCCAGCTCCGGCAAGTTTCTCGTGTAAAGCTCGCTGGCAATTCGTTCTTCCGTGATCTCATCCGGGCGGCTGCCTTCGTCAAGCAATCGCCTGATCGCCGCGCGAGTGGCGTCGACGATCTCGGCCCGACCGCCATAGTTCAGCGCGACCGACAACACCATTCCTTTGTTCCGCGCCGTGCGTTCCGTCGCGAGCTGGATCTCCTTGCGCACTTTGTCGGGAAGCGCGCCGATGCGGCCGATCGTTTGAAACCTGATGTTCTGCCGGTCGATCTCCTCGAGCTCGAGACGCAGGTAACGACGCAACATGCGCATCAGCGCATCGACTTCAAAACGAGGGCGCTTCCAGTTTTCGGTAGAAAAAGCGAAGAGCGTCAGTGCTCCGAGACCGAGTCGCGCGCCCGTGTCGACCGCAGCGCGGACGGCTTCGACACCCGCCTTGTGGCCCGCGATGCGCGGCTGTCCGCGTTGCGCGGCCCAGCGACCGTTGCCGTCCATGATGATCGCGACGTGTCGCGGCAGCCGGTCCCA
Source organism: Pyrinomonadaceae bacterium (assembly GCA_036266055.1). Classification (GTDB taxonomy): domain Bacteria; phylum Acidobacteriota; class Blastocatellia; order Pyrinomonadales; family Pyrinomonadaceae; genus PSRF01. The sequence goes on along the minus strand of DATANW010000200.1, from coordinate 20,551 downwards.
GGCGACGGCCGACAGTAGCGTTTCCTCGCGCGTCCCCTGCTGTATCACTCCAGCGAAGTCAGCAAGCATGCGTTCATTCTACCCTACGAATAGCGAACTGAAACCAACGTTAATCCACAAGCGGGTGCCGTGGTTGCTGCAAGCGGACGTTGGCCGGTGTCGATCGCTTCACGAATAAGGTCGTTATCGAGTTCGTTTCGACCTGCGGCCATCAAAGTGCCCGCGATTGTTCTTACCATGTAGCGCAAAAAACCGTCAGCAGTAACATGGATCTCAATCATAGATCCGTGTAAACGTTGGTCCGACAGTTCACGGATCTCCAGATCCGAAATGGTTCTTACGCGATCTTCGACGTCTGATTGCGCGGCGGAAAAAGCGGTCCAGTCGTGACGCCCCACGAATAACTCCGCGACGGCGCGCATGCGATCCAGGTCGAGTTTGCGCGCCTCCTGGTGCACGTAACGCGACCAGAACGGCGAGACTACTTGCGCATTCACGATCCGGTAAACGTAAGTCTTCCCCAGAGCTGAATAACGAGCATGAAACTCCGAGTCGACCACTTCAACATTCAGGACACGCACGTCTTTCCCGACATTCGCATTGATCGCCGCCCGCAACTTGTCCGCGCCGATCTCGCGCTGAATGTCGACACTCGCCACCTGCCCCTCAGCATGAACGCCGGCGTCCGTCCGACCCGAACCATGAACAGTGACGCTTCGCCCGTCGATCAAGCTGACGGCACTCGTCAGCTCCCCTTGGACCGTTCTCAGATTTTCCTGAATTTGCCACCCGTGAAAGTCTGTGCCGTCATACTGTAGTAGCAGTTTGTAATTCATGGCGTTTTCGCGCGGCTGCCGGGCTTCACCACGGGCTCACCCAGCTTGCACGCATCACAAACCGCCGCTTCAACCGATGCGACTTTCAACGACGCCAACGCCGTGCGCGGCACGCCAACCTCAGCCGCACCAGCCGATCGATCGATGATCGAGGCAGCAGCAATCACGTCGGCACCGGCCGCAATCAAGACATCGATCGTCTCGCGCGTCGAACCGCCGGTCGTGATCACGTCTTCCACTACCAACGTCTTCTCACCGGGAGAAACGGTGAACCCACGCCGCAACGTCATCTGGCCGGCTTCGCGCGCGGTCCAAATGAACCGCGCCCCCAACGCACGCGCCACCTCATGCCCGATCACGATCCCGCCAATCGCCGGCGACGCGACTAACTCAATCCCCTGTCCCGCAAACTGCCGCGCGATCGCCTCGCCAAATGCCGCTGCCTTCTGCGGAAACTGAAGCACGCGCGCGCACTGCAAATAGACCGTGCTATGCAATCCGCTCGACAGTTGAAAGTGGCCCTCGAGCAGCGCCCCGGTCTGTCGGAATTCATTGATCACATCGTCAGCGTTCAATTTCTCACCTCAGGTAAAACAACGGCCTCGTGCTACAATCCGAGCCCGAATGTCGCCTTATCCCAATCTAGTTTCTGACTCAACGCTCGTTCAGGACACAATCGATCTTCTCACCGGTTCCGGCGGACGCGCCGCCGCGACCGAGATCGTCGACGCCGTCTTCAAACTGTCTCACGTCGACGACGAACTGGCAGGCCTTCTGGTCGCCGACCTCATTCGCAACGATCGCCGTTTCAAAATCGAGAACCACACAGTCGAACTACTGCAAGACGATCGTCAGTCACGGCTGTTGAAGGAGCTTGATTTCGTCGTCGTGGACGTGGAAGCAACGGGCGCGAAGACACCGCCCAATCGTCTCATCGAACTCGGCGCTTATCGCATTCGCGGCGGACGCATCGTCGATAAGTTTCTGTCGCTGGTCAATCCCGAGATCCCGATTCCGCGTTTCGTCGCGTCGCTCACCGGCATATCGAACGACATGGTGAAACTCGCGCCGCTCTTCGCCGACGTAGCGCCCCAGTGGCTCGACTTCGTGAGCGACTCAGTCTTGATCGCGCACAATTCAAACTTCGACGCAAACTTTCTCAATCACGAAATCTCGCGCGTCTACCCGGGTCATCGCATGGTCAACCCGCATCTCTGCACGGTGAAACTCTCGCGACGCGCCTTACCGTATCTCCAAAATCACCGGCTCGACACACTCGCCGAACACTTTTCGATCGCGATCGCGAGCAGGCATCGCGCCGGTTGCGACGCACTGGCCACCGCCGAAATCTTTCTTCAACTACTGCCGAAACTGGAAGAAACTCACGGGGTCAAAGATCTTGCCGATCTGTGTTTTCTGAACGACGCCGACGAAACGGATATCAAAACCGCGAGCGCGAGGCCCAAGCCAATCCACGGATAATAGCGAGCCAATATCTCCTTCGCGTTTTCCCCAAAACGCACCGCGAAATATCCTTCCAACAGAAAACGAAACGCGCGTCCGACGACGATCGCGATCATGAATCGCACGAGACTGAAACGAAACACACCCGCTGTGACCACGAACAACTTGAACGGGAAGGGCGGCGGCAACAACGTCGCGACCAGCACCGCGGCCATGTCGTAACGCTCGATCAGCTCTTTCACCCGCTTCTGTTTTGCTTCCGAGAAGCGGCGCAACGCTCGCGCTCCAGCACGGCGCGAAACGAGGTACAGGATCCAGCAACCAAGCGCCGATCCGGCGGTCGCCATGAACGCGTAAAGCAACATCCAGCGCGGGTGCGCGGTGGTTAGCAACAACATCAACGCGTCCGCACTGCTCGGCAGCGGCACGAACGTCGAGTCGAGCAAAGCGACGGCAAACAGGCCAAACGCTCCGAACGTGATCAGGTATTCGGACACTTTCGTGAGGCCTTTAGTAACGGGGGAAATAATCGACTTCAATCAGTAGCCCTTTCCGAGTCAACCGGTTCTTCAGCGCCGCTCGCGGCATCCGTGGCAGGCGCTAATGTTCGCCGGCGACGATTAACTATCAGATAAACGATGCCGCCCACAAGCACGAGCGTCCCAACGATGCTGACAATCATCAACCCGTTGTCTTTTAAAAACAGCAACACCCGGCGGCCGTAGAACACCGCGAGGATACCTTCCACGTAGTAACGGACCGATCGCGCGATCATCACCGTCAGCAAAAACTTCCAACGCGGATACTCGAGCGCGCCCGCCGTGGCGACGAAGATCTTGAACGGCAACGGCGGCGGCAGTATCGCCGGAACGCCAATCGCCAGGAACCCAAACCGTTCGTACGCTCTCTCGACGCGTTTGATCTGTTCCAGCTTGAACCGCTTGCGCAACACCGCTTGTCCACCGCGCCTCACGATCGAGTAAAGCAGATGGCAGCCGATGACCGATCCCGTAGCGGCGAACAGCGGAAAGTAAAACGCGGCCGTCGGGTATTTGAAACAACGTCCGACGACGAGATAGTCATTGATCTCCGGGAGCGAGAGGAGTGACGAATCGAGTGCGCCGATGATGATCATCGCGGGCCCCGCGACGTACAAAGGCATACTGATGACGTTTACTTCCAGCCATCGTGCCACCCGCCATAACCAGTCGACCATATAACTTCCTGGTTACTTGACAGGCGCGAATACAGCCGGTGTGTCGTAAGTAACTCCAACCGTGAATCCTGAGTTTGGACTGAAGCTGGTGAGACCCTTGATGCCCGCGAAATCGAAGCGTAATCCGGAAGCCCGGATCTGCATGCCAAGCCGCGCTTCGGCCATCGACTCGGTGCCGAGTGGACCATTACCAGGACGCGTGTTGGCGCGGCCGTTGACCTCGCCCGCAACACTGAACTGCTTGTTGATGCGAAAGATTCCGGCGAGCCCGTACGTGATCACGTCGTTCTGTGAAAAGAGTTCGGTGGGCGCGGTAAGAATCGCCATGCCGAGGTTGCCGAAAGTATTGAACCGTCCGTCCTGACCAAACTTCTTACCGACGAGGATCGATCCGAACGCGTTCGTCTGATTAAGCCCAATCCCGGTCCCCTGGCTCGAGTTCGGCAGTTGCACGCCGAAACGAAAGCCCAGCGATGGACCGCGACGCGTTTCGTTTCTCAGCTTGAACTTGGCGGACAGGGTGAAGTCACCCGTATCGTTTGTCGAATTGGCGCCGGGCAGTAGTTGGAGCGGAATGGCTGACGGACCGCGCGAGTTGATGCTGAGGTAGTTCTGCGCGACTCCCTCGATCTGAAACTCGACGTTCGGGCCCATGCCGAAGTTGATTCCGATCACGCCGACGCGTGTCAGATCGCCGCGGAGGCCGGAGACGGAGTAGTTCGCCCCCTGCATGAAGTCGATGCCGGCTTCGATTCGGAGCGAACCGGGCGGGATGATGTCGACGTCTTCGGTGAGCAGCGGCCGTTGCTGCGCACTCGCAACGGAGCTCAATAACAGGACGGCGATGCAGGCAAAACGAATCATCGGGAGGCGATTCTAAGTCGCAGCGCCATGAACGTCAATGTGCTAGTATTTCGCGCACCATGAGACCCATCCTAATCATTCTCTTCGTCTGCGTTTCGGTCTTCGTTCCCGTTCAGGAACCACAGACAACTCAAATAAAAGGAATCAAGGACCGCGTCACCATCCGGCGCGACGAACGCGGCATTCCTTACATCGAGGCGCAGAACGACGAAGACCTCTACTTCGGCCAAGGTTATGCGACTGCGTCGGATCGATTGTGGCAAATGGATCTGTTTCGTCGCACGGCCCGCGGCGAGCTCGCCGAAATGTTAGGCGCTGGTCCAAACAACGTCGTGGTGGACCAGGACAAACTTCACCGCACCTATGGCTTTAGTCAGACTGCCGATGCGGAATACGCTGCCTTGTCGCCCCGATCGCAGGCATTGCTGCAAGCTTACGCTCGCGGCGTGAACGCCTACGCGTCTTCGCTCGATCCGAAGTCGCGTCCGCCGGAGTTTCAAATTCTTAACTACGACTTCCGCCCGTGGACACCGCAGGATTCACTCGTAGTCGTCAAGATCTTCTTCGAAGCGCTGTCGGATACGTGGCGGCTGGATCTAATGCGTCAGAGTCTTGCTTCCCTGCCGGCTGAAAAGAGAGCGGCGTTGATGCCCGTGACTTCGCCGATCGACGTGCTGGTCGTGGGCAAGGATGTTCCGGCGAAAGCAGCCCCGGCGAGATCGACCGGCGCGATCACCAGTCCTCTTTCGGCAGAGTCCCAAAAAGCGCTGGCTCATAACGCCTCGATCGCAGCAGACGCGCTGGCGCGTGTCGGACTCTACGCTGACGAACTCGCTGCCAGTAACAACTGGGTGATCAGCGGCAAGCGAACAGTTTCCGGTAAACCGTTGCTCGCGAATGATCCGCACCTGCGCCCCACCGCACCATCGATCTGGTACCTGGCCCATCTCAGCTCACCCGGTGTTCGCCTGGCCGGCGTGACGTCTGCCGGAATTCCCGGCGTGATCATCGGTCACAACGATCACATCGCGTGGGGCTTCACGAACGTTGGACCAGACGTGCAGGATCTTTACGTCGAGAAGTTCGATCCGGCGAATGCCAGGCGCTATCAAACACCCGCGGGCTGGCAGGACGCGGAGATTCGTCGTGAAGAGATCAAAGTCAGAAAAGGACTGGCGAGTCCGGACCAGGACATCGTTACTCACGAAGTCACAGTGACGCGTCATGGCCCAATCATCTTCGAAGGCGACGGCAAGCGTTATGCACTTCGCTGGACGGCGTTTGACTCCAAGCGACTCGCCAGCGATCTCAACTATGCTATGAACCGTTCGAAAAATTGGGACGAGTTCAAGACCGCGCTGCAATCATTCACTGCGCCCACACAGAACATCGTTTACGCCGACGTCAACGGTCACATCGGCTATCACGCTTGCGGCGTTGTCCCGATGCGCAAATCAGGCGATGGGAGTTTGCCGTACGACGGTTCGACCGATGCGGGCGAATGGGTCGACTACATTCCGATCGCGAAGCTGCCGAACATCTACGATCCACCATCGGGAATGATCGTCACGGCCAACCAGCGGATCGTCGGCACTGACTATCCCTATTTCCTGACGCATTCGTGGGCGCAACCGTATCGCGCGCGCCGCATCTTCGATCTGCTGAGTGAAAAACCCAAACACACGATAGAGGACTTTCGGCGCATTCAGGGCGACGTCTATTCGATCGCCGGCACTTTGTTCGCCCGGGAAGCAGTCAGAACTTTGCGTCCGAAGTTGACCCCGGCAGACGACAAGCTGCGCGCGACGCTCGATGCCTTTGAAAAGTGGGACGGCAACGTCACTCCCGACTCGACAACGGCGTTATTGCTGGGCCATATGCGTCTCGCGTTCCGGTCGAAGATATTAACGGCCGCCCTCGGTCCGGACCTGGTGCGCAACTTTCAGTGGAGCAACTTCGATACGACACTCGATAGCATCATCAAGGACCAACCAGCCGATTGGCTGCCGAAGGAATTCACAAGCTATGCCGATCTGCTGCGTGCGTCTTACGACGAAGCGCGTCAGACACTGACGAAACAATTCGGTGCGGACGAGTCGAAATGGACGTGGGGCGAGTCAACCAAGGTACGTTTCCCGCATCCGCTTTCCGGGGCGCCGCTGATCGGAGTGCAGTTCACCGTGCCGCCGTTTCCGCAAAATGGCACGGGTGGTTTCATTGGAGCGTCGGTGAACGTCGGCGCTGCGGTGTCGATGAGGTTCATCGCCGACCCGGGTGACTGGGACAGGTCGCAACAGGGCATCGCGCTCGGCGAATCGGGTTTGCCAAAGAGCCCGTACTGGAGCGATCAACTCGCAGACTGGCGCGCCGTTACGCCGCGTGAGTTTCCGTTCACCACGGCGGCCGTGGCGAAGGCAACGAAGAGCACGCTGGTGCTGACACCGCAATGAGTTGCTTACTCAAGAGTCTGGAATCCCACCCACGTCAGTGGGTGGATACTTCAACCGCAACCTACATGGCACGCGGCTAACTTCTGCAAATCCCACCAACGAGAGTTGGTGGATTGTTCATTCCGCCGTCAATTAGGTGGCAAGTGAAACTTCCACCAACTGCCGTTGGTGGGATTCGAGACGATGTTGAAGGAGATCCGTAGGCTGAAAGTTAATAATCCACCCACTGACGTGGGTGGGATTCAACTGCCTTTTGAGCAAAGCCGCAATGAGTGAGTTGAGGCAAAGCCGCAATGAGTGAAGAGTGGCGGACGTTCTGTGCGATTGAGCTTCCGCCGGCAGTGCGCGAGCAACTTGCGAATCACGCGAAGCACTTACGCGAAGCGGTTCCGGAAGCGAGCGCGAGTTGGAGCAAGCCGGAGAACGTTCATCTCACGTTGAAGTTCTTTGGAAACGTCGCGAAAGACAAGCTGACGCAGATTTCAGAGGCAGCGACGCGCGTCGCCGGCGAGTTCTCGCCGTTTCAGATCCGAATTGGCGGGACGGGCGTGTTTCCGAGGCGCAGTCGACCGCAGGTCTTATGGGTCGGCGTTGAAGATGCGTCGGGCCGGTTGTCAGATTTGCAGCAGCGTTTGGAAGACGAATTTGCGCGCGCGGATTTTCCGAAGGAAGATCGCGGCTATCGACCACACCTCACCATCGCTCGTCTTCGTAGACCCGAAGACGCTCGAGAACTCGCCGAAGCTCATATTCAAAAGAAGTTTAGTTTTATCGAGGTGCCCGTGAACAAGTTCGCGCTGTTTCGTAGCCAGTTGTCGCCAAAAGGATCGATTTACACCGTCATCTCGGAACACCGGTTTTAGCGCGGCAACTCACGCGGGCGCGGCGGTGGTGGAATTTCCTTGTCGCCGCCACTCTGCTCACCTGTCTGCGACAACACTTCCTTGATCGCGCCAATGCTCGAGAGCATCGCCGACGTTTCAACCGGCATGAAGATGACTTTCGAATTGTTGCTCCGCGTCATGTCCCTCAGACTCTCGATGTAACGCACCGTGATCAGGTATTGACTCGGATCGCCGTCGGGAACTGCCTGGGCGATGCGATTGAGCGCTTCCATCTCCGCTTCCGCATTACGCAACCGAGCCTGCGCCGCGCCTTCAGCCGCCAGGATCGCCGACTGCTTTTCACCCTCGGCGCGCGTGACCGCTGCCTGCTTCTCACCCTCGGCGCGCGTGATCGCTGCCTGACGATCGCCTTCCGCCTGCAACACGAGCGCGCGACGGTTGCGCTCGGCAGTCATCTGCTTCTCCATCGTGATGCGCACGTCTTCCGGCGGGTTGATGTTCTTCACGTCGACGCGCGTGACTTTCACACCCCACTTGTCCGTCGCTTCGTCGAGGATTATCCGCAGCTTTGCGTTGATTTGATCGCGTTGCGATAGCGTGTGGTCCAAGTCCATCTCGCCCATCACGGCGCGCATGCCGGTGATCGTCAACTGGACGATGCCGCCGACGAGATCGTTGATCTCGTAAACGGCTTTTACCGCGTCGGTTATTTGCCAGTAGACCACCGAGTCGACGTGGATCGTTACGTTGTCACGCGTGATCACGGGTTGCGGCGGCAGGTCGATGTACTGTTCGCGCAAGTCGATCGACGTGAGGCCCGGACGTGAGTTGGTCCAGAAGACCGCGCGCGGTTTGTCAATGAACGGCACGAGGATGTTGAGGCCTTCCTTCGCCGGCCTGTCGAACCTGCCGAGACGCTCGACCAGCATCACCGTCGCCTGTGGTACGATTCGGATCGTCTTCACCGCGATCACCAGCAATACGATCGCGATGAAACCGAAGAACAGGAAAGACAGCGCAGCAGTAACTGGTTCCATAATCGACTCCTGTCTCCCGCTTGCGAGAGACCAACGGAAAAAAGATTTTTCAATGGAAAAAGCGTCTTCTTAAGTCATCACAGATTAGCTTTAAAGAGCTTCTTCGACAATCTCCGCCACGTCCAAAAGCATCTCCTCCTCGTTCGGACGGCCCACGATCTGCACGCCGATCGGCAACCCGTCAGCCGAACGACCCGCCGGCACTGTCACCACCGGCAGATCGAAAACATTGAACGTTTGCGCGTAACTGAAAGCGCGAAACGTTCCGAAGGTTTCGCCCCGGACGGTTACTTTCAACGTGTCGTGTTCGTAAGCAGGCGTCGCGCCAACGGGAGCGATGATGATCGGCGTCGTCTCCATCCAGTGCAGCAACTCCTCGCGCAGTCGATCGCGTTCCATCCAACTCGCGATGTACTCGTCCAATGTCGGCGCCGGTAATTCGTCGGCAGTTGCAAGTCGCCAACTTACGAACGATCCGCCTTCTTGCTCACGCCCGGCGTACCACTTTCGCAGTTGGACCACCGACGCGCGCGAAAACAATTTCAGCCACAATTCGTTTCCGCGTTCGATATGCGGCGGGCGACGTTCTTCAGTAGTGAATTCCGCGTCCTTCAATGCGTCCGCCGCGGCAGCGACCGCCCTCGCAGTCTCCTCGGTCACTGGAACAACGCCATCGTCGCGATACCAGGCAACACGCGTCACTCTTAATGGGCTTTTATATTCGTCGTCCCCACTCAACACCCGAAATAACAACCGCAGGTCGTTAACGCGTTGCGCCATTGGCCCAATCGCGGCGCCGAGCGAGTATGGACCAGTGCTCGGCGGAAACTGTAACTCACCCGGCACGCGTCCAGTCGTCGGCTTCAAAGCCGCGATCCCGCAAAAGTGCGCTGGAATCCGAACCGATCCCGCGAGATCGCTGCCCAGCCCACCCGGCGACATGCCGGTTGCAATCGCCACCGCTTCTCCGCCACTCGATCCACCCGGGGTCAATTTCGGATTCAGAGGATGATTCGTACGGCCAAACACCGGATTGTCGGCGTTGTAATCCATCGCCATCTCAGCCGCATTCGTCTTGCCGAGAACAACCGCGCCCGCCCGACGCAAACGCGCAACTGACGGCGCATCAACAGCCGGAACGTAATCCTGTCGCAGCGTCGAACCACTGGTCGTCCGCAAGCTCGCGGTTTCGATCGTGTCTTTAACGGTTACCGGGACGCCGTGCAACGCGCCCATCACGTCGCTCCCGCGCCCGCGGCGCATCATCGCTGCTTCCGCGGCGCGCGCACGCTCCATCACGTCAGGCGCAACTGTCACCACCGCATTCAACGACGGATTCAACGTGGCAATCCGTTCCAAACATGTTTCGACTATTTCAACCGGCGAAACGTCGCGCCTCTTGATCGCTTCCGCAATCTCGGTCAGAGTTGGGCCCATTCTCAGATCCATGGTTAGTTGATCTATACTGAAGGCGATGTCCCACAGGCCCTCAAACAAAGGAGCGTATCCTTGGCTATCCGTTTGAGCAGGACGTTCATCCTGCGCAAGCTCCACCAGCTTTCCGGCATTTTTCCACTTGCTATTTTCCTTTTAGAGCATTTTTACACGAACTCTAAAGCGCTGACCGGCGCGCACGACTTCAACAACGCGGTGCGCGACCTCCAGTCGATCCCCTACATTCTCTTCGTCGAGATCGGCGGCATCTTTATACCGCTCATCTATCACGCAGTCTATGGTTTGGTGATCACGATGGAAGCGCGGCCCAACAATCTGGCCTATCCGTATCCGCGAAACTGGTTTTACCTGATTCAACGAATCACGGGCGTGATCCTGTTTTTCTTCATCCTTTTTCACGTGCTGAATTTCCGGTTCGGCATGGTTCCGGGCCTTAACACGACTTCAGTCGCTCACCGTCCGGACATCGCGTTCGATATCGTCGCCAATGAATTCCGCATCTGGTGGGTTTTCGGGATTTATATGATTGGCATCGCCGCCACTGTTTGGCACCTGGCGAACGGCATTTGGCTGTTCCTCGTGGACTGGGGCATCACGATCGGAGAACGGGCGCAACGGTTGACCGGTTACGCGTGCATCGCTTTTGGCGCCGTGCTGCTGCTGGTCGGCGTCAACGCCGCTGTTGCTTTCATACGTGACGGCGGACTGTTAGGAGGATTAATTCATTAATGTCGAGTAACGGCATGAAGATCGCGGTTGTCGGCGGCGGCCTGGCGGGCCTCGCGGCGGCAATGAAGATCGCCGAAGCCGGTCACGCGGTCGATCTCTTTTCGGTCGTGCCCGTCAAACGGTCTCACTCGGTGTGCGCTCAGGGCGGCATCAACGGCGCAGTCAACACGAAAGGCGAAGGCGACTCGACCTGGGAACACTTCGACGACACCGTCTACGGCGGCGACTTTCTCGCGAACCAACCTCCCGCGAAAGCGATGTGCGAGATGGCGCCGGCGATCATCTACCTGTTCGATCGCATGGGTGTTCCCTTCTCGCGCACCAACGAAGGTTTGCTCGACTTCCGTCGCTTCGGTGGGACCAAGCACCATCGCACCGCGTTCGCCGGCGCCTCAACCGGGCAACAGTTGCTGTATGCGCTCGACGAACAAGTGCGCCGCTACGAAGTCAACGGCAAAGTCAGAAAGTTTGAGCACTGGGAGATGCTGTCGTTGGTGCTCGACGACCATCAGGTCTGTCGCGGGCTGATCGCGATGAACTTGCAGACGCTCGAGCTTAAAGCGTTCCCGGCGGACGCCGTGATCATCGCGACGGGCGGTCCCGGTTTGATCTTCGGCAAGTCGACAAACTCGATGGTCTGCACGGGCAGCGCAGTCTCCGCCGCGTATCAACAGGGCGCGAGATACGCGAACGGCGAATTTATCCAGGTCCATCCAACTTCGATTCCCGGTGAAGACAAGTTGCGGCTGATGTCGGAATCAGCGCGGGGTGAAGGCGGACGCGTTTGGGTGCCACGCAAGCGAGGCGATGTGCGCTCACCGTCTTCAATTCCCGAGAGCGAACGTTTGTACTTCCTCGAAGAGAAGTATCCGGCGTACGGCAATCTTGTTCCGCGCGACATCGCGACACGCGAGATCTTTCAGGTGTGCATCGAAGGCATGGGCGTCGGCGGTGAAAACCAGGTGTATCTCGATCTGACGCACATTCCGGCGGACGTTCTCGATCGAAAACTCGGCGCGATCCTCGAAATCTACGAGATGTTCGTCGGCGACGATCCCCGTCACGTGCCGATGCGCATCTTCCCCGGCGTGCATTATTCGATGGGCGGCCTGTGGGTCGATTTCAACCAGCGCACAAACGTTCCCGGACTACTCGCCGCAGGCGAATGCGACTACTCGATCCACGGTGCGAATCGTCTCGGGGCAAATTCGCTCGTCAGCTGCGTGTATGGCGGGTTTGTGGCGGCGCCCGCGGCGATCGAGTACGCGAAGAACGTCGAACGAAACGGCTCAGACGGGTCGCGCATTTACGATCAGGAACTAAAACTCCAGACCGAAATCAACGATCGCCTGATCAAACAAAGCGGTGACGAGAACCAGTACGTGCTGCATCAGGAGATGGGCAAGTGGATGACCGACAACGTCACCGTCGTCCGCTACAACGACAAGCTCAAGGCAACCGACAACAAACTGCTCGAGCTGATGGACCGCTACAAACGAATCTCGATCAACGATTCGAACTTGTGGGCCACGATGGCGTTGCCGCACGCGCGCCACCTCGCGAACATGCTCGAAATCGCGCGCGTGATCACGCTCGGTGCTTTGAATCGCAACGAGTCGCGCGGCGCGCATTACAAACCGGAGTTTCCCGACCGCGACGACGAGAACTTTCTGAAAACGACCATCGCCGAGTACTCCGGCGAAGGCCCGGTTTTCTCGTGGGAACCGGTCGACATCTCGTTGATTCAACCCCGCAAGCGCGACTACAGCAAAGGAAAGAAAGAAGCAGCAAAGGTCTAATCCGTGGCAAACAACTCTGGAACAGTCGAGATCCACATTCGCCGTCGCGCCAATCCCGACGCGCAGCCGTACTGGGAACAATTCGAAATTCCGTATCGTCCGAATCTCAACATCATCTCGTGTCTGATGGAGATTCAGAAGAACCCGGTGAACAAAGCGGGTGAACGGACGACGCCGCCGGTATGGTCCATGAACTGTCTGGAACAGGTGTGCGGCATCTGCACGATGATCATCAATGGCCGCGCGCGACAGTCGTGCTCGGCGCTCATCGACAATCTGGACCAGCCGATCAAGCTCGAACCGATGTCGAAGTTTCCGAACATCCGCGACCTCGTCGTGGATCGCTCACAGATGTTCGATCACCTGCGTCGCGTGCATGCATGGATCGAGCTGGACGGCACGCACGATCTCGGGCCGGGGCCGCGGATGGACCAGGACGAGGTGCAGGAACGTTACGCCTACTCGCGTTGTATGACTTGCGGTTGTTGTCTGGAGGCGTGTCCGCAGTACGAGGGCGACAACTACATTGGGCCACAGGCGATCGCGCAGGTGCGGTTGATGAACATGCACCCGTCGGGAAAGATGAACCGCGAGGAGCGGCTCGAAGCGATCATGGGTGAGGACGGAATCACTAACTGCGGCAATGCGCAGAACTGCGTGCGGGCGTGTCCGATGGGAATTCCGCTGACGCGCGCGATCTACGAAGAGAACCGCGAAACGGTGCTCCACGGGTTACTTGGGTGGCTTAAAGGGTAACCACAAAAGGCACAGAAAACACAAAAGGCACAAGAACAGGAAAGGCAAAAACAGGAAACAGGGCCAACGTCATTTCCTATAGATCTTGTGCCTTTTGTGTTTTATGTGCCTTTTGTGTTTTTCGTGCAGTTTGTGTCTAAACTCCGAGAACGTCCACGAGCTCCTGCACCGCTGATGCGCTCTTCTGCAACGCGATCCTCTCTTCCGCGGTCAGATTGATCTCGATGATCTGTTCCAACCCGCGTGCACCGAGTTTGCACGGCACGCCGACGTAGAGACCATTGATCCCGTACTCACCTTCGAGGTAAGCGGCGCACGGAAGAATCTTCCGCTTGTCTTTGAGGATCGACTCAGTCATCTCCACTGCCGCCGCTGAAGGCGCGTAATAAGCCGAACCGGTCTTCAACAAACTTACAATCTCAGCGCCGCCGCCCGCGGTCCTTTTGACGATCGCGTCGATCTGATCTTTCGGCAACAGCTCGGTGATGGGAATGCCAGCGCAAGTCGAGAACCGCGGCAGCGGCACCATCGTGTCGCCGTGTCCGCCAAGAACGAACGCGGTCACGTTTTCGACCGAGACGTCGAGTGCTTCGGCAAGGAAGCACCGCATGCGCGCGGAGTCGAGCACGCCCGCCATTCCGATCACCCGATGTTTCGGAAAACCGGAGCGTTTCAGCGCGACCTGGCACATGGCGTCGAGTGGGTTCGAAACGATGATCAGGATCGAATTCGGCGAGCGCCTGACGCATTCGTCCACGACTTGCGAGACGATGCCGGCGTTGGTCTTCAACAGATCGTCGCGGCTCATTCCGGGTTTGCGCGCGAGGCCGGCGGTGATGATTACGACGTCGGAGTCTGCCGTCTCATCGTACGTGTTGGCGCCGATCATCCGCACGTCGAAACCTTCGACCGGCGCTGCCTGAGCGAGGTCCAAAGCCTTGCCTTGCGGCACTCCCTCGACGATGTCGACGAGCACTACGTCGCCGAGTTCCTTCGCGGCGAGCCAGTGTGCCGCCGTTGCGCCGACGTTACCTGCGCCGACCACAGTAATCTTGTTTCGCGCACCCATTTCGCTTTATTCCTCTTATTTAATCTGTAGTTTTGAAGAGCGCGAGTTTACAAGTCGCTCGAAGAGGGTGTCAAATCGAGCACATGGACGATTTGGATCTCGACAATCCATTCCCGGATCCCGTTGAGATCGAGATCACGGACGTTTTCGATCTACACACGATACCGCCGCGAGACGTGCAGCGTGTCGTCGAGGAGTACTTGCAGCTTGCGCACGAGAAGAGCTTCGCATGCGTGCGGATCATTCACGGCAAAGGCATCGGCGTCCAACGAGAAATAGTCCGCTCAATTCTCGCGCGCACGCCGTTCGTTTCAGATTGGACCGACGCGCCACCGCAGGCGGGCGGTCTCGGCGCAACGATCGTGAGGTTGAAAGTCGATTCTTTCGCGGATTAAGCGAATTACGGTCCGCTCGAATAGTACTTTTTGACGTACTTACCGTAGATAAACTTTCGGTCCAGCGGTCCCCAAATCCGTGAATCGCTTGAGTTATCACGATTGTCGCCCATTACGTAGTACTGATCCGGCGTCAATTTAATTTCTGGACTACTGCGGTGAGTTATATTGAGTTGCGGGTCGATGTACGGCTCGTTAATCAGTGCTCGATTAATGAAAACCTGCCCTTCGCGGATTTCAACCGTGTCATTCGGCAATGCGATGATGCGTTTCAGGTAACTCTTTCGCTGGTCCATGGGGAAATAGAAGACGACGATGTCGCCACGCTCGAGCTTGTCGAAGTTTCGGTCGATGATAATGCGGTCGCCTTCGCGCAGCGCGGGCAACATCGCGATTCCTTCAACCTTCACCGGCTGAGGCACTACGGCTGAACAAGCCGCCGTCAGGAGTATCACGCAACTGAGAAAGATGGGGGATCGTTTCATGTCTTGAGAGTTGGCTCCTATTGGCCGGCGCGTTATCTCGCGACCAGTTCCGTATCGTCAGCGAATCACCTAATCAGCGCCGTTCATTATGTTCACAACCGTACCCGAAAGCCACCGAGGATACCGACCGCGGATATCGGAGGACGCACTCACCACAAATTCATTGACAACCCGAAACGCCGTTGTTATAAGCCAATACAAGCGTTGAACGTCCCCCATTCCAAATGATCTCTCAGTAGTACTTTCCCCCAAAGATCGAAGCACTGACGGCTTAATCGGCCCGCTGTGTTATCGGTCGAACTTAGATTGTCATTGCCCAGACTGGCGATCTGTGTGCCTTTGTCTTTAAGTGCACCTATCGCTTCGAAGAACGAACCGAAGGGGGAACCATGATTTCTCGACGATCGATACTCGCACTGTCTACGTTCTTTCTACTTTCATTCACTTCCGCATTCGCCCAAACTGATCGCGGTTCTATTACCGGCCGCGTTACAGACCCAAACGGCGCCGGCGTCGCAAACGCCAAAGTCACCGCAACCAACCTGAACACGTCCGAAACTCGTGAGGTCCAAACTTCGGATGACGGGAACTACACGATACCCGGACTAAAAGCTGACCCATACAAAGTCACTGTGGAAGCGCCGGGCTTTAAGACCGCCTCGGCGGAAAACATCGTCGTCGCTGTTCAGGTTAATCGCACCCTGGACATCAAACTCGAGATCGGCGAGATCAGCAGCGTCGTCACAATCTCGAACGACGAGGCTCCGGTCCTGCAAACCGACACACCGGTGCGACAGATTAACGTGACGGAACGTCAAGTGCGCGAGTTGCCGTTGCTCGTCAGTTCCGAGTTCGCCGGCCGCACGCCGCTTTCGTTCATTTACCTCGACAGTAACGTGACGCAAGGCAGCGGCGCGCAAGGCACCGACACCACGCGCTTTCGTGTTAGTGGCGGACAGGCGCTCGGCACAGAAATTCTCATCGACGGAGCCACTACCCGGCGCACTCAGAACGGCACGTTTTTCTCGGAAGTTGCTCCGGGACCAAATGCGTTTCAGGAGTTTACGCTTTCAACCAGCACTTACTCCGCTGAGTTCGGCAACTCTTCCGGAGGCGTGGTCAACTTCACGCAAAAAAGCGGCGGTAACGATTTCCATGGCGAGGTCTACGACCTGATCCGCAACGAGAAACTGAACGCAAACACGTTTCGCGGTAACGCCGCCGACCTTCCGCGCGCGCGCGACAACCAGAACGACTTCGGATTCAACGTCGGTGGTCCAATCACGTTGCCGCACTTTGGCGAGGGTGGACCGATCGGACATGTCTTTCGGAACCGCGCGTTTTTCTTCTTCAACTACGAAGGCTACCGGTTCACTGAAGGCTCAAACAACATCATCACTGTTCCGACGTTACGGATGCGGCAGGGAGACTTTTCCGAGTTGCTGACGGATCCGTACATCCTTAACTTCTTCGGACACGGCGTACAAATCTACGACCCGGGGCAACCTGCGAACACTCGCGTCGCTATCCCCGGTAACCGTCTGGATTTGTATTTGGGCGGCGCGCGAATCGATCCCGCGGGCGCGGCGTCACTTCAATTTTTCCCGGTGCCGAACAGGACGGGCCCGCTTGGTTCATCCGTTTTCGGAAATTACCTGTCGTTCGGACTCCGGCCCACCAACATGAATCAGTACACTACCAAGCTCGACTTCGTCGTGTCTGACAAACACCGCATTTCGGCCAGCATTTCACAACGCAAGAACGATCGCATCGCGGGCGATCCGGTGCCGCGTTTCCCGTTGCCGTTCACGTCGCAGGGGGCTTTCAATCAGCTTTTCAAATCAGTTCTCGTTCGCCTGCAGGACGACTACACATTTAGCCCGACGCTGTTGAATCACTTCAACGTAGGGTTTACGCGTTACGACGTCGCGAACCGCAATACGACTGATCCGTTCAATACGTCGTCACTTGGTTTACCGGTTAACGCCACGCAGAACAGCGCGTTTCCACGACTTGGTTTTCCGGGGTATGGCGATCCCATAACGTCGGCGGACCCGCGCGCCTATCAGGATATCGGTTCCAGTTTCTTCACCGATCACATCTTTGACACCGCGTGGCACATCTCCGACTCCGTTACGTGGGTCAATGGCAACCACTCGTTCAAGTTCGGCGGGGAAGTGCGTACATCGCAATTCAATTTTAGGCAAAGGATTGACCCCGGTGGGTCGTTTAATTTCCGGCACGATCAAACAGCGGCTGATTTCGATCCTGACGGAGGTTGGCCCATCGCGAGTCTCATAACCGGCGCGACAGAGTTCTCGTTCAATTCAAACAACTCGATCGATCCGCAGTTCAGGCAACTGACGCAGGGTTATTTCGCGCAGGATGACTGGAGGTTCAGGCCCAATCTAACTTTGAACCTCGGCATCCGTTACGACATACCGGGGCAACGATACGAAGCTCGCGATAAATATCGTGGGTTTGATCCGAATGCGATCAACCCCGAAGTCGGACGACCCGGCGCAATTGCCGGCGCGGGCGGACAAGGTGGAGTGCAAGCCGCGGAACGTTCACTCGTAAAGACGGATTACTCAAACATCGGTCCACGGATCGGCGCAGCTTACGCCTGGAACGATCACACCGTGATTCGCGGCGGTATCGGTCTTTACTATTCGCCGATCATTTACGGGTTCGAAGGTCAGAATGAACTGAACACGGGACTGATTGGTTACAACACGAGCTCCGGACCACGAACGCCTAATGGCCGCAACGCGCAGTTTTTCCTGTCGACATATCCGTCGATTCCTCCGGTTGCACCGGACAGCCAGTTTATCGGCACCGACATTCAATTCTTCGATCCGGATTTCAAGACCGGGCGAACGCTGCAATACAGCCTCGACGTACAGCGCGAATTACCTTTCAACTTTGTCGCGTCGGTTGGCTACATCGGCCACCACGCGACCCGACTGCGATCCAATTTCCAGCGATTGAATGGGCTGCCATTCAACGCGCTGAAACTAGGCTTCCCGGTCCTGAACACGCCGCTCGCAGTTGCGCTTGCGGATCCGGCGATCGTCGCGTTTGCGCAGAGTGTCGGATCACCGCTTCCTTCGTCTACAAATGCGGTCTTCCCCGGATTCAACGGGAGCGTCTCTCAAGCGCTGAAGCCGTTCCCGCAATACAACCGGATCAACAATCTTCTCGAAAGCCAGGGTACAAGCGACTACAACGCACTTCAGGCAAAGCTAGAACGTCGCTTTTCACGCGGGATTCAAGCGGGAGCGTCGTACACTTTCTCCAAACTCCTCACGAACGCGTCTGAAGATTTATTCGGCGGCTCACCGCTGGGTGGAGTTTTGCAAAATCCATTCGATCGCGAGTCGTTCCGATCGATCTCGCCGAACAACGCACCCCACGTGCTCGTGATCAATTACTTGATCGAGTTGCCGTTCGGTAAGAACAAGCGTTACCTGAACAGCGGCGGATTCGTCGACAAGCTCGTGGGCGGGTGGCAGGTCAACGGCATCAATCGTTATCAGTCTGGCGTGCCGCTGAGTTTCTTCACGTCCGATCCTGTCTTCACTGACTTTCTGCAATTAACGGGATACCTCGGCAACCTGCGGCTGAATCCAACCGGCCAACCGTTTGAGACGAATGGCGCGTTCATTGACAATCGCTTCGGCCGCCAATCAATCAATCCGGGCGCGTTTGCGACTCCGCCGCAGTTTGGCTCGGGTTTCAACAACAACCCAAGCGGCGCACCGATCGGCTCTGCTGCTTACGCTGCGTATTACGCTGATCCGTTGCGCTTCTTCGGCACGCTTGCGCCGGCGCTGAGCTTTGTCCACTCGTCGCCGTTCTATAGTGAAGACTTCAGCCTGCTCAAAAAGACAACGATCAAGGAGTCGGTAACGTTTGAGTTGGGGGCTGAATTCTTCAACGCATTCAATCGCACGTATTTCTTCTTCCCGACGACGGACCTGCGGGACGCTGGAAACTTTGGCTTCCAGAGTGTGGGAGCGAACAATCCCCGTAGAATACAAATCCGTTTGCGGCTGCTTTTCTGAAAGTGACTCATCGACGGATCGCACAGATTGTCTTGTTGATCGTGCTGGGTTGGACCACTGCGAATGCGGTGGTCCAACAAGTGTCGAAGAGTGACGAAAGTGTAGACGAGCACACGCGTTTGGGAGTGGTCGCTGCCGGTGCGAATGATCTGAAAACAGCGGAGCGGCACTTCGCCGCCGCAGCTTCTCTCGCTCCTTCAAACCCGTCGACGCGAAACAACTATGGCGCGATCCTGATGCGACTGGGTCGAACGGCCGAAGCACGTGCTCAATTCGAAGCCTCACTCAAGCTGAACCCGGACCAACCCAGCGCCTTAACAAACCTGGCGCAGATATATTTCGCTCTTGGTCAGCCTGATGATCTGCGCATGGCGCTTACTCTTTTTGGTCGAGCTGCAAAGAACTCCTCCGACCCTCAAATTTCTCAGGCGGTTGTTACTACTTACCTGAAACTCGCTCAGACATTGAGGGAGAAAGACATTCGGGACGCCGGACGCACGCTCGAGAGTGCAGTGGCCAGCGGAGTAGACGACGCGCGGATTTACGCGGCGCTCGCGGAGGTCTATCAAGCGGACGGCCATTTTGAGAATGCGATTCCGGCTATGCGGCTGGCAGTCCAACGCGATCCGCAAAACGAGGTCTATCACTTTCGTTATGGTCTGTTGCTGATCGACTCGCATGCGCCCGCCGCAGGCATCGTTCGTTTGCAGGAAGCAATCAAGCAGTTTCCGAATTCCGCGCGCCTGTGGTTGGCGCTGGGGATTGCACAGCTCACGTATGGACAAAACGCCGAGGCCGAAAACTCGTTCAATCACTCGCTGACGATCGATACTAAGCTCGTACCTGCGCTTGCCTATCTCGGCGTGACCTACGCTGAAAGAGGTTTGTACGACAAGGCCATCAGTTTTTACGGACGCGCCATTTCGTTAAATCCAAAAGCTGCGCCGCTGCATTACCTCATAGCCGATACGATACTGAAGACTTCTAATGCAGATACCACTCGGGCCGAGAAGTATCTGAAGCGCGCTACCGAGCTTGACCCGACGTTAGCTGCTGCCTATTACGCGTGGGGCAAGATTTACGT
>DATANW010000199.1:0-3684 GCA_036266055.1 Pyrinomonadaceae bacterium | reverse complement strand
CATTGCCACGTCGCACGATTATCTTGGAGAATATCCGGAAGCACTCGCAGCTTACGAGAAGTTCCTGGCCGCAGCTGACGCAAAAACGAATCAGCTCGAAATAGACAAAGTGAAACTAAGGCTGCCGTCTCTGCGGCGGCAGATTCAGTTGGGCGAGGGCGCGAAGAAGAACAAGCCTTGATGAAATTGCCGATTGCAAATTGTCGATTGCCGATTGGTGTAGTGTTGCTGCTCGTCTTTGTTTACGTCCCCGCCGTCAGCGCACAGGATCCTGGGCCAATGCCAACACCGGCCGCGTCACCAACTCCGCTGCCAGCGCCGCCACCGATCAAAGTCATCACTAAAGAAGAGCGAGCGCAGATCGACGGCGCGGGAGATTCGAAGGCCCGCGTTCGCACTACGCTGGATCTCGCCGCACTCCGCTTGACGCGCGCGGAACAACTCGCAAAACAGACCAACTACGACGACGCCCTGGCTGAAGTCGGCAGTTACGAAGCGCTCATACAAGACATTCTTGATTTCCTGAACGGGATGAAACGCGACAGTAACAAGACGCGCGACTTATGCAAGCGAGTGGAACTGGCGCTGCGCGCGCATGGTCCACGTTTGACGACGATGCGTCGGGAGACGCCGCTCGAGTTTGCGGTGTGGATCAAGAAGTCGGAAGAGTTTGCTCGATCCGCACGGACGGAAGTGCTCAACACGTTCTACGGCCACACTGTCGTTCGCGATTCGGAGAAAAACGCGAACACGCCGCCGCAGGAAAAACCGAAAGAGACCCCAACGCCAACCCCCAAGAGTGACCAACCATTGCGTGACCAACCATGACAAGCCCGAAGCTCATCGCCGTTTTGTTCGTTCTGTTCCTGATCGTCCCAACCGCGTTTGCTTTTCAAAAGCGAGACCATCTGACGCCACAGGAAGTGGATCTCGTGAAAGAGAATCAGATTCTCGACAAGCGGATCGAAGTGTTCATCAAGGCCGCTGAGCGAAGAGTGATGGTAATCAACGGCACTGCCGCCGCGAATGCGAAGCAGTTAAAGAAGGACGCTGAAAAGTGGGGCGAACTGCCGACGGGATCGCGTTTCGAGCTCGTTGGCGATATTGCGAATATTTTCGACGAGGCGATCACCAACATCGACGACGTCGTTACGCGCGATGAACACAATCCGCTGGTGCCGAAGGCGACGCGAAAGCTGGCGACGTCCGTGGCGAGCATCATGGAACAGCTCAAGCCGCTGAAGACTGAGGCGAAGACTGAAGCTGAGATCTCGAGCCTCGAGAAGGTGAACGAAAACGCGCAGCAGATCCTCGCCGCTGCCACGAAGCTCCCGCCGGAAGTCGATAAGAAGGCGAAGAAGAATTAATCCGTGTGATCCGTGTTTTGTTAACACGGATAAAGAAACTAATCTCGCGCCTGCTTGAGTGTATTAGTAGCGCGCTTGATCGCCGCCACGATTTTCTCCAACGACTCCTTCGCGTTTGCCCGATTGCGATCGTCGATCGCCTGACGGAAGTCGGTCAGCGGTTGCGCGGCGTAGCCCGTGTAAAAACCCGGCGCGTAGATCTGGTGCTTGTACCACGCGCGCCCTCGCAAACCGCGCGGATCGATCAACTGTCGCTCCGTCTGAATCAACGCATCGTTGATCCGCATCAGCGCCGCGCGATCTGAACCACGCACCGCATCCTGTCGCATCTTATTGACGCGATCCGCTTCTTTCGCAAAATCCTCGACAGCCTCGTTCATCGACTTCTCGTCAAACGCACTCCCGAGCTTTCGTATACCAGCCAACCGAACTGTTTCCGCGAAGTAATCGCGAATCTGCTTCGCATAATCGGAGTAATCGAACGGCAACGCGTCAGCCTCAACCAGTCTCAACGCCAGCGTCCCCCACACCTGCGCCGCCGCAACATGGTAAACAAAACCCGGATCGCCAAACTGGTCCATCCAATGAAACGAGTCGTACGACGAATGGTAAACGCCGTAATCGCCGCCGAATCCCATGTCAGTCGACGCAATGCCGAGATGCTGTAGGAACGGCGTGTAGTCTGACCCCGAACCAAGTGGTCCAATCTGCGCCTCGGTATTCGGCGCACCTTCCGCACGCCCCTCCCGCGAACGATCCTGCCATTGCTGATAGACACTCTTTCCCGTCTTCGGATCCTTCACCTCCATCGTCGCCGCGCGCATCACTTTCCACAACGAAGGCACCGACGAAGCACCAAAATGCGGACCCGAAACCGCCACATCGAGATTCAAGTACGCGACCGCTTTCTGTTTCAGCTCCGGCGCGAGCTCTTCCGCCCACTCAGTCGAACCAATCAAGCCATACTCTTCAGCGTCCCAACTCGCGAGGATGATCGTGCGCCTTGGTTTCCAACCCTGCTTCAACAACTCTCCAAAGCCGCGCCCGACTTCAAGCATCGTCGACGTGCCGCTGTTTGGGTCGACTGCGCCAAACACCCACGCATCGCGATGATTGCCGAGGATTACCCAGCGGTCCCTTTCCTCGTTGCCGTCGATACGGCCGATGACGTTCCAGATCTTCCGGATCTTGTAATCCATGTCCGTCTTCAGACGGAGCTTGACGTCGTTTGTGCCGCCGAGGTGATAAGCGAATGGCAGACCGCCCTGAAATCCGCGTGGTCTAACTGGTCCTTTCAATACCGACAGGATCGCTCGCGCCGCGTCGTACGAGATCGGCTGCACCGGAATGCGCGTGAGATC
This sequence comes from Pyrinomonadaceae bacterium, assembly GCA_036266055.1. Classification (GTDB taxonomy): domain Bacteria; phylum Acidobacteriota; class Blastocatellia; order Pyrinomonadales; family Pyrinomonadaceae; genus PSRF01. Next base: position 956 of record DATANW010000199.1, on the reverse strand, counting down.
GGTCGCCTGTTCCGGCTTCAAACGTTCGATGCCGGGAATCGCCGGACGCCCGGGCGTCAACGGATCGCCTGGATAGTCGAACAGGTATTGGACCGATCCGCGCTGGCCCGACTCACCTGGACGCCACGGACCTTTCGGATAAATGTCGCCCTGCATGTAACCGTCGTCGGCCGGATCAGAATAAATAATGCAACCAACAGCGCCGTTATCTTCCGCGACTTTTGCTTTTACACCGCGGAACGAGTTGCCGTAACGCACGATCACGATCTTGCCTTTGACGTCGACGCCGGCTTTCTTCAGATCGTCGTAGTCGTTGGGTAGACCATAGTTCGCATAGACCACCGCGCCGGTGACGTCGCCGCTCGCGCTGTAGCCATTGAAAAGCGGCGTGATGTTCGGATGCGACGAAGTTGGATCGCCGGGAACTGCGGGCTCCTGAATGTTCAGTCGTTGTGAGCGCGATGCGATCAATTCGACGATGGTGGGCGAGTTTGGATAGTTGAGCCAGACGTCGTACTCCTTCAACTCGGCCGCGATGCCGTAACTCCGCAGTTGATCGCGCACATAGACGGCGGTGTCGTAGTCTGCTTTCGTACCCGCGATGTGTGGCTCGCGTGTCAGGATGCGCAAGTGCTCGCGCGCGGAGTTGGGCGCCGGCACAGCCCGGAACCGTTCTTCCCAGCGACGTTCAGCCTGGGCGCGGTCGCCGCCGAATCCGTCGAGCGAAGTCTGCGCAACCGCGAGCGTTGAACTTAGTAAAAGACTGAGCGCGAGCGATAGAGTTAGAACAAGTTTCATATTAGTATCGTTTACCGTGGTCGAGTAACGTGGCCGAGACCGCAGCGAAAGGAACCAGTTACTAATGGATAGCAGATATTACCCGAACGTAGAAGCCGACGTTGCCCAGTTGAACGCGGAACTACGCAACCTATTTGACAGCGAATATGAAGTGCAAA
>DATANW010000198.1:0-24288 GCA_036266055.1 Pyrinomonadaceae bacterium | reverse complement strand
TCGGCTTCATCCTCATAGGAGTCAAAAACGGTAAGCAGTTTCGTTATGACGAGCAGATTCTGAATGCGATCGGTGAGGTTTAGCAGCTTGAGCTGGCCGCCTTGACGGCTGACGGTCGTGTAGTTGGCGATCAACTCGCCGATGCCGCTCGAGTCGATGTAACTGACGCCCGCGAGATTGAGCAGAATCTTCTTCTTGCCGCCGGCCGACAGGTTTCTGATCGCGTCGCGCAAGGCAATGCTGCCTTCGCCGATACGCACCTCGCCGCTCATGTCGAGGATGGTTACGTCGCCGGCCTGTCGTTCTTTTACGTCGAGCTCAGCCATGATTGTTGCTCCCTTCGAGGGGAAATTAGGATTTCGAAGTTACTGACACTCCCAGGCGAAAACACACGGATTGGAGGTCTTGCTGCGTTCACTTGTAGCTGTTGAGGGCCTCGGGTTCGTTTTCGTAAACGTCGAAGACGGTCAAGAGCTTAGTGATGGTCAGCAGGTCCTGAAGTTTCTGGGTCAGATTAAGAAGTTTCAGTTGTCCACCATCCTTATTGATTGCGGTGTAACTCGAAACGAGCTCGCCGATGCCACTGGAGTCGATGTAGCTGACGCCGGCCAGGTTCAAGAGAATGCGCTTTTTGCCTTCTTCAAGAAGGCGACGGACGGCAGTGCGAAGCGCCACACTCCCCTCGCCGATAGTGATTTTTCCGGACATGTCGAGGACGGTTACATCTCCGGCTTGACGCTCGTTGATATTCAACTCAGCCATTTCAGGAATCTCCTTTATGCAATTGCGATTAACGGCGCTTGAGCATGCGCACTGTTGTACCACCTCCGGGCCTAATCAACCAGTTCACTTCATCCATAAAACTACGCATGAAAAAGATGCCGCGCCCAGAGGCTTTTAAAATGTTTTCTTCGGCAGTTGGATCAGGCACGTCTTCCGGATTGAAGCCCGCACCCTGATCGTGCACGCTGATTTCGACAGCGTCAGGCGAGCTTTTCAAAGTGACGTCGACGGTTTTGTTCTCATCCTTTCGATTACCATGAACGACCGCGTTGGTCACGGCCTCGCGCACGGCCATATCGATACCAAACGCGGCGTCTTCAGTTATCCCTGAACGGCTTAGGAACTCAGCTACCAGGGCAGCCGCGGTGGCAACCGTGTCGATGCGGCTGGGCAAACTTAGCTCGGTCGTCTCTGCTGTCACTTGTTAGAAGTCCGACGGTGTAACATGGTGAGAGTCTGACTGTCAAGAAACGGGGCCCGCGAGGAGGGAACACGGATTACCCGAATTCAAACGATGAATCCGAGGCCCTTCAAGGCGCGATCGAGCTCTTCCATGTCGAGAGGCTTGCTGAGGTAGCTGTTGCAGCCGTTTTCGAGTGCCGCTTCTTTCATGCCGTAAACGTCGAACGCGGTGATGGCGACGATGGGAACTTGCTCGCCGGGTGCTTCGAGGTTGCGAATCTTCTTGATCGCTTCCAAACCGTCGACGACAGGCATGTTCAAGTCGATGACAATGAGGTTCGGATGAGTTTCGTGAATTGCTTCGAGCGCTTCGTTACCATCGGCCGCTTCGACGACGCTGTAGCCTTTAAGTTCGAACGCACGCTTGAGCATAATGCGAGTGTCAAGCGAGTCTTCAGCAATTAGAACCTTTGGATACAACGCAGTCGACACGGAATTCCACATGGGGCTAACAAGCCTTGCTCGTTGCATAAGGGGGATTTTCGACCTCACTGGAGAGACCGACTAAACAGGGGGCTCACTTATAACACAGGTCTCGTGCATATTTCTTCCCTCCGGGTTTGCAGGAAGGTTGCGTAGTAGTTGCAACTTTATGGCGATTTGACACGCTTAGGCGGCAAAAGGGCCGACTTACAAGGAAAACAGAACGGAACTGAGTTGAAATGAGAGTGGCGCCTGCTCGAAAAATTAACGGGTCGATTAGCCTCCCCGGCGACAAGTCGATCTCGCATCGTGCCGGACTGATAGCGGCGCTGGCGTCGGGAAGTTCCGAGATCGCAAACTTCTCGACCGCGCAAGACTGCGGTTCGACTCTGGCGTGTCTTCGGCAACTCGGGGTTTCGATTGAAGTTGACGATGAAGGATTTGTTCGTTTCGCGGGCAGTCAACCGTTGAAAGCGCCCGATGGGCCGTTGGACTGCGGAAATAGCGGCTCGACGATGCGAATGCTCGCCGGAATTCTGGCCGGTCAAAACTTCTCCGCGGAACTCATTGGCGACAAGTCGCTGAGTTCGCGACCAATGCGGCGGATCATCGAGCCGCTCGAGTTGATGGGCGCGAAGATCGATTCAAACGACGGAAAGCCGCCACTGAACATTCATGGTTCCGATCGACTGGTTCCGATTACATATCGATTGCCGGTCGCGAGTGCGCAGGTCAAATCAGCAATTCTTTTCGCGGGACTTTTCGCGAACGGGCGCACGACCGTGATCGAGAAGTCACCTTCGCGCGATCACACGGAGCGACTCTTCAACGGATTCGGCGTTCCCGTAACGACTAACGACGATCTCTCAATCACACTCGATTGCCCGGCGCGATTTACCGGCGGGACGATGACGATTCCTGGCGATATCTCGTCTGCCGCGTACTTCATCGCCGCCGCAATGCTGCTGCCACGTTCCGAACTGACGATCGAACGTGTAGGCCTGAATCCCACGCGCGCAGCTTTCCTTTCGGTGTTGCGTTCGTGGGGCGCGAAGATCGTGACGACAGATTTCCGCAGCGAACGCAATGAACCGATGGGAACGATCACGGTCAGCGGCGGCCTGCATTCCGTCCCACGAGATGAAGACCGCGTTTTGTCAGGCCCGATGATTCCGTCGCTGATCGACGAGCTGCCGCTGCTCGCGCTCGTCGGGTCGCAAGTTCCCGGCGGCATTCAGATTCGCGACGCCGAAGAGTTGCGACTTAAAGAAAGCGACCGGTTGTTGGCGACGACGGAAAACTTGCGCGCGATGGGCGCGAACGTCGAGGAGTTTGACGACGGCATCGCCGTGTCCGGCGGGGCGGAACTTCGCGGCGCGACGATCGATTCGTTTGGCGACCATCGAATCGCGATGGCATTCTCGGTCGCCGCCCTCATTGCGGGCGGCCCAACGGAGATCATGGATTCCGATTGCGTCGGCGTTTCGTTTCCCGAATTTTTTAGTTTGTTAGAAATGCTCGCCGAGAGGTAACACACCACTGAAGAGCAACCGTCCAATCGTCATCACGGGCTTCATGGGCTGCGGCAAAACGAAAGTCGCGCGCGAACTGGCGGGTAAACTAAACGCCGTGATGGTCGACCTTGACGACGTCATCACAAAACGCGTCGGACGATCGCCTGCGCAGCTGATCGTCGAAGACGGCGAACGCGCGTTTCGCGTCGTGGAGACTGACACGCTGCGTCACGTGCTGCAGATCGGTGAAGCAAGAGTGATCGCACTCGGCGGCGGCGCCTGGATTCAGGAAACAAATCGACTACTTCTCAAAGAGTACAGTTGCTTGAGCGTCTGGCTCGACGCGCCCTTTGAACTGTGCTGGAACAGGATCGCAGCTTCACAGGAAGATCGGCCGCTCGGAAGGACGCGCGAGCAGGCGTTGGCGCTTTACGAGCAGCGGCGTCCAGTGTATGAACTGGCAAAAGTGCACATACCCGTTCGTGAAGACAATCCGGGAGATTTGGTTTCGCGAATCATGGCTGTGCTCAGTTCATTTTCTTAAACACGAACGACATTCCTTTACTGCCCTCACCGGCATCGATACTCGCCGTCAATCCATCGTCCGTTTTGCGATAGATGATCCGCTTCGGAAAATCGTGCTGCGGGTTCTCAAAGACGGCTTCGCTTGCGGAAGCGCGCGTCAGTTTGAAATCTGTGCCGGGACAACGGGCTTTCGGATGCGCGACGTAGAAAATGCCATCCTCGCGCTGTTCGATTCGCAGGTATTCAAACTCGAGGGTCTTATCTCCAGCTACTGTGCGGCTCACGCCCATCATCGAGCCGCCTGCCGCGGCGGTCCAGTGTTCTTCGATCTGCGTGCGCCCGCCGGCCGCCGTTTGCCAGTCACCCGACATCCATGAAAGATCCGCGAGCGTCGGGTTTTCAACTGAGAAACCCGTGAGCAGGATCAGCGATGCAAGAATTGTTTTCAGCATGCACGGATTCTAAATCGAATTTAAAAGCCGGTATTGGAAAAATGCGACGTTCGTGCTTTGCGCGTGAAGGCGTTCGTGAGGGAACTCTTTTCTGCCAGCAGAACTGACGGCGTCTGTCCGGCAAACTGGTTGAAATCGCGAATCAGGTGAGCCTGATCGTAGTAACCACATTCGACCGCAATCGACGCCCATGCCGCATCGAGACGCTCGACTGCGCGAAAGACCTGTTGAAACCGCAGAATGCGACCGAGAAGTTTTGGACCAACTCCAATCTCGCGCAGAAAGCGACGCTCCAACTGACGACTGCTGATGCCGGCATCAGTCGCGAGTTGATCAACAGAAATCAGGCCAGCCGACTGAACTACACGAGCCGCGAGTCGCAGCGCCGGTGAGTCATGCGAACCGCGCAACAAGCGTCTAATCAACGCGCCCTCGACCGCCGCAATCCTCGCCCGCAGCGACGGCAGACATTCGCTAACACGCAGCAGTTCTTGCTCCAACTCACTCGACAAACCTCCAAGCTCTGCAATTCGATCAGTTACTTCGTTCATCGGAACGCGCACGAACGCCGAGGTCCCGCCCGGATGGAACCGTATTCCCAACAACTGCACGGCGCCGTTTGGAGAGATGAGAATTGGGCCACTCATCTGGCCCACGAGGAAGTGACGCGGCTGAAGCTCGCGCGCGTCGTTGTCATGCTGCGAGAACCGATCGCCGAAGTTCAAAATCAACTCGACGCAACCATCAGGCAGAATCCGCTCCGGAGGTGAGCCGAGTGCTGGCCCATCACCTTCGAGCGTCCAGAAACACTCGACAAAACTATTCAGCGGTGGTCGTGGAGGAATCTCGCGATAGCGCATCGATCGTTATAAACCGTGTCGAACCTGCACACGGATTATAGCGATCTTTGTCTCAAAGGGGTGGCCACGAAGTGCTTGGTGTGATCGCCTTCCACGCAGGTCAAACCTGTAACAAACTTCGTGGTCACCCCGCCCCCTTGAACTTTAAAAGACGTAACGCAAGCCGACGACAATGCGCCGGTTGCCACCATCCGTGCCCCATTGATTCAGAAAGTTGTTTGACGTAACCCTCGAATCGGGAATACCGAAGTCGCGAGAGTTAGTTAAGTTGAAGAAGTCGGCACGCAGCTGGAGCCTCTGGTTCTCTCCGATGCGCGTGTTCTTCAGGATTCCGAAATCAATGTTGTTGATTCCGTCGGAGCGCAGGGTGTTGCGTCCTGCGTTGCCGACGCGTTGCGCGGCCGTGATTGGAGTGAAGAGCGAACGACCTCCAGCCTGCAGGATCTCTTCAACGCTCATGCCCGAGAGATCGAGCGTCGTGTTGAGGTTCGGTCTGATCGCGTTGCCGACGAGCGACGAGATGCTCGCCAGCGCACCCGCCGGGTCGGATCCGTTGAGCGGCGTGAATGGCGAACCACTCTGCAACGTGAAGAACGAGTTGAGCTGCCAGCCACCGAGGACATGGCCCGTGAGGCCCTTTTGATCGCGGAAGTAAGGCAACTCGTAAACGAAGTTGCCGGCCAGACGATGCGGACGATCGAAACTCGATCGCGCGCGATCCGATCGCCGATTGTACGAGTCTTGCGCGACCGCGATCTCACCTGACGACACGTTGAAGATCTCAGACATCGTATCGATGAACGAGCTGTACGTGTAGTGAACTCCGGCACTGAAACCGGAACTCAAGCGCTTCTCCAAACTGGTTTGAAGCGAGTGGTAGATCGACATCCCCGAGTTGGTTCGCAGACGCGTCGGTCCCTGGTTCGGAATCGAGCGGCAGAAGTTGTTTGCGGCCGTCGCCTGCAAGCAGCCAACCAGCGTCGGGTTAGCGTCGACCGACTCGAACAGGCCTGTTCCCTTCGTGCCCACATAGCCAACGCGCAACACGAGGTCACGCGTGAACTCGCGCTGCACTTCGAGACTCACCGAGTCATACACCGGCATGTGAAAATCTTCGTCCACGATCGTGCGGTTGACCGTGTTCGGGTTGAACGGCGGGTTTTGTAAAACGGTGAAGGCATTTGGAATCACACTCGCGTTCTGACCGGCGAGGTTTGGTGCGGTGATCGTCGGGAACGAGGAAACTGCCGCCACGAACGGGAACGAGCTCCAGATGTTGAGTGTGATGTTGGTGTAGGCGTAATCATTCGTGCGGGTGTAGCCGCCGCGCAGGACGAGCTTGTCGCCGCCGGTTAACCAGCCCATCACGCCCTCGCTGCTGGTGTGCGGGTTCCAGTTGAAACCGATTCGAGGTTGGAAGTTGTTGTTGTCGCGACCCGGAACCGGCGTCAACACGAAGCGCGGATCGTTGTTCGCCGCAGCCAGCACCGGCTGATTGAAGTCGACGAGGTCCTGAATCGGCTGCCCGGCGTTTTCGTAACGAAGTCCGAGCGTAAGGGTGAAGTTGGGACGAATCTTCCACTCGTCCTGGCCGTAGAAGAAGAAATCGTGCCAATCGTTATGCAGCACCTGGGCCGTGCCGGGGAGGTCTTTGTTGATGTTGGCGCGGGTAGCGAAGTCCTTTACGAGGAAATCGAGCGACGCGTATTCGAGCAGGCCGCGCGTGGTGGGCTTGAAGAGTTGATGGAGCTGATTGCGGCGAATGTCGACGCCGAATTTCCACGCGTGATTGCCGGTGGTGTAGGAGAGATTGTCCTGCACCTGGAAAGTGTTTCGCACCTGGTTCTGCGGCAGGTTGACGCCGAGGCCAATCGCGGTGCGCGTTGGACCAGCGTTGAAACCACTCAACCCAAGTTCCACGACTTCGATCGACGGAATCGACTGCGAACGCGGATCGAGCGCGATCGTCGCGCTCGCGCTGCGCAGAAACGCGCCGCGCATTTCGTTGATCCAGCGCGGATTCAAAACGCTCATGAACTGCAAGTTCACGCCTTGCGTGCGCGCCGGAACGATCGACGAGAACCCGGGCGGCGTGATCTGCGAAGCTGCGACGTTCGGAATACTGCCTAACGCTCCTGAATCCTGATACAGGTAGCGGCCGTTGATGCTGTGTTTGTCGTTGAACCGGTGATCGATGCGGATCGACGTCTGCCAGTCGTCATACGTCGATGCCTGCGAGCCGGTCAACGATCCGACGGGCACGACAAACGTTTGTCCGTTGCGCTGGAAGCGAACGGTTTGATTGAGCGGCGTGGACGCCGCGGGCAGGAAGTCGAGCAACGCTCGTACCTGCGGCAGATCGCCGGCGGCCTGTTCGATGATCGCTTTTCCAGCTGCGGTTGGCGCGCCGTTCAGTGTTTGTCCGACGCCGAGCTGGCGGTCCCACCAGCGTTGCACCGAGAAGAAGAAGAACGTGCGATCTGTTCCCCTGATGAATCCCGGTCCACCTTCGCCGAAGCGAGGCAGGTGCAGTGGTCCACCGAGTGTGCCGCCGAGCTGGTTTTCGATCCTGAACGGCGCCTGGCGATGAGACGGATCGGTCGCGTTCGGATTGCAGAACCCATTCGCGCCCGCCTTCTGCACGTTGCTGCACGCGTTCAGCGCATTGTCGTTGTGAAACCAGAATGCCGAACCATGAAACTGGTTCGAACCGCTGCGCGTGATCGCGTTGAAAACAGCGCTCGAATTCCGGCCGTACTCGGCACTGAACTGGTTGGTCACCAATCGTACTTCCTGGATCGCGTCCGGATTGTTCAGTGGGATCGTCGATCCGGCGACGCCGAAGTTGTTGTTGTCCTGACCGTCGATCATGAAGTTGTTCGAACGAAGGCGTCCGCCGTTCGAGGAAAAGTTTGTGCCTCCGGCAAACTGGCTTTGGCCGGAGTTCAGTTGGCTGACACCCGGAGCTGACAACGCGATGTTGTAAACACTGCGCGTCGTTGCGAGCGGCAATTCCGAGAGACGTTTTTCATCGAACCGTGTGCCGACTTCGGCATTTGAAGTGTTCAGCACCGAGGCGTTTTCGACGATGTTTACGGTTTCCTGCACGGCGCCCGGTTTCATCGTCACGTCGACCACTGCCTGTTGGTTGAGCGCCAGCGTGATCCCTGATTGCATGTACTTCGAGAAACCGCTGCTCTCAACTGTGATCTCGTAACCGCCGACGGCTAAGCTGGCGAAATGGTAGCGGCCGTCTGCGTTTGTTTGCGCGGTGCGCGACTCGTTAGTCGAGATGTTGCGCAGCGTCACTGTAGCTCCGGTAATGACTGCGTCTTTTTCGTCTCTGACCTCGCCGGAGATCGATCCGGAGTTTTGGGCCAGGACGGACGAACAAAGACAGGCGAGCACTGCCAGCAGCAGCAAGACTCTTGTGGCCCCTCTGGACCATTCAATGTTAGGCATAGCATTCTCCTTTTGTAACGACTGCCGTCACACGTCGCGAGCAACGACGTTGGACCATGTCGTTTGTTACTTCTCGTTTATTGACCTGACGCCCGGAGAACGCAGATAAAAGTCTTGTACTAAAGTGCAAAACTTTGGAGACGAGTAGGGTCGTGTATGCGTAGAGGCAATGAGTATTCCAACTGGAACGATCCACGATGCCGGATCGTCGAAGGATGTTAACGTGTGAAGTTGCGCGAGTTAAGTTTTTCGACGTGAGGCGCGCATGAATTTTTTGCAGGCTGAAAATCTAAAGTCTTTCAAATTTCATGAAGTTGGCGGCGGGAGACACAAGCAAAAGTTTCTTTTCAACTTGAGTCTCCCGCGTTAACCCGAGGCAAATTCAGTTAGGAGCTGAGGCGAAAGCAACGTCCGTGATCAGCACGCCGCCAGCCAGGCGTTCGTCGAACGTGAGTTGCACGCTGCGTACGGCGTTGAGATTCACACCGCCGAAAGCGCTCAACGGTACGCGCACCGTATTCAACACGACCTTCGGCACGGGGCCAGTCGATCCCGGTGGAAAGTACAGCGCGCCCGAAACGTCGCTCACGCGAACAGACGCGCTCGAGCCCGATGCGTCTGTCAGTCGCACGCGGAAGTCCGACGCCAGGTCCGCGAGATTGCGCGCGTCGGTGAAGTTCACGCTGACGCGAAACTGAATCGCCTGAAAACCGGAAACGTTTCCTAAACTCGCCGGCAGATCGTTTTTATAGTTGCCGGTAAAGTTGTTCCATCCGGTTCTGAGTTGACTCAACCCGCGCACTCCCGGCGCTCGCGCACTCGGCGTCGTGTGCGGTTGTCGCGCGTTGGGTTGGCCCGGCAGGCAGGTCGCCGGTTGCGGCGCTTCACCGCCGCACAGGTCATAAGGTGTCAGACCGAGTTGCGTCACCGCGCCGCCGAGGTTGTTGAGCGTTAGATTCGTGTCGTTCAGTAGCCGGTTGACGTCGAGTCGCGAACTACTCGGCGCGTGATACGAGACGAACAAGTCGGTTGTTTGCGCCGAAGCCGGTGGCGGCGCATCGCCGGTCAGAATCGGTATGAACTGGCTCTCGCCGCCAACATACGCACGGAAGAACGCGCTCATGTAGGCCAGGCCTGTGCCTCGTTGCTGCGCTTCGGTCAATCGCTTGTTTCCGGGAACCGAACCGCACTGACCGTCGGAATGGCCGCCTTGAACAAACGCCAGCCAGTCGTTAGCCGAACCGGGAAACGGACTCGAGGAAGGCGTCCAAATAGTGTTGTAGAAATTGTGATTCGCGCCCATCACGAGTACGTAGTGTTTCGGCGCCGGATCACCGGGGACGTTGTAACGAGCGTCGTCGTAAAAATGAACCCCTTGGAGATCGGAAACGTCGCCGTCGCAGTAAGGCAGCAAGACGTTGAGCGCCGCGTTATTTACGACGAAGCGGTTGAAATCAACCGGAGCCAGCGGGAACACTGCTTTGATCCCGTAGGGCGAGCCCAGTGAGTTGTTCAGTACGTAGTGCCGCACCACGCCCTCACCGCCGCGCGAGTGGCCCATCGTTCCGATTCGCGTCATATCAAACTTGCCGACGAACTTCGTTCCGAATGGCGCGCCGCCGGTCGTATTGAAACCGTTGAGAATATCGAGATGCTTCTGCATCAGCTCCGCTCGCGCGAGAGCCCCGAGGTCAAACACGGAATTGTCGACCGCGTTGACGCCGTTTGCGCTAACCGAGACGACAACATACCCGTGGCTGGCCAGGATCTCGGAAAAGTAATCGTAGCCCTTATAACTCGGAATCGGCTGGCTGCCGTTGAAGGTGCAGGGCCACTGCAAAAGCTGGCTTCCGCCTTTGAAACAAGTGGCGTGGCGTCCGTGCAACAGAACAATCACCGGGAAAGGCCCAGCCGACAGGTTCGTGGGATAGTGAATGGAAGCGATCAGTTCCACTGGTCCGGGAAAATCGCTCGGCTGAAAAGCCGTGTCGCCGAAGTTGTACTCTTCGCGTGTGACAGCTAAAGGACCGGCAGTTCCCGGGTCTGGCACTTGCGCGAATGTGTTGGCGGTCGCGGCGCCGACGAGGAACAGAACCGTTACACAAAACGTGCGGATATATTTATGAGTCCTGTGGTTCATTGGTTTCCTCCTTCACGCTTCAACTGGAGCCGCTGCGAAACACTTTGACGCCCCTGTTTGTCTTCGCCGTAGGAGATCGAGACCACTCCTCCTTCGCGAATCAGGGAACCATCGAATGTGATCGCGGTGATTTGCGTCAGCGTTTCATTCTCGACGCCATTGCCGACGATCTGATCGTCGATCCAGATGACGGCCGGAAGGGCGCGCACCGGAAACGGCCCACCGTTTACCGTAACTCGCCAGGCTTTGTTGACGACGGCTGGTTGACCTTGAACTTGAACACTCATGCTGCGAGGCAGTTCGATTTCCTCCACGCGAAAGCCGGTGAGTTTCAAGTCGCCGTTGGGCCGAGCAGACTTCGCTTCGCCAACGAGCTTGCCCGGACGTTTCACTAGATCTCGCATTTCTTTATTGGAAACAGCGTTCGGATTTGTCTGCGCGAACACACGGGTACCGCCAGCGAGCAGCAGAGGCAACACCAGAATCGCGATCGCCACACCGCGATTTATCAGATTTAGTTTCATTGTGAATCTCCTTTAAACGGAACACGACAAGGACAGCGTTGTAAGGTCGCGGGCACACCTCTGCGCGAGAGGCACACCGGGGGAATCAAACCCTAAAGGCAAAAGCTTGAACTGGGAGGTGTTATTTTCCGGGCTGGACCACGCGCTACCTTAGTAGCAATCTTTTCGAGTGTCAATTGCAATCACATTCTGATTAAATGATCTCGCGGATTACCTGGCAGTTCGGGAGAAACTCTCGATGAAGATACTTCACACCGGCTTCAGCAGCATCGTGGTGCTGGCGCTGCTCGTTTGTCTTTCGTCGTGCGAACGTGCTGAAGATAAGGCGCAGTTGAAAGAAGCGGCTGAACGGGGTGAACAATCTTACCGGCTCTATCGGTCCGGCGATTACGCGGCGGGAAAGTCCGCGCTGCTCGATTACATTCACTACCTCGAAGGCAAGTTAACGGACCCGGCGTTTGTGCACAAAGAATCCAGCAGAGTCGACATCATGCTCTCGTACGCGCGCCTCGCGAGGCTGGAAGAGATTAACCACGGAACAGAGAGAGAGTTGTACATGCAAAAAGCGGTGGCAATGTGTGAGCAGTTACAGGTGAAACGGCAGTGTTCACCGCTGGACATGGCCGCGCAAGTAGACGTTGCCGATCTGATGTTGAGTGGTCGTTAGGATTTTGTTACCGCAGAGAGGCGGAGAATCTGTGTAGAAAGTGGGTCGTAGCTCGCCGAGCCCGAAACATTCCTCGTTCAACCGCCCGCATGCTGTCGCCGATATGATCGTCAAACGATTCGTCAACCTGCGGAGACTTGAGCGCCGCTTCCGGACCGACTTTGCGCACGCGGTCGCCGTAATCTTTCGCATAGTCGCGCATCCATAATTGCGTGCGCCGCATACCCAGGCGTTCCGCCTCCGCGAGCGCTCGATCGGAACTCCAGCCATCGTGCGTCATGCGATAGATAGCCACAATCAACCCCGTCCGATCGACTCCAGCTCTACAATGGATGAACACGCGCCCGCTTTCCGGAGCGTTTATCAGTTCCATGATGCGGGCGATTCGATCATCCTGAGGCCGGCCCCAACCTGGAAGCGCGATGTTGAAGTAGTTCAGACCGAGTGCGCGCGCTTCCGTCTCTTCCGCTCTCGTAAGATCGTTCCGGCCGCGCAGATTGATGACCGTGTTGACGCCGATTTCGTGGAGCTTGCTGATGCCGCGATCGAGCGGTTGAGCACCGCGATACAGTCTCTCGCTCACCTCGTGGAAACGCGGCAACTCGGCGTAGGTAGGAGTATCCTGAGCGAGTGTTGTCGCCGACAAAAACAATAAAACAACGGCGATCCGGATCATGCGACGCCATATATCACGGATTTCTCACGCAACACAAATGGTAATTTGAACTCACTCGTCATCCGGTTGTAGAATCTCATCACGAAAAAGGGGAGTAGGTCACCTGCCTTTATGGTCCGGTGCAGCCGTCAACACGGTACCCAAGCGGGTGCCCGGCGTATCGGGTAGGGCAAACAGAGTAAAGCTCCACGACCAAGACCTTTTGCGGCGGATGTGTCGCGCAAAAGGTTTTTTCCTTTTGGCGCGGCGTTACACGTCAAACTACGCGCGAAAGGATGCATAGGTGGCCCTATCCACAACAAAAGTCGAAGATCAACCCAGCACCCGCTGGCACACTTTAACCGTACAGGAAAATCTTGAACGCCTGGAGTCTGGACCTCGAGGTCTGACCTCTGCCGAAGCTGCAACGCGGCTGGAGAAGTTTGGACCAAACGAACTTCAGGCGCGCACCCACGTCTCGGCGTGGTCCATTCTGCTCGAACAATTCCAAAACGTTCTGATCGTCATTCTGTTGCTCGCGACAGCGCTGTCAGCGTTTCTGGGTCATGGTGTCGAAGCGATCGCGATCACAGTCATCGTGCTGTTCGCGGTCATACTCGGCTTCATACAAGAGTTCCGCGCCGAGCGCGCGATTGAAGCGTTGCGCGAAATGGCGGCGCCCAATGCAACCGTCATCCGCGACGGTCGCGAAGAACGTGTTCCGGCGCGCGATCTCGTGCCCGGCGATCTGATTCTTCTGTCGACCGGCGACAAGGTGCCTGCCGACGCTCGCGTGACTGAAGCAGTCAACCTGCAAACCGTCGAAGCGCCGCTGACGGGAGAATCAGCGCCAGTTGAGAAACACTCAACGCCACTGCCGGAACCGCAACTCCCTGCCGGCGACCAACGAAACATGGCCTTCGCGGGAACCGCCGTTACGTATGGCCGCGGCCGCGCGCTCGTCGTCGCCACCGGCATGGCGACCGAGTTCGGAAAGATCGCGCGCATGCTCCAGGACGTCGATACCGCGAAGACGCCGCTGCAGAAGAACCTCGATCGCATCGGCAAACAGCTGGCGCGTGCTGCGTTTGCGGTCGTCTTTGTCATCGTGGCGCTGGGACTGTTTCGCGGTCAGCCTTTCATCGACATGCTGATCTTTGGTGTGGCGCTGGCGGTGGCAGTTGTGCCTGAAGCACTACCGGCCGTCGTCACGATCTCGCTCGCGCTCGGCGTCAAACGAATGGTCCGTCGCAACGCGCTGATTCGTCGTCTGCCTGCCGTCGAAACTCTCGGCAGCACTTCGGTCATTTGCTCCGACAAGACGGGCACGCTGACGAAAGATGAAATGACGGTGCGACGCCTTTATGTCGCGGGTCAGATGATTGAAGTGTCAGGTACTGGATACGAGCCCGTCGGAACATTCTCAATGAACGGCTCCGGCGCTGCGCAGTCGACGCCGTTGTCGATGTTGTTGCGAGCAGCCGCGCTCGCTTCAGACGCACGAGTCGAACAGAAAAACGGCGCCGGTGTGTGGGAAGTCAAAGGTGATCCGACTGAAGGCGCGCTGGTAGTCGCCGCAGCGAAGGCTGGTCTGAACAAACCTGAACTAGACGCGCAGTTTTCGCGCGTTTCCGAGATCCCGTTTACTGCCGAAACCAAGCGCATGACGACGTTGCACCAAACGCCGAGTGGAATCGTCGCCTACTCGAAGGGCGCGCCGGAAGTGATCCTATCGTCGTGCACGTTGCAGTTGACGGAAACGGGAGTCGAGCCGCTCGATGAAACGCGACGCAGTGAAGTGCTGGACAGCGCGCGGCAGATGGCGGGAGAAGCGTTGCGTGTTCTCGCCATTGCTTACAAACCTCGCGCCGTCGTCGAAGACGCGGAAAACGAGATGACGCTGCTGGGTCTCGTCGGGATGATCGATCCACCGCGTCCGGAAGCGAAAGCCGCCGTGCGCCGATGTGAAGAAGCGGGGATCAAAGTAATCATGATCACCGGCGACCATCCGCTTACCGCCAAAGCGGTTGCCGACGAGCTGGGTATAAGCAAACACGGTCGGATTGTTATTGGCGCGGACATCGAGGCGATGGACGACGCGGAGCTCGAGCGCGCGGTCGATTCGATCGAGGTCTGCGCGCGCGTTTCGCCGGCGCATAAACTTCGCGTTGTAACTGCGCTTCAGAATCGTGGGCAGGTGGTCGCGATGACCGGCGATGGTGTGAACGACGCTCCCGCGTTGAAGAAGGCGGACATCGGCATCGCGATGGGCATCACCGGCACGGACGTTTCGAAAGAAGCGGCCGCGATGACGCTTACTGACGACAACTTCGCGTCGATCGTCGCGGCGGTTGAAGAAGGTCGTGGGATCTTCAGCAACATCAAGAAGTATTTGATGTACCTGCTGTCGTCGAACATCGGCGAGATCGGTTTGATGGCGGGCGCGACGTTGGTGGGTTTGCCGCTGCCTTTGACAGCCGTGCAGATTCTGTACGTGAACCTGGCGACTGATGGTTTGCCTGCGCTGGCGCTGGCTGTCGATCCGCCGGAAGAGGGGCTGATGCAGCGTCCGCCGCGTAGCCAACGCAAGGGAATCTTTTCGAGACCGGTTGTGCTGTTGATGCTGGCGGGTGGTGTGTGGTCCGCGCTCGTCAATCTGAGTCTATTCGTGTGGGCTTTGAGCTCGGGTCGAAGCGTGCAAGAGGCGATGACGATGACGTTCGTGTCGCTGGTGTTGATTCAGTTCTTCAAAGCGTACAACTTCCGGTCCGATCGACAGTCAGTGTTGCATCGCCCGTTTGCGAACAAGTGGTTGAACCTGGCGATCATTTGGGAGTTGATCATGCTGGGGTTGATTCTTTACGTGCCGCTGTTGGAGCGAGTATTCGGCACATTTCCGCTGACGATGATGGATTGGGTGATCATCGTTGCCGCTGCGTTTACGGTCTCGCCAGTGCTTGAACTGACGAAGTGGATCGAGCGGCGCTGGTTGGCTGCCGAACTCAATTGATTGATTTGGTGAACCCCGGGTTCCCGCTCACCCCGCTTACTTTGCATCGAGCGGGAGCCCGGCGTCCTTCCATGCATCGAACCCGCCGTAAAGTGGATGCACGTTTTTCCAACCGCGATCGGCGAGTTCTTGTGCCACACGGGCACTCGAAGCCTCGTTCGGTCAAGTGCAGTAAGTGATGACGGTGCGATCGTGCGGAACCTCGTTCAGGTGCTGATCGACCTCGTCAGCGGGCATCCTGATCGCGCCCGGCAGTTTCTGATCTGACTCACCCCATGCCTGCGGATTGCGGGTATCAACAAACGTGAACTGTTCCCCACGGTTCAGCCGTTCTCCGACTTCGTCGACTGTGATTCTTGTAACTTCCATAGCCTGACTTATGGCACCAACTGAGGACACAGATATCACGAACAGCACATATTTCTTTGACGGGGAAGGATTCCGATATTCGAGTTATGTTCTATTCACTCAATGTTGTGCTTCGCGAGCGGTATTCGGTAGCACTCTGGCCCGTCAATTCTTTGAACGTTCTCGAGAAATAATGACTGTCAGCAAATCCAACCCGAACGGCCACCTCTTTCACACTATACCGATGAGAAGCAAGTAGACGTTTTGCCTCCTCGATTCGTGTGTGACGCAACAAGTGGCGAAAACTCACGCCTACCTCCTGGTTCAAAAT
The DNA here is from genome assembly GCA_036266055.1 of Pyrinomonadaceae bacterium. Taxonomy (GTDB): domain Bacteria; phylum Acidobacteriota; class Blastocatellia; order Pyrinomonadales; family Pyrinomonadaceae; genus PSRF01. Next base: position 8,132 of record DATANW010000198.1, on the reverse strand, counting down.
GTGCGACAGTTGCACGGATGAAAGAGGCAATGAGTTCGCGACCTTTTCGAGGTCCAACTCCGGATCTGCGTAGTTGTCGGCGATTATTTTCATCACATTCCGCACCGTATCGAAGTTAAGCTCTTTGTCCGTATGCTGGCACGGTCTGATCGGAAAGAGCTTTCTCACCGCTGCAACCAGCTCGAGATCGTTCTTGTGCGGCTGATCGCTTAACACAAATTCTCCGCGAATGATCTCTCCATCACCATCCTTAACTTCAACGCGACGAAGAATAAGAATCGGCACATCAGCGTATGCCTCACGCAGTTGACTGATAAACGGCCTGCGCACCGGAAACTTCGGAGCGCCGATGACGATGAAGTCAATCTCATCATCCCGGTCGAGCAGCGTTCCGTTCGCTCTCGTTTGGACGGAGGTGACTCGCGTACACGGAGCGTTGCGGATCATGGCGGTGACGTGCTCGCACAAATCGATCGCCATAACATTTAGCTTCTCCTCTGGCTGTCGGATCTCTTCCTCTTCGTTTGCCATCTCCTTAATCCTTCAGTTAGAGCGCGAGACGCTGCGGCGAGAAAAGTCCACCGCCCGAAAAGGGGGGCAGATTCGACTCTGTTGAATAAAACTCTTTCGTGACAGGTTGAGGTGAAGTTTTCTTTCCACAGGACTCATGACCGCCTGTGGAAAAGTTCACCTCATTATTGCCGTCCGATTATTGGAAGGTTGTGAATCGAAGAAAATCGCGGATTTGAGCGGGCGACGAACAAATGGATCGGGAAAAGTCCATCTTTTAAAACGCTTCTACACGACAAACGACTTGAATCGTCACGATTTCATGTTAGATCTTTTTAGCGCGCCATCCCTGCGTGTTGCGTTGGGCAGTTCTCGCCAACGTAAATCTTCACCATGTCAGTTCCCGACGTGAAGAGGTCTCTCTTCAGAGCATAAGCAATAACGGAGCATCGGTTCCGCAGTGTCGGACTGTGTCCGTTTGAGGGTCTTGCTCAGATCCAAACCGTGAGCAGTTCTCGGCCGTGACCGTGAGACGTTTTTGGCCGAACGGTCGAAGTGTGTCTTCAACGCGCGGTCAGTTTTTTCAAAGAAATTTTGGCGAGCGTAGGTACTCAGCCATTGAGGAAAGGTTCAGTGAAATACAAAAGGTCCAAGCAAAATATTTCTTATTATTGTTACCGTTTATCGATCGTTATCATACTGGCATTGCTTGCTTGCGGAGTCGCAGGTGTCAGCAAAGCTTTCAATGCGTGGCACGAAACGCCGGCATTGGCCCAACCTATCAAGACCGCAACCAACAGTAACTCCGCGGTCAACAACGCTTCAAAAACCCGATACACCAATCATTTTGATCAACTTCATGCTCAGAAGACCGGCTCGTTGGAGAATCCTGAGTGCGCGATTGCTGTGGAGCGGGCAATCGCAGCCGCCAGCGGCCTTGGCCTCTCGGGAGGATCGAGCGGCAATCGTGGACAAAGTAACTCAAGCAGCCCTGCACACACTGTTAACACAGCGCCCGTGGACACAGCCGCGCCGTTGCTAATCACGGAAAGTGATTCAACACGCGCCATCGCCTTCGACTCGGTGACCTGCAAAGCCGAGCCGTTCACGGTTACATCGGCGATTGACTGGGCCACGGGCGCCGACGGGCAAACGAGAGTTTCACTGTTCGCGATGAATATTGGACCGTCATTTGGCGATCCGGATACTTCGTCGATCACGGTTGATGCCGAAGACTTCACCCACAATCGCTATCCGCTGCTGGTTGAAGCTGTTTCAGAAGTCTCAGGTTACGCCGGCCTCCACATGGTGGTGGTCAGATTGGACGAAAGTCTCGGACCAGTGGGCGACGTGCTGCTACGCATTCACGCGCACGGCAAAACGAGCAATAGTGCCCGAATAGGGATTGAATCGGTCGGCGCTGGTCTGCCCGACGACTCTGCGCCCGCGCCGATGGGAACTGACAGCGCAACTACGCTTCTGGCGGCCGAGACGCTGCCGTCAGTCACGAGTTTCGAGTTGCGCGATGCGGCAAACAATACTTACGTGCTTACGAATGGAATGGAGCTCGTCACGGGTCGAATGCCCGAGCCACTGACAATCTATGCTCGTACCGGAACAATGGAACCAGCCAGCGTCCGCGTGAAACTCGCGAACGTTGAAGATCGCATCGATAACCAAACTCCCTTTGCCACAAACCCATTCAACTTGTCGCAACTCCCGGTAGGCACTTCGCAGATGATGGCAACGCCATACACTAGAAAGAGCGGCAAGGGGTCGCAGGGCACGACGCTTACGATATCTTTTCAGGTGACAACTTCAACGTCGCCGACGCCTACGCCGACACCAACACCAACTGCAACTCCAACTGCGACTCCGACGCCGACCGCGACTCCAACGCCAACTCAGTTGCAGGAGTCTCCGAATAACACACGCGTGCCGCCGGCTACTCAGATCGTAGATAGCACCGGCGTCGTCTGGACTCGCGCATCCAACGGAGCGATCCTGCGCAACGGTAGCGCCGCGGCGGGCGGGTCGGGTTCTCAGATTCTTTACTGTAATCGCATCGTCTATGTGTACGGCGACAATTCCCAGTGGTGGCGATGGTCTGGTGGATGGGTACTAGTCGGGAGCATAGATCCATGTTCTGGTGGCACGCCAACTCCGACGCCGACACCAACGCCAACTCCGACGCCTACGCCAACCCCCACGCCTACAGCAACGCCAACTCCGACGCCGACACCAACGCCAACGCCCACACCTACGCCGACGACAAAGATCATCTACGTCGCTCCGAACGGCATGCCGGGCAACAGCGGCACTTCAGCGACATCGCCGATCGATCTGGCTACCGCGGTCTCAAGCAGTGGTCCTGTTCGTGCCGGTTACACCGTGCAACTGAGTGCCGGCATTTACCGCTATGCGTCTGTCAACTTCGCGCCGGCCGGTACTGATCCTGACAACCTGACTATCTTCAAAGCCGCACCCGGCGCGCGCGTGATCATCACTACTCCGGCAAACACTCCGCCCGACATCTACTTGAAGGACTACATGCGTCTTGACGGTCTATGGATTGGCGGCGCACGCCAGACTTCCGACGCCACCGGCATTTACTTCGGCGGCAGTCCCATCTCGCGCTGGAAGCAGATGGTGAATTGCACCATCTTCGGCTACCTCGGTGCAGTCAAAGCCAGTGAAACTGAGTACGCCCTGTTCCAGGGCAACCGTTTCGTCCATACCGGAGGAAACACCTACTTTCACTCCATCTATATCTCGAGCAACGATCCTTTCCCTGGTCCAGCCGGCACGGTAACGCAGCACAACATCGTCGACAACAACTTGTTCGTGGCGGGTGGCGATGGCTATGCGGTGCACTTCTGGCACAACAATCACACCAACATCATCACGCGCAACTTTGTCGCGAAGCATGGCTACGGCATCGTTCACGACGGCTCAGACGCTTTGGTCGCTAACAATCTTCTTTGGCGCACAACGCACGAGGCGATGTGGATGCCGGGCACGCGTGAGTACGTCGTCAATAACGTGTTTGGCGCCAGTGCTTATTTCGTTGGTTCGAGTTCGACCAACACGACGAGAAGGAATGCTTACTCGCCGGGCAACAGCAATCTGGGAACTGAGATCATCAATCTAACGTCGGGACAGGAGGCGGCACAGCTTGGCCTCTCAGCAACTGCGATCGATAGTGCGATCGCGACACTCGATACCGCATTCGATGGCAGCGTCGACGCCATCTTCGCAGATACGAGAATTGAACCGGCGTTTGCGACGTTGAAGATGGTAGTTCCGAGTGGCAGCCCGCTTTATCGCACGGGCCTACCGTGGTTCAGTTCATCAGTCAATCTTGGACCAGACTCACCTGCACCAACGACTGTCGGTGCGTTCTGGCAGGCGTTTCGTGCGCTCGGATTGAAGGAGTACGACAGCAATGGAAATGTGATGCCGTAGTTAATTGCGGCGCGATTAAGCAGGTAATCCGTGTTCCTATGTGAGTTGCGCATGTGCTACTTCAGAGGAACACGGATACCATTCCAATTATCTGGTGCACTTTTCTTTCGAAAGCAAATTTCGCGTTGTATGCAAAAGAAAGACTGATATGATCCTGCACGCGAATGGCTTTCGACCATGAGTATCTACCGTTTTATCCTGGCTGTTTTCGTCGGTACTCTCGTCGCGATCATCATCGGCGCTGTGATGACAGTCGCAGTCAGGGAACCGCCACCAAACGTTGGTGTCCAACCTCGCAGTCAGACTAATGCCACACCGGCTCCTTCACTCGCGCCAACACCGGCGCCAGTAGTGGTTTATGTTGCCGCTGATGGCGTGCCGGGCAACAGCGGCACTTCAGCGACATCACCGATCGATCTGGCTACTGCGGTCTCAAGCAGTGGTCCTGTTCGTGCCGGTTACACCGTGCAACTGAGTGCCGGCATTTACCGCTATGCGTCTGTGAACTTCGCGCCGGCCGGCACTGATCCTGACAACCTGACCATCTTCAAAGCCGCACCCGGCGCGCGCGTGCTTATCACTACTCCGGCAAACACTCCGCCCGACATCTACTTGAAGGACTACATGCGTCTTGACGGTCTATGGATCGGCGGCGCACGCCAGACCTCCGACGCCACCGGCATTTACTTCGGCGGCAGTCCCATCTCGCGCTGGAAGCAGATGGTGAATTGCACCATCTTCGGCTACCTGGGTGCAGTCAAAGCCAGTGAAACTGAGTACGCACTGTTCCAGGGCAACCGTTTCGTGCATACCGGAGGAAACACCTACTTTCACTCCATCTATATCTCGAGCAACGATCCTTTCCCTGGCCCAGCCGGCACCGTCACCCAGCACAACATCGTCGACAACAACTTGTTCGTGGCGGGCGGCGATGGCTATGCGGTGCACTTCTGGCACAACAATCACACCAACATCATCACGCGCAACTTTGTCGCGAAGCATGGCTACGGCATCGTTCACGACGGCTCAGACGCGCTGGTCGCTAACAATCTTCTCTGGCGCACAACGCACGAGGCGATGTGGATGCCGGGCACGCGTGAGTACGTCGTCAATAACGTGTTTGGCGCTGGCGCCTATTTCGTTGGTTCGCGTCCAACGAACATCACGGGGAATAACGCATTTGCTCCGGGTGATGGCGTCCTCGGGGTCGGCGTCATCAATCTCACGTCGGGACAGGAGGCGGCACAGCTTGGCCTCTCAGCAACCGCGATCGATAGTGCGATCGCGACACTCGATACCGCATTCGACGGCAGCGTCGACGACATCTTTGCAGACACGAGAATTGAACCGGCGTTTGCGACATTGAAGATGGTAGTTCCAAGCAGCAGCCCGCTTTATGGCAAAGGCACACCCTGGTTTGGTTCATCAGTCAATCTTGGTCCCGACTCACCCGCACCAATGACTGTTGAAGTGTTCTGGCAAGCGTTTCGTGCGCTCGGATTGGAAGAGTACGACAGCTCCGGAAACGTCATGACTCCCTGACTCATGAAGGTTTAATCAGCACCGCCAAAAGGTGAGTGCGCAGAAACGGAATCGCCTCCAAAAGCGTAGCGAGCGCCCACGAACGTGGGACGATCAAGCGAGCGAGCGGCGGAGCCAAAGTAACTGATCGTATGTTCCCCGCGAGCTGAACAAAGAGTTTTCTGATTTCAGGTCTACCGATTCCACGAACGTGCGGGTTCTGAGGATTGTCGAAGGCAAAGTCGTACCAGAGAAGCGCTCCCCCCGGTGCGAGTACTCGGATGATCTCGTTAGCGATCAGTGCGCGGACATCATGATCCAAAACTGACGTAAAGACCGTTGAAGAAATTACCAGACTGAATGTACCGTCATCCCACGGCAGGTCAGCAGCATCCCCAACCCGAAGATCAGCCGCGGACCAGATCTCTTTCGCACGTCTTATTCGCACCGGATCGATGTCGATCCCATGTAGGTCGGAGTCGCGCACTCCCCAGGAAATCAAATCGGCAAGCCACCCACCGCTCCCACATCCCACTTCGAGACATCTATCACGCGTTCGCGGAAACACGCGCGCCTCGTTCAGCATCGCCGCGGCAACAGCCTTTCGACCACTCTTAAAGAAGATCTCAGCGGGTTGCCATGGTGAGTACAAATCCGAGTTGATCTGTGCTCGTCGTTGATACTCAACCCGTAGGCGCTGACGTTCAGCCAACACTGCGTTTTGCGCCTCCGATCTATTCATCTGTTTTCGTGTAGGTGGATTCCTGGGATTGGAAGAGACACCCCCGCAGTTGTTCGGCAAGTATTCGCACTCGCGGTTCCATCACGATCGAACCGTGATAGCCGGGGATCTCGTGCACCGTCACGCCTCCTCCTGCTAATTTCTCCCATCCGAGCTCGCGATCCGTGTTGTATCCAGCGGGCTGCTTGCTAGCACGAAACAGAGTCACATGACCAGGATAGACGGTGGGCACATACTCTCTTAACGCGTTGATAGCTGTTTCTATTCTCTTTTGGTTCTCGGCAGACTCCGAATTGCCGTTAGCCCGCGCCCATGTGTGCACCACCTTCATCAGCCTGCTTTTGACAGCTTTCCTGATGGTCCACTTTATCCGGCCGCCGACCAGCACTGCCTTCTCTCGCGTGTATTTCACCTTCCCGCTGGACTCGAGCAGCAGCAGATTGCCCAGGTGGAGATGTACTCGTTGCACGAACCGATATAACTGGTAACGCAATGTTCCCGCGTTGAAAGACAGCCGGTGAAATCCGGGTGCGTAGGTATCGAACAGCGCCACCAATCCGACCTTCTGACCTTGCGCGTGTAGCTGCTGGGCCATCTCAAACGCAATCAACCCGCCGGATGAAGAGCCCGCCAGATAATATGGACCTTCCGGCTGTAACGCTCGCATTTCTTTGATGTAGTGACACGCCATGTCCTCAATGCGAGTGTGGCACGGCTGCGAACCATCGAGACCCTGTGGCTGGAAACCATAAACCGGCTGGTCCAATCCCAGGCGGTGCGCTAAGTCACGATAAAAGAGAACATGGCCCAGTGTCAGATGCAGACAGAATAGCGGTGGCTTGGAACCACCCGGCTGAATAGGAACTAGCGAGGACCAGCGCGGCGTCCATTTTTCCTCGTTGAGCAGGCTCGCCATTTGTTCAACCGTGGGAGCATGGAAAAGCGTCGCCGCCGGCAATCTCTTGCCGTAGACATTAGCGATTTGCGCGAACAGGCGCACGGCCAAAAAGGAATCTCCTCCCAGTTCAAAAAAGTTGTCCTTGACACCGATCGGCTGGACCTCCAGCACCTGCTCCCACATTTTTGCCAGCAGTAGCTCCAACGTGTTGCGAGGCGCTACGAAAGCGTTGTCCAAAAACTCTTTACCGTCGGGAACGGGCAATGCGCGCCGATCTAATTTCCCGTTACGCGTCAGTGGTAGATCGTCGAGCACCACAAACGACGACGGTATCGCGTAATCGGGCAACTGCTGTTTTACCCAGCGTCGCAGATCGCTAATGATCGTCTCCGTCTCTTGCTCCAGAACGACATAGGACACTAATCGCTCCTCACTCCGGTGATCCTCACGCGCAACAACGACAGACTTGTTTACCCGTGGGTGCTTGTTCAGGACCGCTTCAATCTCATCGAGTTCAATGCGATATCCGCGAATCTTTACCTGGTTATCAACCCGGCCCAGGTATTCGATTGAGCCGTCTGCACGAAAGCGCGCCCGATCTCCCGTTTTATAAAGGCGATCCCCGGATTGTTTGCCGAACGGATCTTCAATGAATTTCTCCGCCGTCAATTCAGAGCGATTCAGATATCCGCGAGCGAGGCCCATGCCTCCAATGTGCAACTCGCCGGGCACTCCGATGGGCACAGGTTGAAGTTTACCGTCGAGAATAAGTATCCGAGCGTTTGCTATCGGCGTCCCAATCGTCACCGGAGTTTCAGCGAACACTCTGCCGCCGCTCGCATTTGAAGTAGCTTCCGTTGGGCCATAAAGATTCCAGATCTGCACGTGCGGAAGGAGCGCAAAGGATCGCTCAACCAGGTCTGAGCTCAGCTTTTCTCCACCAAAGACGATGTACGCCAGGTTCTCAGCACGTCCCGATGATTCAATTTCGTCGAG
>DATANW010000197.1:0-13772 GCA_036266055.1 Pyrinomonadaceae bacterium | reverse complement strand
GAAGTATTCGAAGAGACCGAGACGCGCCACATCATCACCCACAACGACAGCCCCGATGTCGGTTTCGACTACACCGTCAACTGCTATCGCGGCTGCATCCACGGCTGCACGTACTGCTTCAGCCGCCCCACCCACGAGTATCTCGGCTACGGCGCGGGCACCGACTTCGATCGCAAGATCGTCGCGAAAGTAAACGCTCCGGAGTTGCTGCGTAAAGAGTTGATGAAACCTTCGTGGAAAGGCGCCGAGATCGTCTTTTCGTTTACTTCCGATCCCTACATCCCACTCGAAGCAAACTACAAACTGACGCGACGCTGTTTGGAAGTCTGCGCCGAGTTTCGCAATCCCGTCGGCATCATCACGAAGTCCGCGATGGTCCGGCGAGACATCGACGTGTTCCAGGAGCTGACGAAGCACGCGAGCGTTGGAGTGTTCCTGACGATCCCGTTCACCGACGTCGAAACAGCGCGTGCGGTTGAACCTTATGCGCCGCTACCCGAAGCGCGATTTCATGCGATGGAAGCGCTCTCCGCGGCGGGAATCAGCGTCGGGATCGGAATCGCGCCAGTCATTCCCGGCTTGTCAACGGACATTCCCGTGCTGCTCAAACGAGCGAAGGAAGCCGGAGCGCAACAAGCATTCATCAACATGCTCCGTTTGCCCGGCAGCGTCGCGCCTTATTTTGAAGAGCGTTTACGCGAGAAACTGCCGACCAAAGCCGATCGCGTGTTGAATCGAATACGTGAAGCGCGCGGTGGAAAACTCAACTCCGCCGTCTTCGGCGAACGCATGCGCGGCAAGGGTCAGTACTGGGAAGCCACCGAGCGTCTCTTCAAAATTCATTGCGAGCGACTCGGCTTCAACAAGCGTCGCGAACACAAGACTCCCGCAAATTCCACCTTTCGCCGGCCATCTGCCCAACCAAATCTCTTTGGTTAAGGTATAATACCCACCAATCAAACATCCCCGAGATCAGGAGGCACTGCGATGCTTATCCGTGACGTGATTCGCAACCGAGAGCCTTACTCGACCAAGGCGTCGGCAACCGTGCAGGAGGCGGCGGAGTTTATGGCCGCGCGCAACATCGGCGCCGTTTGCGTCGTCGACGAAGAGGGGAGACTGCTCGGCGTCTTCTCCGAGCGCGACGTGGTGAAGCGCATTGTGGTGCCGCAGCGTGATCCGCTGGCGGTTAGAGTCGGCGACGTGACGAGCGAATTGCGCGCCGTGATCCAGTGTGACGAAACACCCCATCAGGCACTCGAACGCATGGAGATGATCGGGACGCGACATTTACCGGTCCTCGACGGCGAACGTTGGGTCGGCATGCTCTCGATGCGCGATCTGCTGCGGGTTGAGGTCGGCGAGCAGGGCGACGAGATCAAACTGCTGCACGAGTACATTCAACACTAACCCTCAAACTAAAATCTGTATCGTCCGTGTTTCTATGAGAACCTTTCTGTATGCGTTACTCGCACTAACAATAGTTTTGGCGTTAGGTTGCGGCGAAGGCGAAGTCGCGACATCTCCGCAGACAAGCACGAAATTCAAAGTCGAAACAGTGGTCGGCGGTTTGGAAGTGCCGTGGTCCATTGTTTGGGCGCCCGACGGGCGGATGATTTTTACGGAGCGCCCGGGACGCGTGCGCGTGTTTGAGAAAGGCGCGTTGCGTCAGAAGCCGTTGTTCGTCGTGACCGATGTCGAACAGACGGGCGAAACCGGGTTGATGAGTGTCGCGCTGCATCCGCAATTCAGCACAAATCAGTTGGTCTATCTTTCTTACGGTTACGGCAGCGGCGGTTCGCGCGTGCGCGTGGTGCGTTATCGCGAGACTGCGGAAGGTTTCGTGGACCGCAAAGTGATCATCGAAGACATTCCCGCCGCGCAGTTTCACGCCGGCTGCCGGCTTCGTTTTGGTCCCGACGGAAAGCTGTACATCACGACCGGCGACGCCACGAAGCGCGAGCTCGCGCAGAAGCTCGATTCGATCGCCGGCAAGACGCTGCGACTAAACGACGACGGCACCGTTCCGCAGGACAATCCGTTTGTGGGCCAAAAGAACGCGCGCCCCGAGATCTGGACCATCGGCCATCGCAACGCGCAGGGAATGGACTGGCAGCCGGAATCGAACCTGATGTTTCAAACCGAGCACGGACCAAGCGGGTTCGATGGTCCGGGCGGCGGTGATGAAGTGAACATCGTGGAGAAGGGAAAGAACTACGGTTGGCCCATCATCCATCACACGCAGACACGCGAAGATCTCGAGTCGCCGTTGCTCGAATACACACCAGCGTGTGCGCCCGCGAGCGGCATGTTCTACCGCGGCTCGGCGTTTCCGAAATTCAAGGGCAACTTTTTCTTCGGCTGCTTGCAGGGCGAAATGTTAATTCGCGTCGTGTTGGACGGCCGCAAGGTCCTGGGTCAGGAAGGGATCGTGAAAGAGTACGGGCGCATCCGCGACGTCGCAGAAGGCCCGGACGGCGCGATCTACTTTTCGACTTCAAATCGCGACGGACGAGGCAAACCCGCGAACGACGACGACCGCATCATCAGATTGGTCGCGGTGCCGTAATCGGGTCGTTTTAAAAATCCGTGGTTACTGTTTCTGAGCGAGGATCGCCGTCTTGCTCCAGCCGATCGCCTGCTGCGGCGGAAATCGATACTGATGCACGATGCGGAAGTGACTCTCGGTTTTGCTGATTACTTCCTTCGGCGGATGGCTCTTGAACCGGAAAAGAATCTCGAGAAACTTGCCCGCGATTCCGGGATGGACGGGCAAATGAAGTAAATGACCACCCGGGACGAGCACGCGCGCCAACTCTGACAACCCATCGGCCAGCGGCACGTATTCCAACGCGCCCGAAGTCACTACCAGATCCACTGACTCATCGGCAAAAGGCAGGCACAAAAGGTTTCCCTGGGTAAACGTGACGTCGCGTTTGCGGCCGTCGCTGTAGTAAAGCGACTTGCGCGCTGCCGCGACCGACGTCGACGAAAGGTCGAGTGCGGTGATGGAGACCGGGAAGCGAACCGCGCGCAGGAGCGCCATCGTCAGCAGCCCGGTGCCGCAGCCCGCGTCCAGAATGCGGTGCCCGCGCGAAACGGGCAGCGGATGCGTTTGAAAATACTGATCCAAAGCACGGCCGTAACCATTGATTTTAAAGGTCAATTCGTAAAACCGGGCGATCCGATCGTAATAGGATCCCGCGCGAGCCTCGGTTTTGGTTGCGGTCAGAGCATACTCCATCAGTTTCTCCTAAAGCCTCTGAACTTGGTGGGGAACGGCTACGAACGATTTGTCAGTTTATTTCATCCCGGATTGGCGGGCAATTGTAGCCTTTCCCTCCCGATTTACTCAACCGCAAATGTGTCCCGGTATTGTGAGAAACCTCTTACAAATCTGACGGTTGCGCAAGAACCTGTCGCGAAAACCGTTCAAGCGTGGGAGGAAGCCGATGAGACGAAAACACTGGTCCGCATTGCTGTTTTTATCCGTGTTCCTGCTGAACGGGAGTTATCTGGGGGCGCAGGAATCCAGGATTACGCCGGGAAGACGCGTGATTTACCCGAGCTTCGAAGTTGACGTTCTCGTCAATGGAAGGCGACTGGGGGAGTACGAATCGCGGGGCCGCACGTACGTCGAGGCGATCCGCGGGGAGGAGTACGAGATTCGGCTGCGAAATCGCTCCAGCGAAGCGGTTGCGGTGGCGCTTTCGGTTGACGGCCTCAACACCATCGACGCAAGTCGCACGTCGTCATGGAACGCGAGCAAGTGGGTGATCGAGCCTTACCAGACGATCACGATCAGCGGGTGGCAGATGGATTCGGATTTCGCGCGTCGCTTTTACTTCACCTCGGAACGCGATTCCTATGCGGCAAAACTCGGAGTGAGAGAGAATCTTGGTGTGATCTCCGCGGTTTTCTATCGCGAACGACGTCGCGTGATACCAATCACGCCGCCACCGTGCCGCATGCCATGCCCGGTCGGTCGTGCGGACAGTCAATCAGCTTCGAACTCGCCTATGTCAGCCGAGGCTCCGACGGCCGGCGCAGCGAAGTCATCGCGATCCAGAGACGAGGCCGCCACGGGGATCGGACGGTCGGTTCGGAACGACGTCGAGTACGTCGACATGGAGCTGGAGTCGCGGCCCGCAGCGGAGGTGACGATCTGTTACGACTATGGCGCGGGGCCGCGCGGCTCTATCTCCGAATCAAGTCCGAAGTATAGAGTTCGCGGTAAACGCGATAATTAGACATCACCTTCTGGACGTAACCCTTCGTCTCGTCAAAGCCGACCTCGGCAGTGAAAACGCCGGGGTCGTTATATCTGGATCGCCTCAACCAGCGCGCGACGTTGTCTTCGCCGCCGTTGTACGACGCCGCGATCGGTTCGAGCATTTTCGGAAACATATCGGCGAGATGTTCGAGATACTCGGCGCCGAGAGTGATCGACGTCTCGGGTTGATAGAGTTGGTTCTCGCTGACTGATCGATATCCGGCTGATGGTCCATACTTCACGGCCGCGTCCATTGTTAGCTGCAACAGTCCGCGCGCTCCCGCCGGTGATTTTGCCATCGGCTTGAACACGCTCTCCTGTTTGATCAACGCGAGAATGAAACGCGGATCGAGTTTACGTGACTTCGCCGCGGTGAGGATCGATTGTCGATAAGGTGCGGGATAGGAATCCGCCACAGCTGCGACTGCTGACTTCACGGCGGACTCGCGTTGCGCCACGAGGGCCGCGCGTTCGCCTCGACCTGCCAGCGCCGCCAGTCGATTAGTTGCCAGCCAACCGTAATACGATTCGATGCCGTCACCGATAGCCATATAAGCGTTAAATGCTTCGTCTTTTCTGCCGGCTTGTTCGAGGCTGAAGGCGGTGAGATACGCGACTTCCGATCTGGACGTGTCGACGGCTCTCGAGAAGCTTCGCTTTGATAACTCCTCCGCCGTGCGAATCGCGTCGTTCCAGTTTCCTTCGGAGATGTGCAAACGCAACGCGGCGAAGATCGCATTCGTCTCGACAGCCGTGCCCGCGAATCGCTGCCGCGTGCGAGTGACCCACGTGAGCGCCTCTTTAGGACGGCCCGCTTCGCGAAGCGTATCGATGACGTTGAGGTGCGCCGTGTCGATCCGTTCGCCGGCAGGAAACTTTTCGACGTACTCGATGTAACGCGCGGCCGATTCATCGAACCGGCCCATGCGCAATAACGAAGCCGCGCTGAAGTTCAACGCCTCGCGGCCTTCTTTCGTCGAGTCGTACTTTTGGACCACCGCGTTGAAAACGGTGTATCCGTCTTCGTAGTCCTTCCCGAGAAAATAAGAACGGCCGATGCCGAGCATCGCTTCCGCTACGCGTGGATTGCCTGGATCTTCGGAATAGTACTTAAGCACCGCCCGCCAGTGATCGCGTGCTTCTTCGAAAGCGCGCACACTCAGGTAGATCGCGGCGCGACGCATGTGCTCGGCGACGGGCAGTCTTTGCAGGTTTCCGTTTGCGTCACGGCTCGCCGCGTCACTGCGACGGACGGAAGCAAGCGTCGTCTCGCTGGCTGATTGTCCGACTGCGGATACGTTGAAAGTGAAAAGGAGGCAGAATAAAAAAGGCGTAATTCTTATGAACACTAATCTACTTCTCCCCTTGCCGGGTCTGGTGAGTCTTCGATGATCTCGAAGCTGGTTTGGATTTCTACGCCGGGTCTTAACGTGGCTGCGACACTGCAATACTTCGTGTCGGAGAGTTCAATCGCGTGGGCGATGGCCGTGGGCGACAGATTATGTCCCGTCAGTATGTGATGAACTTTCATCGAGGTGTACTTTCGCGGAAAATCCTCACGTCGCACACCTGACACTTCGATCACATAACCCGTGACGTGTTGCCGTTTCTTCGCCAAAATGCCGGCCACGTCAGTTGCAGTGCACGCACCGGCCGCGAGCAGCAGCAACTCGGTGGGTGACGGCGCGATCGATCGACTGCTGTCCGTATCGAGTGTGATCGAGTGACCCGACGGCGTTACGCCGACGAACAGATCGTCGCTGACAAACCGCACAATCGCTTTCACGCTTTTTTCTGACATCGATCTGAAACTCCCGCCGAAAAGAATAACACACCGGCCAACGTGTCACTTGAGATCACTTCTTCGTTTGAGATCGTCTGCCGTGAACACACAAGTATATGAGCGGCGAAACTTTCGTCCACTGAATTGCGGACCATGTTATGATTCATTGCGCCCTCACGCACCTGCCTCACGAAGCGGCAAAGTTCAAAGGTGAAGTCTCGCATCCATCCCTTGGCCCAGGGAGACGCCTTTGGTGAGTAAAGTGGGAGGACCATCATGGCTGAGATCCTGGTCGTAGATGATGACGACATAATACGGGATACCCTTTGTGAATTACTGTCACAGGACCACGCATGCCAGACGGCAGCGACTGCGGAAGAAGCACTCACGAAACTTGAATCACAACTCTTCGACGTCGTGCTGACGGACGTTTCGATGCCCGGATTGAGCGGGCTCGATTTGCTGAACAGAGTCGTGCAGCTCTATCCCGGCACGCCCGTGATCATTGTTTCCGGAATGAGTGACGAAGAGCAGGCGCAGAGCCTGATTCGACAAGGAGCGTTTGATTACCTGCTGAAACCGTTTCGTTTGGAAGTGGTCGAGGATAGCGTCAGGCGCGCAATCGCAGATCGCTACAGTTCGAATTCGTCGCTCGTTCGTTAACGAAGCTAAGTGAACGCACTTGCAGTTCTAGCCGTATACAGTTTTTCTTTGCGTCTTTGCGCCTTTCCGCGATTCTACATCTCGCACATCGAAATTCCTCCGCAAAGACGCAAAGGCGCAAAGAAAGTCCGCTAAGAGCTAAACGGCTCAGGCGGCGACGATTGATACCGATTTTGCTCTCGTCGATTCGCGATGACGCGCGATGTCGCGCACCAGTTCTACAATGCGGTCGGCGGTGAACGGCTTCGCGATTACCCAGTCGACACCGGCGGCCTTTTGTTCATTTGATCCAACAGCTTCGCCCCAACCCGTGATCACCGCAATCGGGATCTTCCGGTTCAAGTGACGAATCTCACGCGCCAACTCCCAGCCACTCATCCCCGGCATTCCGACGTCAGTACACACAGCGTCAAAACGACAATCCTGAAACATCGCGAGCGCCTGACTGCCACTCGCTGCAAGTTGCACGTCGCAACCTTCGCCTTCGAGTATCTCCTGAAGCAGATCTCGCACGAAGTCTTCGTCGTCGACGATCAGTAAACGCGGCTGCGCGTTTTCATCTTCCCTCGATAACTCGGTAATCGTCGACGCTGCGGGTTCAGGGGGATTTGCGGATTCCACCGAGATGCTGCTTTCCACGATCGTTGCGACCGGAAGCGTGATGCGAAACTCGGTGCCGTTTCCGTATTGCGAATCGACCTCGACGTTGCCCCCGTGCCGGCGGATGATGCCGAAACTCACCGCCAGCCCCAAACCGAGTCCCGCTTTGCCTTTCGTCGTAAAGAACGGATCGAAAATGCGTGAGCGCACTTCGGGATACATGCCCACGCCGGTATCGACCACCTTGATCACAACCGACTGGTCGACTGTGCATGTCGAAAGCGTAAGCGTGCCGCCTTCAGGCATCGCATCGATCGCGTTGAAGACCATGTTCACGAGCACTTCGCGCAGCTCGGAATCGTCGCCCATAACCATCGCATTCGATCCGATCTGAAGATCGACTGTGATGTGAATGTTCGAAGCTTCGGCGCAGTTCTTCCAGCGCGGACGAGTGATCTCGCTCGCGTCCATCAGGATCTGGTCGATGGAAACGAGTTCGAAATCATGATCGCGGCGCTGACGCGCGAAGTCCTGGATGCGTTTGACTGTTTTGGCGCCGTCTTCCGCTGTCTTGATGATGATGTCGAGACCGCGTTTGATCTTTTCCGGGTCGTTGGTGCGTTGCAGCAGTTGGGCGCGACCCAGAATTCCGGCGAGCGTGTTGTTGAAGTCGTGCGCGACTCCGGACGCGAGCTCGCCGAGCGCCGACAGTTTTTCCATCTGCGAGAACTGTTCGCGGATGCGGTCCTGCTCGGAGATGTAATGCGAGAGTTCCTTGACGTGTTTCTCCGCCTGCGCCGCTTGCGCGGCTGACGTTTCCACGTTCTTGAGATACGTGCGGTAGGTAAGAAAGACGAAAGCGATGATCGGCAGCGTGATGACAAACGCATACGCGCCCATGAAGTAAACGAGCCCGGCGATCACCCCGGCCGCGATCGCGCCGGCGAAGTACGTGATCGAAGTCCACAGGTAATGCTTGTGCCATGTTTGCCAGATTGGCTGGTCCGTCTTGAATGCCGCGCCGATGCCCACGATGCCGGAGTTGATGATGTAGTGCGTCAGGGCCATCGTGCAGATGGCGGCGACAAACGTTCCCGTGATGGGCGCATTGCGCAGCGCAACGACGTCGCCAAACACCAGCTTCATCACGCTGCTGGTGATAAAAATCGAGGTGGCCGAGGACCCGAAGTTGAAGACCACGATGCGCGGCCGCTTGGCGAAGCGAAGCGATGAGAGACACGCTTCAATCGCGCCGACAGTGACCGCCGCTGGTCCGCCGTAAAGCAGCAGGAGCAGAAAGACGAAGGTGTCAGAGACGGAGATCTGCGAACTAAAACGCGGAATCGGCAGCGAGATCTGCGATGACAAGACGAGCGTCATCGCCATCAATATCAGGAACCCGGTGTCGAAGTGTTTGAGCTCGAGCTGCGAACAGGAATAGAGGAACGCCAGGCTACCGGCTCCAGCTACTACCAAGAGGAATGGCCCGAAGAGTTTGTGCCTTATGGTGCCAAGCGTTTCTGACATGTAACTGCTTCAACATCGAGGTGAGGGCGCGTTGCCTTCTATCGCGGCAGATCGGGGGATGACGAGGCCTTCAAATCAATTACGAGGGAACTCCTTCCGCGGGAGGAAGATGGTTTCGTAAGTAGCGCGGAAGCGGAAGCCGGACTTCAGGTAAAAACTCCGCGCGCGCTGGTTGGTTTCATTCACGAGGAGACAAATCGAATTTGTGTCCTCGAGCAGTCTGTGCGTAAGTTCATTCATCAGGCGGACGCCGGTGCCATTGTTTCGTCGTTCATCGCGGACCCAAATACCCTCGACATAAACGACAGGCGACGTCTTCGAGATAACGTCAGCTTTGAAGAGCAGGCGATCGTCTTCAATCACGACCCAGGTTCGTTTCTGTTCGATGCGACGCAAACACCGGGCGCGGAAACCCTGCGGATCGACCTGCATCGGGTTGACGCCACTTTCGGCAAATGCGAGTTCAGCCTGGATCGGCATCACCAGCCCCAACTCGTCGACCGTTGCCGGTCTGAGATCGGAAGCGGGACCAAGCGGCGCAACCGGCCGGGTTAATTCAAACAGCCACTCGCGACACGTGAGACGTTGCGTTCGTCCGGCGCTTGCGTAATGCGACCAGAAGTCAGCCATGCGCTCTTTCTCACCCATGATCAGATGTGTGCTCGGACATTGCTGGGCGACTTCCGCGAGCAGTGATAATGCACGGTCCGAAACTGTTTCCAGCAACGTCGCATGGCCCACCAGCGCTACGCCTTCGAGCTGCCCGTTCGTGTCGCGACAGCCGTAGAACGTGCCGCGATTAAAAGGATGGTTAAGTCCGTTGTCCTGAATCAAACTCATCATCGAAACAGTGTGAATCGCGCGCTGCGACAGAAACTGAATAACTTCCGATTGCTCGTTGTCGGCCAGGGGTTTCACATACACTGGCGGCGATTGCGGTGCTCGTTCCTGTGGTATCGATATCGTGCTCGCTAACATGGCGTCTATCCTTCGTATAAGCAGTCGGGGGACGTTGATCGGACTCGTGAATACTGCTTAGTAGCCCAAATAGTCGGTGGAATCGTCGATAACGATGACCATCGCAGTGCCGGGATCGCCGAACGACAGAGCGTTGAATGCGGTAAGTATCGCGTCGCCCATGAGCACACCATCGCCCATCAGGACACCATCGCCCATGAGCACGCCGTCGCCCATCAAGACACCATCGCCCATCAGGACGCCGTCGCCCATGAGCACACCATCACCCATCAGTACGCCGAGAGAAAGGAAGAATGAACCTTCGCCGAGTGAGTTGCCGTTGCTCGTTACGATGCTGTCGGCCCAGTTGATGCCGCTCGAAAACATCGTCGAATCGCCCATCAGAACGCCGGCCGCATCGCCCATCAATACACCATCACCCATCAGCACGCCGTCGCCCATGAGAACGCCGTTGCCCATGAGTACGCCGTCACCCAGCAACACGCCTTTGGCATAGACCTTCTGGAACTGAGTAATCAACGGAGTGCCCATGGCGTAAGTCTTGCCGACGATGACGCCCTTGGACCATGAGAACGTGTAGTTGCCGAGCAGGCCAAGCGAGATCGTCGTTTGCGGCGTTGGTGCTGGTCCAGTCAGAAGCGACGCGCCGAGCGTGGTCGAACTGGTGATCGTGGTGCGCACAAGTTTCGCCAGGCGAACAGCGCCGTCGACGTTGAGTTCACCGGCGCCCTGCTCGAGCAGGTTGTAGTTCGGAAGTTGCTGCGCGGTGTACATCATCAACACTTTGATCAGGTTTGGGGTGAGAGTCGGATTGGCTTCAAACATCAGCGCCGCGGTGCCGGCAACTATTGGCGCGGCCATCGAAGTGCCGCTCAGCGTCATCTGGTTGCGCGTCGGCAAGAGGCTCACGGCCGCGTTCAGCAAAGGATTCTGGGTTACGAGGTAGTTGTTCGGAGATTGCGCAAAGACTGTTTTGTTACCGGGAGCAGAGATCTCCGGTTTCATCTGATTGTCGAAATGTCTTACGCCCGACTCGTCAGTCCAGAAACTACGCGTTGGACCACGAGAGCTGTAGGAAGCGATCGTATCGTCGGCTCTTGAATCGGTGCCGCGGGTGTCAACTGCGCCGACGGTGAGCGCCGACGGTTCGTTGCCGGGCGCATGGATCTGACCGTAAATCTTTTGACCCGCGCTGTTCTTGCCGTTGTTACCGGCCGCGGCCACAACGACCATTCCCTGGTTGACGAGCGCACGCACCGCGAGGCAAAGCGGATCGTTTGTATAAGAGTTGACGGCCGGCATGCCGAGGCTGAGATTCGCGACGCGCGTGTTGTAGCTCGCGCCGTTCGTCAGCAACCAGTTGAGGGCAGAGAGTACGTTTGAAACTTTGCCGGTACCCTGCGAATTCAATACGCGCAGGTTGAGCAGCTTGGCCCGTGGAGCAATGCCGATATACTGACCGCTCGCAACGAGCCCGTTACCGGCGGCTGCGGCGGCGACGTGCGTGCCGTGTCCGTAGGGATCGTCGGTGCGGCCTTCGCCCGTGAAATCGAGATTGACCACGATGCGTGAAAGGCCGGTCTGGGTGTCGGTAAAGGCGGTGTGGGCGCCGTAAATGCCTGAATCGAGAATCGCGATGCCGACTCCGTTGCCGTCGAGTGCGCCATCAGCGCTCATCGAGCGGACGTTGTCGGTGCCGGTCGTGTGGGCCACGTGGCCACCAAAGGAGCGAACTTCACTGTCCGAAGACAGGAACGAGACTTCCGGAAACGACGCCAGCGCCTCAACAACTGAAGCCGGCAGTTCGAGTGCAAAGGAGTTGAGCTTGTCGAAATGCTTTCTGATCTTGACGCCGTTCGAGGCGAGCAGAGCGTTGAGTTGGCCGCTTGGTTTTCCGTCGAGCTGAAGGATGACTTGAACTGAGCTGGAGTTCTGGAGTTGTTCGCGAAGGTCGGAGCCTACTTTGTCGTGCTTCTGGCTGTTCTTATTTGCTGCGCCTGACTTGCCCTTGGCTTTGTTCTGGGCATTGGCAACGCCGGCAAGGAGGCTGCCGCCAAGGACCGATGGTCCGAGCATGAGGCTCGTCAGCAATGTCAGCGCCAGCAAACGTCTTTTTCGATTCGTCGGTTTCAACTCATTAACTCCGTAGCTCTGCGGATTCGGCCAAGCGCCAATAGAAAAACTGGCGAAATCCACTGTGCAGCGACCGTGCCAAACCGTTTAAAACTCTTACGCGTATGTGGCTCAACAACTTAGCTGGAAACTCGCGTTCATTGAGGAGGGCTTTACTTTGACCGAACCGCTCAGATTGACCGTGCAGCCAGTTCAGTTTGATAGAATCGCGGCCCATGCTGCCTGAGGAAATCGAGGTCTATCGTGACCGCATGTGGCGTCGCGATCCGGAATGTCGCGTCGAGGACGTGCTAGCCGCGCAGCGCTTTATCGAGGACGTGGGGTTTTGTGAGGCCCTGACGGATTCGCGGCGTCCCGGCCCATCGCTGTACGTTGCCGTTTGTGGAAGGCGAGACGCCCACATGCCGCGCAATGTTCAAAAAGATCCGGAAAGCCGTCTCGCGTGGACTATCAAGGACGACGTGATGAGACGCGGCCGCTGTTTCTACGGCAAAGTTTTGCGCGGGCGGTCAACCTTCATCGCTGCGCGTTTGCTGCCTTTCTTCAATGCGATTTGGGGCGTCTCTCGGAAAAATGAGAAAAAATACTTATCAAGTGATTCTCAATTAATTCTCAAAATCATGCGGCACGAGTGGGAGATGGGGACCCGAGATCTGCGGGAGGCGAGCGGTATCAAGGAACGCGCGCGCTTCGATAAAGCGTTAACTGAATTACAAAAAAGACTGAAAGTGATTCCGAGTGACGTCCTTTACGAGCCGACGTTCACTTACATCTGGTCGATTCCGGAGGCGCGGTTCGCGGATCAGCTTGGCGAGGTCGTCGACCAGGAAGTGGCGCTGAAGGAGATTGCGCGAGCGTATCTCACCGGCGCGGGGATGACTCTGCGTGGTGAACTGGCTCGCGTGACCGGATTGAGATCGCCGGAAGCTGGTTTGGGGAACTGGGCGCTGGTTGATGAAGGTTTTGCCAGGAGGCTGGCGCCGGGTGTCTATAAACTCACGAAACTCGAATCGGCGACGCGCGCGCATGCGCCATCAGCTGCCGGTTCCTAATGCGTTGTCGGCGTTCGGTGCTCCTTCGCGAAGGATCTGTTGCTCGAGTTGGGCGATTTCCAGAACTAGCGGCAATTGGTCCTGCGCGCTGCCCAGGCGTCGCATCATCTGATCGGTCTCACCCTGGCTCAGTTTCCGGCTGGCCGTTGTTTCGATTACCTGCAACCGCGTTTTAGCCTGATTCAGGTGTTCCGTGGCCTGCGAGTACACGCTTTTCAGGCGATCGTGGTCTTCCCCAAGGTCCTTTTGCAGCGCGGCGGATTCGGGGGTGCGCACTGTGCGAGCCCGGTTTATTTGCCGCTCGACTTTCAGCAATTCCTTTCGCGAGCGCGCCATAATGCGCGACGCCGTCAGCCGGCTGGCCAGGGTCTCAAGGTAAGCGTCAGCCAGCAGGGGATTGCTTTGCTGAATTTCCGCGAGCGATTTTCGCTCGGCGGAGGTCAGCTCTGGACGGAACCAGACAACCTCATTTGCGGTGATTCCATCCGATGCTAATCGGTCGCGCAATTTGGAGAGCCAGTTTTTCCGGTAAAGGAGGAGAATGGCCGCAATAACCAGCCCGAGCGCGAACCCAATAGTTAAAGAAAGACCCGCTAGAAGTAGAAAAACTGCTGCCGTCTCGGTCGTGGTCGAGAAAAAGAACAGGACGAGCAGCACGAGCGGCACCGGAAGAGAGGTCAGGAAGACGGCGACCCACGGCGCGTGCTTGAGCAGAGTGGCCGTTTTAGCGTCTTTGCCGGTGAGTTTTCCGTTAGTTTGACTC
>DATANW010000196.1:0-2522 GCA_036266055.1 Pyrinomonadaceae bacterium | reverse complement strand
TTTCCGGATCGATCTTGACGATTGGTCCGACGATCACGAAGTTCCAGTCGGGTTTTCTCGAGGCGACTTGATCTAGCAGTTCGCGATCGAAACGTTCGTCTATGACGCCGAAGAAACCGAGGCGGGGGTGTGGAATATTTGCTTGATCTAAAGGATCCGTTGTGGCGTTGCGTGCTTTTCCGAAGTGTGCCGCGTCGATGCTGCTCGGGAACGCGTAGACGGCACGATGTTGATTGCGTTTCGCTTCGTAAAGACTCTGCCCGCCGGTAAACACGAGATCAACACGTCCGAATAATTCCTTTTCCAGTTGTGGCAATAATGTTGACGCGCCTTTGAATGCCGAAAGTTCGTCCATGCAGTCGTAAATAGAGGCCTTCGGAGTGAAGTGGCGCGTAAAATTGAGCGCCATCGGCGTGTAATACCAAAACACATAATCGCTGATCTCATGATCGAGAAAGAGCTTGTACGTCATCTCCTTCATTACCGCCGTGATCGCGATTTCGCTGCGCAGACCTTCGGGCAGTTGAGGCACAACTACGTGCACGCCGGTGTCCGTCTCGCGCACTTCGAGACGCATCGAGGTGTTTGTGAACACGGGTTCTTCTATAAAGAAGACTCGACGCTCGCGGGCACACCGCGATAACAGGTGCTGGGGGCGTTGATATACAAAGTCCCAGCGAAGATGCGAGAAGCAGACTAGATCAATACCGTTAGTCATGGTTTCCTCCAAAGCAGTCCTTCGTAAAACTTCCGACCAGTGCCGCACACACACGACTTGCGCGGGAGCGAATCCACAACTGCGACTGATGCGTCTTGGCCGGCTGGGTTGCGAGAAGTTGTTGTTTCCCCACCCGGCAACAAATATGGGTTGTTAACTACTGGCCCATTAAACTATTGTGGAGACTTGGCGTTCGGGGGTTGTTCGCCTTATTTCAGTACAACAACTTCACTTTCCGTTTCTTTCTCAGCCGTCCGAAAGACTTCTTTCGTCACATGCCGCTATTACGGCAAGCGCAATGCCGGAATTTTCTAACACGCATTTCACACGGATGTTTGTACGAAACCAAACGAGATAATGGCATCGTGCTTGCCAGCGAGGATGCGTTATGAAATCTCTGTGGAAACTCGGCGGTTTGAGTTGGATGCAACTTGCGAAACGAGTTTGGACAGAGATCAACGCAGATGATGTTTGGGGACGTGCGGCGCAGCTTGCTTACTACTTTCTTTTAGCGCTCTTTCCGCTCCTCATTTTTCTAACGGCAGCGTTGGGATTGATGCTTGGCTCGGGTGAAGGACTGCGGCAGTCGCTGTTCGAATACCTGGGGCGGGTAATGCCGGGCTCTGCGTTTCAGCTCGTCAACAGCACCATGACGGAAATAACCGGCGCGAGTAACGCGAAGAAACTGTCGTTCGGGCTTTTGGCGACGTTGTGGGCGGCTTCGAACGGGATGGGTGCGATCACGCAGGCGTTGAACGTCTCTTACGATGTTGAAGAGTCGCGTCCGTGGTGGAAGCAGCGGCTGGTAGCGGTCGTTTTGACGATCGCGTTGTCGGTGTTGGTGATTACTGCTTTGTTGCTGATGTTGTGGGGCGGCAGGGTTGCCGATTTCCTGGCCGCACATTATCAGCTCGGCGGGTTCTTTCCGGTAGCGTGGAAGACGATTCAGTGGCCGCTCGTGTTTGCGTTCATGGTGACGTCGTTTGCGTTGATCTATTACTTCGCGCCGGATATCAAGGACCAGAAGTGGAAGTGGTTGACGCCGGGGTCAGTAATTGGTGTGGTGTTGTGGCTGCTCGCGTCGCTCGGATTCAAGCTCTACCTGCACTTCTTCAACTCCTACAGCGCGACGTATGGATCTTTGGGCGCGGTTATCGTGTTGATGCTCTGGCTCTACTTCACTGGCGCGTCGATATTGATCGGCAGTGAAATAAACTCCGAGATCGAAAACGCCGCGGCCGAAGCCGGCGCTCCCGACGCCAAAGAGCGCGGTGAAAAAAGTCCCGACGACCACAAGCAGGCGGCGTAGCGGTTCAGGTCACCAGTGATATTCAACGTATGCTTGGCCGGCTAGCCAATGAATGATCAGAGATTGACCGGGCTTGATCGTTTCCAGGGCCCGTAGTGCTCGCGGTACCAGCAACTTCAACTGAGCGTAGCGACAGGGTCTCGCGACTAGAACCAATAAAGCAAGGTTCGATTGAGAGATATTCTGTTGGAACGGGATTCTGCGATCGACTGTGACAAGAACATCGAACTGTTGAGCGGCAGCGGCACGTAACAGTTCGCCGTTAAGGACTCCCTTTAAACCGACCTCATCCACGGTTTGAACTTCGTGACCTTCAAAATCATTTCTAAGACGTTTGGGTGTGCATTCATCGAGCAACAGTTTCATATTCTGTGAGGAGATGTCGTCGCATTAGTTCCAGAACGCCAAGCGCTTGCTGGCGGGTGACTGTGGGAAAGTCATTGAGGAAATCACCCAGTCTGTCGCCGGCTTCCAGATAGTCAAGTAAGTGAGTGA
>DATANW010000195.1:0-2557 GCA_036266055.1 Pyrinomonadaceae bacterium | reverse complement strand
TGATCAAACAACGTCTGCGTGTGGAGCAGTCTTCTTCCGGCAGTGCCGACGTACGCCGCGGAGATCGATTGATTCGAACCGAGTTCACGTTCGAGACCGACGTGCCAGTTCAGCGTGTACGGCAGTTTGAGCTGGGGATCGAACACGATTGCCGGTGCGCCGAAACCACTGACAAACGGAATCGAGTCGGCAAACGCCTCACCCGCTCGTTGCTGGCCCAGGTCGTAAAGCATGGAGAAGCTGCCGCGCAGGACCATCTTCGGATCGTTCTGTCCGAGGAGCTGATAGGCAAACCCAAATCGTGGGGCAAAGTTCGCGTAAGTCGTTCGCCACAACGACGCGCCCGCCGCGACTGACTCGAGCCGGGTTGGATCCTCAGCCTGGTCCACCGCGAGTGGCTGCGTGCCGTCGTTCGAAGGCGCCGGATTCAATTCCCAGCGCAAGCCGTACGTGAGCGTCAGCTTCGCCGTCTTTCGCCACTCGTCCTGCGCGTACAGCGAAAGGTTATTGAAGTCGGGCGACTGCGACCCCTCGCGATTGAACAAGCCAACGCGCGCCGGAACGCCGGTGATCGCCTGACCAACACCGTCGAAGAGCACGTTGGTTTCAACCGACCGCACACCAAAGCTCGGCGACATCAGTCGATAATCAGCCCCAAACTTGATCGAGTGCGTGCCGGACATGATCATCATGGAGCCGAGGGCGTTGAACTGCCGCTGAATGTTTGAGACTTCGCTCCCGGTCATCAAGTTCGCGCCTCGCGCATTCAGATCGAAATTGAAGGAGTCACCGGACGCAGGAGCCAGATTCGACGGAACAACAGCCCCGCCAAACTCGTCGAGCGACTGCGCACCGGTGACTCGCAACCTGCTGTAGTTGACACGCAGATCGAGCACCCTGGTCGACGACATCGTTCTGTTGTAGAGGCCGGTGATCGTCTGTGCCCGACTGCGAATGCGATTCATGGTGTTAAGAGAGAACCCGCCGGCGCCTCGTTCATCTGCGTCAGAATCCGCGAAGGTGTACTTGCCGGAGAAGCTCGACATTTGCCCCATCGAGTCAACACGGAAACTGCCGATATCGTGACGCGCGGCGTTCGCGAACGTCGCTGCAAACTCGGCAAGTCCGTCGGGTCGTGTCGCTCCGATTGGTCGCGGAAACGCATTCAGGAACGGGCGGATCTCGGAAACGGCTGCCGCCCGGGAAAACAACGAAGGCACGTCGGTGATGCCGGTCAACGGTTGACGCAGACGCAGTCCTTCATACGAACCGAAGAAGAAGATCTTGTCTCGTTCGATTGGACCGCCAAGGGTTCCGCCGAAGTTGTTCAGGCGTCGCGGCGGTTGCTTGAGACCGCGACTATTTGCGAACCAGTCGTTCGCGTCAGTCGCGTCGTTGCCGAAGAAGTGAAACAGTGAACCGTGGAAAAGATTGCTTCCCGCGCGGCTCACGATGTTCACCTGCGCCCCGGGCAGGCGGCCGTACTCCGGTTCCGGGTACGACGTTTTGACGATCAGTTCCCGGACCGAGTCCATCGGCGCGATGCCGTTATCGCCGCCACTCGCAGTCAATGCGAGGGTGCTGCCTGCTGCGGATGGTCCAGGATTCTGGCCACCGGGCGCGATGCCGAAGTTTGCGCTCACGCCGTCAAGCATGAACATGTTCGAGCTCGCTCGCTGTCCGTTTGAGGCGATGCCTGATCGGGGATAGTCCAAAAACTGATCGATACTGCCGCGTGCAGTGCCCGGGACAAGTGTCATGAGGCTCTGCACGCTGCGTCCGTTGAGAGGTAGCTCCTTGACGTCGCGTACAGTGATGTTCGTGCTGAGCGATGTCTGACTAGCGTTCAGAAGCTGCTGGCTGGAGGCCATCACTGAAACCAATTGCGTGAGACCACCAGGTGACGGAAGTGTTCCGGCGTTGGGTGCGGCGGCGGGCACATCCACTCGCTGGGCCGGATCGGGACCGGTAAAGATCACTTCGTCAACTGCGACAAACGAAGTGAACTGCGTCATCAACTTAAACTTCAGACCGAGTTCCGTGATCTCGTCGCGCAGTTCAGGTTTCATGCTGCCCGTCTGCATTCCCGCCATGTCCTGACCCATTACGTCGTCGATCTTGCGTCGCGCCCACAGCGTCGCGAGAACATCATGGCTGTCTTCCGTGTCGGGAAGTTCCACGGGAATCTCGCGCACAAAATCCTCACCCGCCATCTTGCCTCGCAACACGATCGAGCCTTTGCCGCCCAGTGTGTACCGACCGGAAAGAATCAGCGGCTTCGCACTAAACAGATCCGGGATGCGCTTGGGATAGACGTCGGTGACCGGCAAGCTTGGGGACCATTCGATCGAGATGTCGGTTAACAATGGATTACGAATACGCTCGTTGAAGCGACGCGCGACGGCTGACGTGTCGCCGTTTTCAGTGACGTAATCGACCTCGCCGCGTCCGTATTGCGAGATGTTGTCGAGCAGAAAACGATTGGGTGCATTGCCGAAGCCCATCGCAAACACGCGCGCGTTTTTGTACTTCTTCACCTCGGCGATGATCTCCATGT
>DATANW010000194.1:0-21985 GCA_036266055.1 Pyrinomonadaceae bacterium | reverse complement strand
CGTACGGATACCACTCCGACCCGACCTTCGTGTCGTAGCCTGACATGGTGAGCTTGATCGCCATGTGCTCACCCAACTGCCGGAAGTTCTGCGGAAAGTATGGATTGATTACCAGGCCCGCCGCACAACCCAGGATCACCCAAACCAGCGGACGCCATTCAAAACGCCGTTCGGTCCACGCGATCACGAGCGTCCAAAGCACTGCCGCCATTATCAACAACACAAACAGATCGTAGGTCCAGGTGAAGACCAGGGCCAGCGGCAGCAGCGGCCAGTATTTCTTTTTGAAAAACAGCGCAATAGCGATTACGAGGTAAACGATCGCCAGCGGCGGCGCCTTCGCCATGTTCATCCGAAACATAAACGGCACGGACGACGCCAACATCGCAACCAGCCAAACAAGCACGAAACGAATGCGGAAGTAGATCAGCAGCCAGTAGCAGGAAAACACTGCGAGCGTGGCAAAAACGATCGACGCCACCTTCGCTCCCTTACGCGGGTCTGAAAACTCCGCGAACGGGATCTGCATAATGTGAAAAAGCAGATGATGGTCGACGTACTCTTTCGAATTGAGCGTCGTGAGCGGCAGCCACGGAAACTCCGGCGGGAACTTGTGCGCCTTCATGCCTTCCCACAAAGAGCGCGACCACTTGATGTGATAGTAACCGTCGTAATCGCCGCAACAGATCGAGTCGGTTGAGGACTGCAGCAGCCAGAAGACGCCGGCGATAGCGCCGACGCCGAGCAAAAGTTGAATTGTTCTTAGTAGTGATCCGAAGCGGGGTCGGCTGATTGTGCCGGGCGGCGGCGTTATCAAGCGCTCAACTGGCTCTTCGCTCACAGTTGTTCGATCAGATCGAGCAGCGCCCGAGGATCTATCGGCTTCGTCATGTGGGCATTGAAGCCTGCGTTTGTCGACCGTTCCTTATCGTCGAACATCGAGTAGCCCGTGACGGCAACCATCGGTACTGTTTCATAACCCGGCAGCGTTCTCATCTCACGCGCAAGCTGGTAACCATTCATCTCCGGCATGCCGATGTCGGAAATTATCACGTCAAACTGGCGCTGGCGTGCCGCATCGAGTGCCGCTCGCGCTGACGCTGCGGTGACTACCTCATAGCCCGCATGACTCAACAACACCGCGAGCATCTCGGTAACGTCGGCAACGTCGTCGACGACGAGAGCAGTTTTGCCGTTGCCGGGTTGGACTCGTGAAATCTGAGTATCGGTCGCAAAGTCCACGGATTGGTCCGAATGGTTCGACAAAATTTGACTGAGACGATTAAGCGAGGGTTGTACAACAGTTCCAGCGCTGGTAGCGCAACTATCCTGCATCCAGTCAGCCTTTCCGCCGGGTTCCTTGTTGGAGAGCGACGTTAATGTAGCCGAAACTATCGATGCGTGTCTACAAAACTTCTCGATTCGAGTGCGTTAAAAATTTCGATCAAAACATCGTGGACAGTCACACATTATTTTGCTACGGTGAGCCAAAATCAGACCAACTAAAGGAGCGAAGGAGATGGCAGCCAAAAAGGGAACCAAGAAGTCTAAGGGTGCGCGCAAGGCCGGGCGAAAAGGAGCAAAGAAGGCCGCCGGTAAGAAGTCGACGAAGAAGGCCGCGAAGAAGGGTGGCACCAAGAAGGGCGGCAAGAAAGCTGCGAAGAAAGGTGGCACTAAGAAGGCTGCCAAGAAGAGTGCCGCCAAGTCGACGAAGAAGGCTGGAAAGAAGGGTGGCACAAAAAAAGGTGGCACTAAGAAGCGCGCCGCGAAGAAACGAGCGTCGAAGTCCACCACGCCCGTTGAAGTCGCCCCGTCTTCTGAAGCGACTGAGAGCGAAGCGTCAATGGTTGAATCCTCAGCGGCAGAGTTCGAGAGCGCGGGCGGCGACAACGCGAGCCTCCGTAACGAAGGCAACGAAGAATAAAGCTCCTGACAGACACCCTTTGATCCGTGTCTTTATGTGTGCTGCGCGTCGAAGTTAGGGTGATATGTATCCCGCCGGCAACCTTCTTATCCCTGTAGGGCACGGACAGCTCGAAGCGATTATCAAAGAGCCGCGGCAAGGCCCACCTCGTGCCGCGGCTCTCGTGCTTCATCCGCACCCACTTGGCGGCGGGACGATGCACAACAAAGTCGTCTTCCGCGCTGCCGCCGCGTTGAACGATGCCGGCCTCGTTACCCTGAGATTCAACTTTCGCGGCGTCGGACAAAGCACCGGCAAACACGACGAAGGGCGCGGCGAACAGGACGATGCTCGGGCCGCACTCGATTACCTCGCGACCCAGTATCCTCAGTTGCGATTAGTGTTGTGCGGGTTCTCGTTTGGATCGCGCGTCGGCTTGGACGTCGGCATCCACGACGATCGCGTTCAGTATCTGATCGGAATCGGCACGCCGCTCGATAAGTACGACTTCAGTTTCCTCGAATCGTGCCGCAAGCCTTTACTGCTCGTTCACGGCGAACACGATGAGTACGGCGACGTCGGAAAAGTGCAACAACTCGCCGCCGAACTCGAACAACGCACTCAAGTCCGACTCGTCGTTATCCCCGGCGCCGGACACTTCTTCGAAAACCGTCTGGACGAGCTCAAGCAAGCCATTTTCGACTGGATCAACGAACAACTAGCTAGCTAAAGCTCGTTTGCGGTTCGCTCGTTTTCAACCGAGCTGATGCTGATGAAGCTCGATGTTTGTGGCTTCTTGTCGCGCATTCGGAATCGGATGAGTGTGAAGCCAACGGCGACGATAACCGCCGCGACAGTGCCGCCGAGTAGAAGTTTGCCCATGTCGTCGAAGGCAGCAGTAGGAGTCTCATCAGAGATGAAAAACAGGCAAAGCAGAAACAGGTTCATCACGTCACGACCTTTCACGTCTGGTCCGTCTGGGCCGGGGATCGACGCGGGCTTAGACACCGCGATAAGGGCGTTTGTTCCGCCTGGGGTTGAGAGCTTAGGATAGCCGCATGGAACAAAGGGATCCCGCAATCCGCATCACGCTACTGCCACGCGACACCAACTCGCAGGGGACGATCTTTGGCGGCGTCATTCTTAGTTACATCGATACAGCCGGGGCGATCGAAGCGCATCGTCACACGCACATGCAGCGGTTCGTCACCGTGGCGATGAAGGAAGTCATCTTTCACAAACCGGTTTACGTTGGAGACCTGGTGAGCTTCTACGCTGAGACCATCCGCGTCGGGACCACGTCGATAACCGTGCGTGTGATCGTTGAGGTTGAGCGGTTGGGAAAAAGCGAACGAGTGCGCGTGACGGAAGCGGAAGTGATCTACGTTGCTGTTAATGAGAAGGGTGAGAAAACACTGATCGAGAACAAATAAATCCGTGGTCGTTAATTGAGTCGCGACTGCATGCGCCTGAGTCCGACAGCCGCCTCTCTGAAGCTCGGTTTTTGCTTGAGCGCCAGGCCGTAATGCTTCGCGGCATCAAGAAACTTCTTCCGGTTCTCGTAAACACGCCCGAGATTGAAGTGCGGAAACGCGTACGACTCATAACGCGGCGCCAGCAGCGCGCGCTTGAACCACCGAACTGAGCCGTACGAATCCCCTTTCGCCAGCAAATAACTCCCGATATCGTTGTACGGATTGCCGAGCGTCTCATCAACTCGAATCGCTTCGAGACATTCTGCGATCGCCTCATCGTAGCGGTCCTGAAAACTGTAGACCCAACCGAGAAAGGTGTGCGCTTCAGCCGTCGGATACGTCTCAATCGAACGCTTGTAAAGCTCGATCGCGCGCTCGTAGTCGTTCGCCTGCTGCGCCTCGTACGCTTCGTGAAAGAGTTGGTTCGCTTCGTACCGTCTCAG
Organism: Pyrinomonadaceae bacterium; assembly: GCA_036266055.1. Lineage (GTDB taxonomy): Bacteria > Acidobacteriota > Blastocatellia > Pyrinomonadales > Pyrinomonadaceae > PSRF01. The sequence continues at coordinate 18,164 of DATANW010000194.1, read as the reverse complement.
GTCGAAAGCATCGTCATACAGTTGCATAAACACTAATTACAGTCAGAAGCGCTCTTCTGCACTGTGTCCAATCGTTTGATCCGTCCTTCTACCTTCGGTGCGACCGCTTTGCCGCCGGCGAACATGCGTTTGAGCGCGTCAGAATCGATCGGCGCTTTCTCAGGCGGAAGAATCACCGGCGCTCCTTTGAACATCGTGTACCCATCGCCGCCGTCGAGCGCAATGAACGTCGACGTCGCGAGCGTGTACTTCTTCGCTTCGTCGAGCGGCTGCCCGTTGACCTTCACGTCAACCACTCGTGAACCCGGGCTCTTCGAAGCGTCGAAGGAAAACTGGACGCCCGCAACCTGCGGGAAACCGCCCGGCTCCGCGCCAGGCGCCGTGCGGCTGACGCCATGCTCCAGCGCCGCTTTCAACACTCCCCCGGTGACCTCGATTTTAACCAACTTATTCTTAAAAGGCAGAATCGACAACACGTCCCGAACCTGTATCCGCCCGATTGGGATCAGCGTATCCGCGCGAATCGAACCGCCATTCATGAACCCGATATCCGCTGCGAGTCCCTGGCGAAACGAGTCGGCAACGAGGTTGCCGACGTTCGTCTCGCGCGTTCGGTTTTCCGCACTGCGAGCATCGAGCACGACACTCGAACGTCCGACGGGCTTCGACAGTTCAGCCAGCAGGTTTTCGTACTTCTTGTAGACGGCGGCGAACTCCGGCGCGTCCTTCGTCTTGCTGTCGACCTCAATCACCTTCCAGTCGATGCTTTCGAGCTCACCAGTTGATTGCGAGATGTTCAGATCAATCTGCCCCAGTTGACGCGCGTCGGACGTCATCTTGAAGATCGGCGCGTTTCCGGCGTGAGACTCGAGCAGCGTGTGTTCGTGACCGCCGATGATGACGTCCACGCCGGAACAACGAGCAACTTCTTTATCTTCGCGCATCGACAGGTGCGTCAACGCGATGACAACCTTCGCGCCTTTCGCGTGCAGCTCGGAAACCATCTGCTTGGCAATCTCGCATGGATTGCGGAAGTCGACGTCGGCGCCCGGTCGCGACGTGCTCTTCGTTTCCGGCAGGACCAGGCCAAACAGTCCGACCTTGACACCGCTAAACTCGCGAATCACGTACGGCGGCACGTCGCCGAACGGCTTACCCGTTTTCAAGTCGATTACATTCGCCGCGACCCAGCCAAACTTTGATTCCTTGATGCGGTCGCGCAGGACGTCGGGTCCAAAGTCGAACTCGTGATTGCCAAACGTGGCGTAGTCGAGACCGATCGCGTTCCACGCATCGATCATCTGCGCGCCCTTGTAAGTGATCGACTCGACCGACGGCGAGATCGTGTCGCCGGCCATCAAGAACAGCGTGTTCGGGTTTTGGGCCCTGATCGACTTCGTCAGTGTAAGCACGCGAGCCAGGCCGCCCGCCGTGCCCTGATCGACGGGCGCGAACTGGTAGACGTCGTTCACTTGCAGCAGCGTGACTTTGACGTTGCACTGCTTCTCCTGCGCGGCGATCGCAAACAGAGCTGCCAGCAGAAGGAAGAGGGCGAGCGCTGTTCGGCGGAGTAACATCGAAGGGGGCAAAGGGTTCATCTTGTTTTGGACCTTTCACGTGTTGTGCCTGAAGTTGAGGCGTGAATTATACTCAGCGAAGTTGATGTCGAATAGAGAAACACTCTTCGTAACCGGCTTTCCGGGTTTTATCGCGAATCGATTACTGGAACGCCTCGCCGGAAATACTGCCGCGAACGATTGCCGTTTCATTTTGCTGGTCCAGCCGTCATTGGCCGCACGTGCGCGTAACGACGTCGCCCGTCTCGCGCAGCTTACCGGCAAACCGCTCGACGATTTTCAGTTATTCGAAGGCGACATCAGTCAACCGGGTTTGGGTTTGACTGCGGAGAGTGCGGCTCTCGCGCGCGAACAGACAACGCGAGCGTTTCATCTCGCCGCTGTTTACGATCTCGCCGTCGAACGCGAGCTCGCGATGCGCGTCAATGTTGGCGGAACTCGCAACGTCCTCGACTTCGCGCGCTCGCTGCCTCACCTTCGTCACTTTCATCATGTTTCGACGTGTTACGTAGCGGGCAAGCGTGAAGGAGTGATTCTCGAAACAGAGCTTCGTCACGATGCCGGTTATCGCAACTTTTATGAAGAGTCGAAGTACCTGGCGGAGATGGCGGTTCAATCGGTGAAGCACGAGTTGCCGATCACGATTCATCGTCCGGCGGTCGTGTGCGGTGATTCAACGACCGGCGAAACCGCGAAGTACGACGGCGTTTATTACCTGATTCATTACCTGTTGAAGTGGCCGGGTGCGCTATCGCTGATCAATATCGGAAATCATGAGGTTAGTTTGAATCTCGTGCCGGTGGATTTTGTCGTGGACGCGATGGCCGCGCTGGCTTTTGATGAGCGCGCGATCGGGAAGACGGTGCAACTGGCGGATCCTTCGCCGCTGACGACGAATCAGTTATTCAACGCGATCGCCGGAGCTATCAACGGCGGCCATTCGCGCCTCACGGCGCCGCGGTCGTGGGTCTACTTTTTTCTCATGCTGCCGCCATCGCCAAAGCTCACCGGCCTGCCGCATCCTGCAGTTCCGTACTTCTTCGTGAAGCAGCTCTATGATTCGACGCAGGCTCAAGAACTACTCGCCCCGCATGGCATTCGCTGCCCGCCGTTCGAAAGCTACGTCGACAACATCATCGATTTTGCGCGCCAAAACCCAACGCTCTAGCCTCGCTTGACAATCACTGATTTTAGAATTAGTCTAAATCCATCTTGAAAGGCCCGAAACTAACACCACAGCGCGAGGCAGTCTACGAAGTCATCCGGGAACGGGACGATCACCCGACCGCCGGCGACATCTTTCAGGCTGCACGCAAGCGTCTGCCCGGCATCAGCTACGCAACCGTCTACAACTCGCTGCGCTACCTGAAAGAAGCCGGGCTCGTTCATGAGATTAGTTTTGGCGACTGTGCCAGCCGTTACGACGGCGTAATGGAGCGCCACGACCACGCCATCTGCAATCAGTGCGGGAAGTTGGTCGATTTGGATATGCCGGAAGCCGCGAAGCTGATGCCGGCGGCAGCGCGCAAGTCGCGCTTCAAACCGCAATCGGTTCATTTTACGCTGAGGGGAGTTTGTCCGGATTGTTGCGGACCGCAAACATCTTAAAACGGTCCGCCAGGTCTTAAGGTCTTAATAGCATTTCAACTTTTTGGAGGATACATGACAGCAGCAACAGCAGCGGCGATAGATAAGGCGATGGTGGGCCAGCCCGCGCCGGATTTCGAAATGGCCTCAACCAAGAATCTCGAGAAGCTCAATGAGCCCGTTCGCCTTTCCGACTACAGAGGCAAGTGGCTCGTGATGGTCTTCTACCCACTCGACTTTACGTTCGTTTGTCCGACGGAATTGACGACCTTCAGCGATCGTTACCAGGACTTCGTCGATATCGGCGCCGACATCATCGGCATTTCGACTGACTCCGTTTACTCGCACCGCGCGTGGATCAACACTCCGCGCGACAAGGGTGGCGTTGCGGATCTGAAGTACCCGCTGGCCGCCGACGCCACGAAGAAAGTCGCCAACGACTACGGCGTGCTTATCGAGAGCCGCGGCATCGCGTTGCGCGGACTCTTCGTGATCGATCCGGAAGGCATCCTGCGGTACAAAGTCGTTCATGATTTGAACGTCGGACGTTCGGCCGAAGAGACGCTGAGAGTGATCCAGGCGTTGCAGACTGGTGGCTTGTGCCAGGCCGAATGGAAACCTGGTCAGAAAACACTGAGCTAAGAACAGGGAGTTTGGATCCGTGTTTTCCTCCGCTGAGGAGAACACGGATCTGAAAAAAAGCAATGGCAATGAAAATCGGAACACAGATGCCCAGGCTCGATGGGGCAACGGAATGGTTTGGCGGAACACAGGCGTTTGCGGAGTCGGAGGCCGAGGGCCGTCCGACGCTCGTGCACTTCTGGTCGGCGAGCTGCGGCATTTGCAAAGAGAACCTGCCGCGCGTCGCGCAATGGCGTGACGAAAAGAAGGAGCAGGGGCTGCGCGTGATCGGCATCCACATGCCGCGTTATGAGAGCGATACCGACGTCGAGCAGGTTCGCGACTTGATTGGTAAGTATGATGTGAGGGAACCGGTGGCCGTCGATAACGAACACAAGCTGCGCGAAGCGTTTCACAACCATCAGGGGTTCGTGCCCGCTTACTATCTTTTCGACGCGCAGGGAAAACTGCGGAGCTTCGCGGCGGGCGAACGTGGTCTGGACATGCTCAAGTCGGCTTTAGAGCGAGTGCTCGCGACCGAAGCGACCGCTGTGACTACTTAGTCTTATGCCTCTGGCGGCTTGTTTATGTGCCTTTTGTCGCTAACTCAAGGAAGCGGTACAGAAGATAGACGCTGATGAAGGCGCTGCCGACTGCGAGAAGAATCAGCGGAACGATAATCGCGCCGACAAACAACCAGTCGCTGGCGCTGCCGGCGCCTGCCTCTTCCGCTGACACTGTCGCCCGCTTCCTGATCAGCTCCATGTTCTTTTGATTCGACTTCCACCACGCATCAAACAAGTCGCCCACCACCGGTAACGACCCGACGACGTAGTCGATCGCGAGATTCAATCCCATTCGCAGCAGAGTGATCTTAGGTACGCGGTAACGAACCGCGTTGACGAGGATGTAGAACGTGACGAGCGACGTCGCGGTGTCGCCGAAACCGGGAATGAGCCCGATCAGCGGGTCGAGTCCGAACCGCCAGCCGAGGACCGGCACACGAAACAGATCGTCCATCAGCCAGGCGAGACGGTCGAGGCTCTTTTCTGTGACCTCAGACTGTCCGCGCGAGGCAATTACCGGATACGCGTCATTTGTTGCCAAAAGAATTTCCCAACCTTGGCTAATGCTCCGAAGGCGTTTTTGTCGCCTGAGCGTTGTGGTGCTTGTTTGGAGGGGATACCCAAAGTCGCCGCCAGCTCCGCGTCCGGTGGTGCAATGTCTTCGTCACCTCGTTTCGCGGTCAGCCAGCGGGTAAATGTACGTCCAATCATCCGCCTTTGTTCGACCGGAGCTTCCGCGACGAGCGCGATCCGCAGGTCTTCCATCTGCGCGATTTCATAGACATTGGCCTGGTAGTAATTGCGCAACGCGGCGAAGATCTTCTCGTCTCCGAGCGAACGTTGCAGGTCGACGAACATCAGGGCGCCTTTCGCGGTGACGATGGCCGCGTACTGAAAAGTGTTGCGGTAATCGCGTGAGGGACGATTCGCGTCCATGTCGTCGCCGCCGAACGTGCGGTACAGACGATAGACGCCTTTCACTTGATCTTCGAGAACCGCGGCCGCTTTTTGCTCGCCGTAAGTGCTCTTGTAGTAAAGCAACGACGACCAGCACGACAACGCTTCATCCAGCACCGGTTCGCGCGCCGGATCGTTTCCGACCGCCGCACCCCACCATTGATGCGCGACCAGATGCGCGACCGTCCATTCGATGCTTTCTTCAACCGACGGACGTTGCTCGATAATTATCTGCGGCAGATTGCGAACCGCGGGAGAATCGAAGTCGACGAAGAAAGCGCTGGCGATCACGTTCAACCCCGAGAACTCGCAACTACCGAGACCGGCAACGAGCGGCGCCTCGGCAATGCTGATCGTCTTGAACGGCAACTGTCCGAACGTTGCAGTGAAGACCCGCACTGCATTTGCCGCGACCTGAAGCGCGCGTTTGCCGACGCGTTCGTGCTCGGCGAGATAGATCGAACGGACGTTGATGCCGTGCACTTCCGTGTGTTCGCTGCGCAAGCCGCGACCAGCGAGAATCGCGAAATCGCGCAAGGCGTCGCCAGCGAATGTTTGCCCGCCTTTCTCAGACTTGCTCGTTTCGGTGCCGGAAGTGAATACCTCTACGCCGCTCGCTGTCGTGATTGTCACTTCGTAATCCGCGGCCTCGTTGAAAACGAAGTCGCCGACGGATGCCTCGAGCTTGCGACGCCACTCGTCGCCATCGTGCACGGCGAGAACCGGATAAGCCGAGCCGAGCAACATTACTCCGCGACACTGGAAGTTGATGTCACGCGCGCGCCGCATCTCACGATCGCTGCGCAGCGCCGCACTGACTTGCTTGACGACGTGCGTGGTCAAACTCGTCTCGTCGCGATCGATCTCCGGCACGGTACCTTTGAATTTGATAACGACTTCGGTCGAGTTACCAGGCGCGACTGGCTCGCGAAGATTGATGCGCAGCGTTGTGCCCTGATCGTCGAGCGACGTAAACAGCTGCGTATCATCGGCGCCGGTGCGAACTTCGACGATGTCCAGTTGCGGCTCGTCGATCTGCGTCTGCGCCGAAGAATTGTTGTTGTTTGACGACCCGCTTTGATCGCCGGTGCGGAGGTTGGGGTAAAGGTGAAAATAAAGTACTGACGTTGGTTTTTCCCCGCGATTCACCCAACGGACGCGTTCGCTGCCGGCGTACGCAAGCTTGTCGAAGTCGATCTTGAGATCGATCTTGTATCCGTGTCTTGTTTGAGCGCCAACGTTCTGCGCCGCCAACAAAGCAAGCACGAAGACAAACAATTTGAGATTAGGGTTTTGTTTCACCTGATTACGATCGACTTAATGACGTCTCCGCGGATGATGCTGTCGACGACGTTCATGCCGGTGACGACTCGTCCGAAAACTGTGTAACCGCCATCGAGATGCGGTTGGGGCGAGTGGGTGACAAACCACTGCGAACCGCCGGTGTCTTTGCCTGAAAGCGCCATGCCGACGACGGCGCGGTCGTAGGGCACTTCGTTAATTTCGCAACGGATCTGGTGGTTTGGCGGGCCGCCATTGCCGTCGCCGCGGGGATCGCCATCCTGAATCACAAAGTTGGGTACTACGCGGTGAATGATGATGCCGTTGAAAAAAGATCGCTGGGCAAGCTGAACGAAATTGTCTACGGTCAGGGGGGCCGCCTCGGGGAGCAGCTCAATAGTAAACGAACCCTTCGTCGTAGTCACGACGGCGCGCGGCTTCCGTGCTCCGATGCGGGCCAGGGCGCGACGGTAATCGGCGGCGGTATTTTTCGTCTGCACGATGCCGATATGGATAGAGAGGTCGCCGACGCCGTTGTCTTTGAGGATTTTCACCGCACGGCGGCGCACGAGATGATCGCGCCAGCCCAGCACCGACAGGATTGCTTTGTTCGCGGCTTCCGACTTTTGTTTGCCGAGCGCGTCGAGAGTGGATAACGCAGCATCGTTGAAGGGATCTTTTTCGGTGCGAGGCAAAGCGGCCGCCAACGCCAGGGTAATTTGTTCCGATGGAGGAAGATCGCCCAACAGATCCGCGGCGGTGCCGCGTACGACGACGTCCGGATCGGCGAGATGTTTGATCAGGATGTCCGCGAGGTCCTTCGGCTTGAAAGCCGCAAAAGCGCGCAGCACCTCTGAAGCGGTGATTTCAGACTTGTACGCGAGGAAGTCTCGGGTCTTGCTTTCCGGCGACAGCCGGAAAAGGAGCATTCCTCGCAGCGTCGCCTCGGCGGTTGCGGCCATTTCGGCCTTGTTTGGTACTGTAGCCGGGACCGCGGCGATCTCGCCCAGCGCCGCGGCGATCGCTGAAGCCTCGCGCCAGTACTCCTCGTGGCGATTGGCGGCCAGCGATTTCGCGTCCGCTTCAACGCCGCGAATGATGGTGGCGGGCGACATTCGCGTCATCGCGAGTGCGACTTCAGGAGCTTTGCTGTTAACTGCCTCGTCTACCTTGCCGAGCCACATCAGTACTGGCTCGTCGTCTTTCAGTGCCAGGAGACGACCCAGCGTGGTCGCGATCTCGAGCACTTCGTTCGTTTCGGAGGCACGGTTCTCGAGTTGTTGTTGGGTAAGGACCTCACCTCGTTTGAGCAACGTGGCCGCGGCCCGGGCGTCTTTCAAAAGCGCGAGCGAACGGATCGCACTGACGCGCACGCGCGCATCGGGATCCTCGACCGCGTGCTTCAGGATTGAATCGAACGCGGCTTTGTCTTCAGTCGCGCCGAGGACGCGAGCAGCGTTGGCGCGAACGATCGGCTCCGCATCGCTGTCGAGTAGTTTCCGGAGCTGGTCGTTTCCGTCGTTCAGACGGAGGCGGGCCAGCGTGTTGCCGGCGTCGGCACGAACGCGCGCGTCCGCGTGGGCCAGGAACTTCGCGATCGTCGGGCCTGCATGCGCCGGACGAGACCGAAGCACGGCAGTTAAGCCGAGAATCGCTGTGCGACGGTTGGAGGTTCTGGTTTCGGTTTTGAGGGCTTCGAGGATCGCCGCGCCGAGTTCGAGTCGACGGGCTTCCTGTTCTTGCGGCAACGCGGCGGCGATCTTGCCCAACGCTTCGGTGGCTCGCGCCCGAACGATAACGGGCTGGTTCGTCTTCTTCAGAACCGCCAGCAGCGCATCAGCGCCGCTTGCTGCTTCGACTTCACCGATAGCGAATGCCGCCATGGCGCGAACGTCTGTGTTCGCGTCCTCGAGCAGACCCGCCAGTGCGCTTACCGAATCTTCATTACCAATTCGCCCGGCAGCGAGCGCTGCTCGTTTTCGAATGGCAGGGTTGGGACTCGTTAGTAATTTCTTTAAATCCGTGTCCCAGCGTCGCTCATCTTCAGCCTTCACTATTCGTAATAAAACACTGGTCTGGGCCAGCGCCGTCACAGACAGAAGGACAACGACGATCCACGCGAAGGTGAATCGAACAATTGAATTGTGGTTAGGCATCAAGCCTTATGTATCAAGGAGTGATGTGCCTAATCAAGTCTCGCGCAATTTTCCTGGTGTTTCTCGAAACGCGGATTGAAGTGAGGTTACGTTGGGGCGGGCGTCTTGACAACAACGGGGTGGCCACGATGGACCACCCCGCAAAATCTGCTTACTAACTGAAAGGTTAGCTCACAACACTGGAAACGCTCGGAATTTCCGCTGCCTTGGCGGCGGCATCCGCTGCACGAAGCGGTTGCACCTTCGACGTGTCGAGCGGTTCGTCAATCTTCTTGACATCTTTCTTCAATTTATCCACGGCGGCGCTCATCTGCACCATCTTGCAACTGCCCTCGAATATTGCTCCCTGCTCGATGATCAGCGACGGCGTTTGAATGTTGCCGTGCACTTTCGCGGCGCGGCCGAGTTCCAGCCGCTGCGTCGCGATGATGTCGCCATTAATCGTGCCGTGAATCACGGCGTTGGCGACTTCGATGTTGGCGTCGACTTTACCGTTCGCGCCGACGATCAACGTGCCGCTGGTCGAACTGACGCGGCCCGACAGGTGGCCGTCCACCCGCATCATCGCCTTAAAGTTTGCCTCTCCAGTAACGACCGTGCCACCGCCGACGAAACCGCTGAGCGTGCCCTCTTTAATATCGCGTGCGAGCGTTTCGCTCTCGGTCATCGCACCACGGGGCTGTGACGCGGTTTCGGTTGCCGGTTTTGCTTCAACACCTGTTCCCTGATAGGACGAGTAGGTCTTGGCAGTGGAGTAATCAGGAACGTTTGCCGGTTGGCTGGAGCGGTCGTTCTCTTCCTGATCCTTGGGATTCTTTCCTATCCTGAGCATTAGTTACCTCCGTAATATGGGGGCGCGGATGTTTAGTCACCGGCTGTCGGAACCTTGAAGCAACGAAACGACGCGCTTACCTTTTTTCGTGGATTGTTCGCGAGCGATGCTAGCGACGAATGAATTGACCGCAAAAAGCGGACTCGTCATGATAGACAAACTTTTTGGTCACTGTCTAGTCCTAATTCCCGAATTTATTAGGTGTGTCGTTATAATTCCGTTACAAACGATATACTCTGCCCGACCACCAAATGCGCATTGAACACAAATCTCAGAACCGCTTACTGCGCCGCATGGGCGAAGCCATCGCCGACTTCCGCATGATTGACGACGGCGACCGTTTGATGGTGTGCCTTTCGGGCGGAAAAGACAGTTACACGCTGCTCGACCTGCTGCTCGACGTTCAACGTCGCGCGCCCGTACGGTTCGAACTACTCGCCGTGAATCTCGATCAGAAACAGCCGGGTTTTCCGGCTGAGGTGCTGCCTGAATATCTCAGCCGGCTCGGTGTTCCGTTTCGCATCATCGAGCAGGACACGTATTCGATCGTCAAACGGCTGGTTCCCGAGGGTAAAACTTACTGCTCCGTCTGTTCGCGTCTGCGTCGTGGAATTCTCTACAACGTCGCCGTCGAAGAAGGTTGCAACAAGATCGCGCTCGGTCATCACGCTGACGACGTCATCACGACGCTCTTGCTGAACCTGTTTTATGTCGGGACTTTGAAAGCGATGCCGCCGAAACTTCGATCCAGCGACGGTCGCAACACCTTGATTCGTCCGCTGGCTTATTGCTCGGAACAAGACATCGCCGATTATGCGGAGTTTCGCCAGTTTCCGATCATTCCGTGCGACCTGTGCGGTTCACAGACGAACCTGAAGCGCGCGAAAATCAAGAACCTGATCGCCGAGCTCGAAAAAGATATTCCGCACATTCGCGCGTCGATGCTCAACGCGGTGGGGAACGTTGTGCCGTCGCACTTGTTGGATCATAAACTTTTCGATTTCAAAAACCTGCTTCACGCCGAGGTTGGCGACATCGAAGCCGAACTCGAACTTGTCTAGTTCGAAATGAAATCCATGGCTGGGTTTAAAATTAAAACTCCATGTGACTCACAGCTGCGCTAATGGCGGATCTTGTACTTGTTGATTAACTCCTGCAAGCCTTGAATCGATTGATTGTGCCGGTATTTGTAGTAAGTGGTGAGATCCGGAATCACTTGCTGCAACAACGTCTGAAATTGCGGACGGCCGGTCGCGAGTGCTGCGGCGTGGGCATACGCGTCGATGATCGTGTCTAACAACGCGTCGAGTTTCGTCAGCGTCTCCTGCTTTTGTTTACCGTCCGGCATCGCTTCATAAGCTTCCATCTGCTTCACGTAATCGGCATGGATCACGCGGCCCAGCAACGCGAAGTTTGACGGATCGTCGGGGCGCAGTTCGGTGGCCCTGGTGAGTCGCGACCTTGCTTCGTCGACGTTGCCGCTGCCGAGATGCAGAATTGCCGTTTGTTGATAGAGCTGGGCGAGGTCCACTTCCGGAGTTGGCCCATCGGCCGACAAATCGTCGTTACGTCTTGAAGGTTTGGGCTTGCCTTCAACCAACGTGATGGCTTTCAAACCATACTGCAACGCGACGTCCGCATGCTCGCGATTTCGCTTGCGCACTTCATCGGCGCCGAGACTCGTCATCTGCACAAGCACATTCAGATCATCGGGGTTCTTCGTGAGAAGTTCGGCTGCTAACTTGAACGCATCGTTCGCACGATTGCCGGTCGCATACGCTTCCAACGCGACCGGCTTGAGGATTTCTCGTTCTTCTTCCGCCGTGAAGATCGACTGCGCTCGTTCGACAAGCGTGATCGCAACCGTTCCGTTTTTCACCTTTAGAATCTCGGCGGCAACGAGTTCGGCGGCTTTGATACGCGAGCTGCTTTTCGGGAAGCGATTGATAAATTCTTCCGCCGCCGCAAGCTTCGTAGACGGATTAGTAGCAAGAGTGATCGCGGTTAATGCTTCGGCTTCTGTGAGTTGATGTGTCTGCGCACAAACTATCTCCGCAGCGAGGATAAACACGGACAAGACTTTAACTGCTCGGCGCAACATGTAGATTGACAGATCACAACAGCGCTCGTGCGTGGTCCAGCACGTTGTCGACGTTGAAGCCGAGATTCTTCAGTGCGATTTCACCCGGCGCAGAAGCGCCGAATCGATCCAGGCAGATCACGTCGCCTTCATCGCCAACGTAACGGTCCCAACCCTGACGCACGCCCGCTTCAACTGCGAGTCGCTTCTTGATCGACGGCGGCAAAACCTCGTCGCGATATTCTTTCGACTCCGCCTCAAACAGTTCCCAACAAGGCATCGAGACGACGCGCGTCGGCACACCTTCCGCCTGTAGCTTCTCGCGCGCCTCGAGCGCCAGCGCGACTTCCGAGCCGGTTCCGATCAGAATCAGTTTCGGAATTGTCGCCGCGCCTTCGGCCGTCGCAGCTTCCGCGAGAATGTAAGCACCGCGCCGCAAACCCGCCGCGGCCGCGAATTTCTTACGATCGATGACCGGCACTTTCTGCCGTGTCAGTGCCAGCGCCGTCGGCGCGTTGCGTCGCAGGAGCGCGATGCGCCACGCTTCGCTGACCTCCGGCGAATCCGCTGGACGAATCACAAACAGATGCGGGATCGCACGCAACGCCGCGAGATGTTCGATCGGCTGGTGCGTTGGACCATCCTCGCCGAGGCCAACAGAGTCGTGCGTGAACACGTAAATGACCTGCACTTCCGACAGCGCCGCCAACCTGATCGCCGGCCGCATGTAATCGGAGAACGTCAGAAACGTCCCGCCAAACGGAATCAAACCGCCGTTCAGCGAAATGCCCGTCATCGTCGAACCCATCGCATGTTCGCGCACGCCAAAATGCAGAATGCGTCCGTCGTACGCGCCCGCCTCGAAACTGTGGCTGGTCTTGATGTCGGTGTTGTTCGATACGCCAAGATCTGCTGAGCCGCCGATCAGCATCGGCATCACCGGCGCAAGCGCGTTGATAACTTCGCCGCTGGCGACGCGCGTCGCGACCGCTTTCGCGTCTTCAAACTTCGGCAGGTGCTCTTCCCAACCGTCCGGAAGCTCGCCGCTGATCGTCTGGCGGAAACTCTTGCCGTCTTCGGGGTGCGCCTCCTCGTAACGCTTCACCAGTTCGCGCCATTCACTCTCCAACTGCTCGCCGCGTCCGACGGCCTCGCGAAAGTGGGCCAACGCCTCGTCGGGAATGTAAAACTGCTTGTCTTCGGGCCAGCCAAGGTGTCGCTTCGTTTCACGCACTGCGTCTTCACCCGGCGCATCGCTGTGCGCCTTGCGCGTGCCCTGCGTCGGCATACCGAACCCGATCACGGTCTTGACGCAGATCAGGCTTGGTTTGCCGTCGATCTTTTGCGCGTTCCGGATCGCAGTTTCAATCTCGTCGAGATTATTGCCGTCCTGGACCGTTTGCGTGTGCCAGCCGTAAGCCTCAAACCGCTTCGCAACGTCTTCGCTGAACGCGAGGTTCGTGAAACCTTCAATCGTGACGTTGTTGTCGTCGTAGAGATAGATCAGTTTACCGAGTTGCAGGTGACCACCCAGCGAAGCCGCTTCGGCAGCGACGCCTTCCATCAGATCGCCGTCCGAAACGATTGCGTAGACGTAGTGATCGATCAGCGGAAACTCGGGCTTATTGAACTTTGCCGCGAGATGCGCCGCGCCCATCGCCATGCCGACGCCGTTCGCAAAACCCTGACCCAATGGTCCGGTGGTGATCTCCACGCCCGGCGCGAGTCCGTACTCCGGATGGCCCGGCGTTTTCGATCCCCACTGGCGAAAGTTCTTCAGCTCGTCGAGCGAGAGATCGTAACCGGTGAGATGCAGAAGGGCGTAAAGCAGCATCGATCCGTGTCCCGCCGACAACAGAAAGCGATCGCGATTTTCCCATTTCGGGTTTTGGGGGTTGTGCCGGAGAAAGCGCGTCCACAGCACGTACGCCATCGGCGCGGCGCCGAGCGGCAGACCCGGGTGGCCCGAGTTCGCCTTCTGAACGGCGTCGATGGCCAGCGTGCGAATTGTGTTGATGCAAAGTTGATCGAGTTCAGGGTTGATGTTGGAGTTTTCCTTCTGCACAGGCGCGCTCATCTAGTCTCCCCGGCCTTTGATTTGGAATCAGTGTTAGCTTTGTTTGCCGAATAACCGTTCGTACAACTCTTCCTGTCGCGCGAGTCCTTCGCGATACCGCGCATGCCGCATCATATCCGGCTGAAAAACTTCCGCCGGCGAAACTGAAACCTCTTCGATGGTTGCTATTTTGCCCACCGCTTCAAGCGCAAGCAAGGCAGCCCCGCGGATCGACGCTTCCGCCGCGTTTCCGAGTGCGATCGGACGCCCGAGCACATCCGCGATGATCTGCATCCACACTGGTGAACTGCGCAGCGCATTGCCGGTCGCGACGATGTTTGCGTGCGGCGCAAGCGTTTCCAGATCGCGCGCGATCAAAGCGAAACGATACGCGATGGCCTCGAGCGACGCGCGAACGATTTCAATTGGTTGCGTTTCCTGTTTAAGTCCGAAGATGCCGCCGCGTGCGTCGGGCGACCAGCCGGTACTTCGTTCGCCCGACCAGAACGGCAGGATTGTCAGTCCGTGTGAATCAGGCTCAAGCTTCGCGAGTTCTGATTCCAGATCCGCGGTTTCGAGGTTCAACGACTCGCGCAACCAGCGAAGCAATCCACCGCCGTCTGACAGCGCACCACCAACTGCGACACGCGTGCGCGTCGCGCGATAACTCCAAAGCGATCGGGGAAGCTGGTCTGGAGGATCGCCCGCGAAAACGACTCGCATCGCGCCCGAAGTGCCAACCATCAACGCGAGTTTCTCTCTCGTACTGCATCCCGCGCCGATATTGTTTGTCGCTCCGTCGCCAACTACTACTGCGAGCTGCGCCGTAGCCAATGCGGGCCAGCGACGGGCGAAGCTTGGCGTCAATCGGGGACGGTTCTCGTCGTCGATTTGCGGCAGCGTGTCGGGCGAGAGGTTGAGCTCGCGAATGAAGTCCCAATCCCAATCGCACGCTCGTTGGTTGAAAAGACCTGTCGCCGACGCGAGAGAAATACTGGCCGCTGTGCCACCAAACAACCGCAAACAAAGGTACTCGCCAAAACCCAACCACTGATGTGTCGCAGCAAACCTGTCGGGCCATTCACTGGCGATCCACAGCAGCTTCGCGGGCCAGTAGCTCGCGTGGAAACGACATCCCGTGCGCGCGTGAATCTCAGCCTCGTCAAAAGATGCGCCCAGATCGGTTGCGAAGCGCGCGGCGCGCGTGTCGGCCCAACTCAGCAGCGGTGTCGTCGGCGAGCCTTCTCGGTCAAGGCCGACGAGGCTGTGCCAAAACGTCGAGATAGCAATGAATTGGATTTCGTCTGTGTTTGAAGAGGCCAATAGCTCGTCAATCGTGCTAATAACCTCATCGACCAGCGCATCCGCGTCAAACTCGCCGAGATCCGACAGCGCGCCTTCGCCGCGTGGGCGCGCATGATTCGACATCGTCTCCGCGCCGGCGTCGTCGAACAACGCTGCGCGAACACCTGACGTGCCGACGTCGATGCTCAACAGGAACGCCGGCCGCGTGGCTTGCATGACCGAAAGCACGCCGGGCGCCGGCTCAACTCCGTCAACAACCTCATCGAGGACGCTGCTCATTGTTTGTTGGTGCGCGCCAAGAATCGCACATGCGTTGCAATCTGTGCAATGTGTGTTTTAATCCCACCGCCTTGAACTCAAAACTTCTGCGCTGGTTGTTCATTGCGGGCGTCCTTCATGTGGCGCTGACCACGATCATTTTTCTCACCGGTCACTTTCAACTGCTTCCCGGCGTTTTCGATCAAAATGGAATCGGATTGACGTTTGCCATCGATGGTGCGACGTATCGTCGACTCGCGAGCGAGATGGCGACGCACTGGCAAGCGTATGGCGTGTCGCCGTGGCTCGACATCAAATCGCCGCTGCACGCACGGTTGTACTCGATACCGTTCCTCGTTCTCGGACGCCTCGTGGGCCACAACATTCTCGCCGCTGAGCCGCTGAACCTTTTTTATTACTTGTCGACGCTCGCGGTGGTCTATTTACTCGGCCGCGAACTATTCAACCCGCGGGCCGGATTGCTCGCGTCGATGATCGTCGGCCTCTGGCCATCGTTATTGTTTCACTCGACGCAACTGATTCGCGATCCGCTGGCGATAGTTTGCTTGTTGAGTCTGTTGCTGGTGCTGGCGTTGTTACTGAATCGCAGGCTTGCGTTTCCAGCGACGGTGGGGCTGGGAATCGCCGGCGCAGCACTGGTGACCGTGTTTTGGTTGACGCGCGGAAACATGTGGAACGCCGTGATCGTCGCGGTCGCTCTAGCGTTGGTTTTCCTCGTGTTTCGGATGATTCGCGAGCGAAGGCTCATGGTGGGTAACGCGATCGTGCTGGCGGCGATCGTCGTGGCGATGTTGTTCGTTCCGTCGCGGCTCGAAAGCACGACACTCGGCGGATACCGTCCGCCTGCCACACCGCTCGCCATTCCTTCAGCCTCCCAACCCGCGCCACGCGAAGGCGTATGGACCAGGACGATCAACCAGATCCGAGATCGGCGTGCTGGATTTCGTTTCTACCGCGCGCAGGAGTCAAACATCGGCAGCGACGTTCAATTCACCAGCGTTTCCGACATTGTGCGGTTCGTTCCACGCGCGGCAGTGATTGGATTTTTCGCGCCGTTTCCGCGCATGTGGTTCGAGGCGGGCAGCTACGGCATCGGCGGGCGTCTAATCAGCGGCGCTGAAACGCTCGTGATGTATTTCTTGTACCTCGCAGCGGCTGTGTGTCTGTGGCGAGAGCGACGACGGCTATCGATGTGGCTGGTTTTTCTGACCGCGACTGCGGGTTTGATTGGACTTGGGCTGGTCGTCGTAAACGCGGGCGCGCTTTATCGACTCCGTTACGTGTTCTGGATCATGCTGATCATCATCGCGGCGCAGGGCATCTACTTGACTACTCTCCGTACCCATTCGACGAAGTCGTGAATGTCTGCTTCCGTCGTGTCGAACGAGCACATCAAGCGAACTTCCGAGATCGCTTCGTTCCAAACGTAAAAGAAGTACTTCTTCTGCAACTGCGGTATGAACTGCTGAGGCACGACTGCGAAGACGCCATTCGCCTCGACCTTTTGCGTCAGCGTTATCTTGCCTCCTGACACCTTTTCCAGTTCGCTCCCCAACAGTCGCGCCATGCGGTTCGCGTGCGCAGCGCTGCGACGCCACAAATCGCCCGACAACAACGTCTCGAACTGCGCGGAGATGAAACGCATCTTCGACGGCAACTGCATGCCTTGTTTGCGAATGTATTTGAAGTCGTGGGCCAGCTTCGGATCGAAAAAGACCACTGCCTCGCCGTAGATCATTCCGTTCTTCGTGCCGCCAAATGACAGCACGTCGACGCCGACGTCCGCCGTGATCGACTTTAGATTCTCGTCCAGACTCGCCGCTGCATTTGCGAGGCGCGCGCCGTCGACGTGAAGCAGCATGTTGTTCGCATGCGCAAACTTGGCGATCGCTTTCAACTCCTGCTTCGTGTAGACGGTGCCCATCTCCGTCGCTTGCGAGATCGACACGACGCGCGGCTGCACGTGATGCTCGTTGCCGAAGACGTGGACCAGCGGTTCGAGTTGCTCGACTCGTAACTTACCATCTTGCGTTTGCTGCGCGAGCAGTTTGCAGCCGGTGAACTTCTCCGGCGCGCCGCATTCGTCGACGTTGATGTGGGCCGTCTCTGCACAAACAACCGCTTGATACGGTTGCGTGATCGCTTTCAGTCCGAGCGTGTTCGCTCCCGTGCCGCCGAAAACAAAGAAGACCTCGACGTCTTTGCCGAAATGTTTCTTGAACAGCTTGACAGTACGTGCGGTGATGTCGTCGTCGCCGTAAGCGACGACGTGACCTTCGTTGACGGTGCGGATCGCTTCGACGATCTCGGGATGTACTCCGGCGTTGTTATCACTGGCAAAACTTCGGCGTGGTGATTTCGGATCGGGCATCGTGGCTCGCTTGACCTGCTATTTTTGTGCTTAGTGCTTTGTACTTTGTTCTTTGCAAAGTACAAAGAACCAAGAACAAAGTCATAGTTTTCCCGCTTTGAAGTCACGGGCAATTTCACGTGCGGCATTCGCGCCGGGTAGACCGGTCAGCCCGCCGCCCGGATGCGTTCCCGCGCCGCAGAGATAGAGACGATCGAGCGGCGTACGATATTGCGCCCAGCCGATCAGCGGACGAAAAGTGAAGAACTGATCGAGCGTCTGTTCGCCGTGATGGATGTGTCCGCCGCTGAGCCCGTAGGTCTGTTCGAGATCGAGCGGCGTGATCACCTGTCGATCGACAATCAATTCCTTGATGTTCGGTGCGTAACTCGCCAGGCGATCGACAACAACATCCGCAAACTCCTCGCCGCGTGTGGTCCAATCGCCTTCCTTCAAATTGTACGGCGCAAACTGCGCGTGGATCGACATCACATTTTTATCAATCACAATATCGAGA
>DATANW010000193.1:0-1652 GCA_036266055.1 Pyrinomonadaceae bacterium | reverse complement strand
CAAACGGGAAGCCGGGTTGTTCCTCAAAGCCGAGATAATCGTTGCTTTCACACATCAGGCCGTCGATGTAGTACCGGCCGATGCCCAGGAGAAAGCCACTGTCTCGCAGCGAATTTTTCAATCGTCTAATCGTTTCACTATCGAGCGGGTTGCCGTTCGCGTCCTTGAGCGCATCGACCTCGGCGTCGGTAGTGATCAAGGCAAAACCAAGGGCGCCTGCGCTGCCGCCGTGTGGGCCAATGAGGTCTGCGGCGAGTGAACGCAGGTAGTGGAGCAGAATATCGTTCTGCTCGTTCCAGTCGGCATCGAGTTGCACCCGTCCCTGTTGCATGAGTACGCGGCTGAAACGTTTGGTCGCATCGAAGGTGTCGCGGCTGACGTCGCCTCTGAATTCGCCTTGCATGGGTTTCCTCCTAATTTACATAGACGATGCCGGCATCCATCCCGGCAGGGGTGTGTTCATCCAGGCGCGCCCGCAAATTGGCCGCGCGCTGGGGCTGAAATAGATCGTGAAAGACGCCCAGCTCCGACTCGTCGTCCGCTCCGCGCGTGATTTCCTCTGCGCAGCGCTCCGCGAGCTGGCAATAGGCGGGCGTACCGTACCGCTCGCTGTTAAATATCGGACGGACTCGTCCGGCTTCCTGGTCCATCAATGCGCTCTTGTCGTCTTCCGGGATTTCCGTGTTTTCAGTGACTGCCTGCTTCACCAGATCAGGCTGACATTCAAACCGGCGAGGCGTGCGCGAGTCTTCGGGCACGTAGCAGAAACGCATACAACCACGGCCGCGTCGGGCAACTGTCACCGTGCCGTTGAAGATGGTGTTCTCGGCGAGCTCGATCGAATGCGTTTGCAAGCGTCCGATGACAGTCGAACGAGCGATAGTCAACGCTACGTAAGCGATGGCCCCACGCGAACTGCCCAGCGCGACTCGATCCTCGCTGGTTGCGTCCAGGATGCTGTCCGTGATTTGAATCTGTGGCGGTTCGCTGGCGCGCTCTCGTGCTTCAGTCGTGATCGCGCCAAGGATGCTGTGCTCGATGCGGATCCGCGCGCGTGAGTATTCCAGTTCCAGACTCGGATCGTTTGGCCGTTGTGGTTCGCAGTTGTAATGCAGGTTCCAACCAGGCACCAACGTGCAATGTCTGATAGTGACGTCGCAGAGATCGTTGTCGAGCGATGGTCCGGCGGAAATCATCGCGTCGTTCAACTGGTCTTCCTGACCATTGATCTGCAAACCACGTCCACTGATGGTTAGACCATCGATAGTGAAGCGACTGCCCTGCTTACCCTGAACTCTGAGCGCATCCGGCAAGCTCGCGAGATAATCGAGTAGCCGCAGAACCGGACGCTTGCGTTGCGCCGCCCGGAGCTGAAGGTACTCGCCCGCCTGAAGATCTACATTCAGTTGTTCGGTGTAGACGCCGCTGTCCTGAAGCTCGATCACTGCCGCGCGCATTTTCGGCTGCTGGCGTTCCCACGCCTGCAAGGCTGCGTTGATCGAACGCAGCGACTCGTGCTTACCAACTCGAAAGATGCAGGCCCCGGGCGGCTCGGACAAGATACGTTCGTACTCACCACCGCCGATGTCCGCGCTGAAGGCATAGTTGTACGACACGACCACACCGTGACGCGGCTTTTGGTTTGACGGGAA
>DATANW010000192.1:0-18705 GCA_036266055.1 Pyrinomonadaceae bacterium | reverse complement strand
GATCCTCGTCACGAACCAGCATTCGTTGTCTGACGCTGAGGACTTTGCTGAAGGGTATCGGACGCTTCACCTCGGACAAGTGGTCGGCGAGCCGACCGCTGGATGGATTATCTACACCTGGAACCAGCCGTTGATCGACGGCACTGGATTTCGTCTGCCGCGCATGAAGATCATCGGCAACGACGGCAAGGTGATGGAACGCAACCCGCGTCCGGTCGACGTCGAAGTGACGCGCCCAATCGGCGAAACGCTCACCAGCCGCGATTCGCAACTGGACGTCGCGGTGCGGGAGCTGTTGAAACAAATCGGCGCTGCACGTTCGACGTCGCCGCGTTAGGCCGTTATCGGTGTTGCACGGCTTTGCATAAGGAGTTGATTTTCAGCGGCTGCGCCGCCTGATGTGCGGCGAAGGCTATGCCTCGCCGGCAAGACTTTTATCCCCTCCGCGGCTTTGCCGCTCGTCCGGCCTTTGGCCCGGAAATCTTCGGGCATAGCCCGCACCGAGGGCACAGCCCGTTTTTAAATGCGTTCGAACGGCGAGGCACAGCCCTCGCCGCACATCAGGCGGCAAAGCCGCAACGATGAGTCGCCGACCATTTGCGCAAAGCCGTGTTGGTTTAAAACAGCTCGAACTTGATTGTCAGGTACTTCTTTGGATTCTGGCGGAAGTCGTACAGCATCTTCACGCCTTCGGAAGAGAGTTGGTTGACGTTTGAGTAGAGCGAGTCGTCGTTCAGGAGTTTGCCGACCGTGCCTTCGCCGCGTTGGGCTGCCGCGACGAGGTTGTCGATGCGTTCGGCGGTGGTGTTGAAGCGCGCGATGGCGGCGCGGGCGTCGTTGTAGATCTGCTCGTCGTGGATGAGTTTGCCGAGCGTGCCGCGGCCGGAGTTGACCTCGGCAACCATGGAGTTGATCTGGTCCACTGATTTATCGAGTCGATCGACGGTGCGATTGACGCGATTGTAGAGTTCGTCGTCAGTCAGGAACTTGCCGGCAGTGCCGCGGCCCGCGCGAAGGTCTTCGGCGATGCCGCGAAGTTGAATGGCGATCTCGTTTGCGTTGTTGTAAAGAGCGGGATCGTTAATGAACCTACCGGCCGAACCGTCGCCCGAACGCACCTGCCGCATGACGTCTTCCGTCTCGCGAATCGTGGCGTTGAGATTGTTGTAGAGCGCTTCGTCACTGAATAGACGTCCGACAGTTCCTTTACCGTCTCTGACGTCCTTAACGATGAGCTGGATCTCGTCTGAAAGTTTGCTGAGACGTTGCGCAAGCTCGGTTCCGGAAGTCGCGAAGTCGTTAACAGTATTCGACGACGAAGAAGGCAACACTGCACCATCCGCGATTGGTTGGCCCATCGACGAGCCCGGCGTGATGTTGATGAGCATCTCGTTTCCCAGCAGGCTCGGCGAACCTTGCTGTGCTTGCGAATCAGTGCGAATGCGATCGCTGGCCGGTTTGCCGTCAATGTTGGCGTCAATCACCATCTGCGCTTCGACGCGCGGCGCGGTGGTGTCCGTCGACGGCTCCAACAACACGATCCGTTCCACCTTGCCGACTCGCACGCCTGCCAGGCGCACCTCGGATCCCTCGCGCAAACCGTTCGCGTCCGCAAACCGCGCTTTCAAGTGCAGCTTTCGACTGAACGGATTGATGTCGCCCGACGCGTTGAGCACGAGAAAGACCAGGACCGCGATCGCGATCAGTACGAAAATGCCGACGCGTAGTTGACTCAGAGTTACATTCTTCTGTGATGGAGGCATTGATCCGTTGTCCCTTCCTTAAAGTGCCGTGCTGTCAGTGGCCGCGCAGAAATCTCTGGATGTAAGGATCTTCGGCCCGGCGCAGAGCTTCGTCAGTGCCGCTGAAGATTACCTTGCCGGTGCGCATCATCATCACCTTGCTGTTGATGAGACAGAGCCGTTCACCTTCACGTTCGAAAACCACTTTGCCGTCGTCGTCGACCACCGCGTATTCAGAACAGATGTAATGCAGATTGTTCATCTCGTGTGTTACGAAGATCGACGAAACGTCTTCGAGATCCCGCAGCTTCATCGCGAGTTCGCAAATCGTGCGTGCTGTCGGTGGATCGAGACCGGCAGTCGGCTCGTCGAACAGGACGATCTTCGGATCGCCGATCAACGCGCGCGCAATACCAACGCGACGTCGCATGCCGCCGGAAAGCTCGATCGGCATTTTGTCGATCGCGTCTTCGAGATTGACGAACCGCAACATGCGCCGGACTTCAGGTTCCACTTCATCTTCCGGCACGCCTTGTTCGTGCAGTCGATAGGCGACGTTGTCGTACACGGACAGGGAATCGAAGAGCGCGCCTTCCTGAAAGACCATTCCGATCTTCTTGCGCACGCTCATCATCTGGTCCTCGCTGTAGTCGGTGACGTCTTCGCCGTCGACGAGGATCTGTCCGGAGTCGGGTTTCAGCAGTCCGAGTACGAGCTTGATGATAGTCGACTTGCCGCCGCCCGAGCCGCCAAGAATGATCTTGGTCTCGCCTTTCATGACTTTGAAGTTGAGATTGTCGAGGATTACGCGCTCGTCAAACGCGAGCACGACGTCGCGAAACTCGATCGCCGGGATCGCGCGGTCGCGATCGTCAATTTCGTGAAAGGTCGACTCCGCTGCGGCTTCGCTGACAGTGGGTGAAGTGGTGTGTATTTCAGTTGTTGCCATTATCTGAAGCAGCCAGGATTTTCAGGTTGTGCCTAGAATAACCTGAAGCGCTTTAGCGAGGAAGTAGTCCGCGATAATCACCACGATCGAGGCCATGACTACTGCCCGCGTGGTGGAACGGCCGACGCCGACAGTTCCGCCCTCCGTGCTGAGTCCCTGCCGGCACGCAATTGTGCCGATAATCAGGGAAAAAACGAGTGGTTTTACGACGCCGCCGATCAGATCGTCGGTCGTGATGCCGTCGCGTACGGCGGAGACAAACACGCTCGAGGACACTGAATAAAGAGCAACTGCCGTTACCCAGCCGCCGAAGATTCCCAATACGTCTGCCAGCACGGTCAGCAACGGCAGGCTCACGAGTAGCGCAAAAACACGAGGCCAGACGAGTTTGCGAATCGGGTCCGTGCCGAGCGCCCGCATCGCGTCGATCTGTTGCGACACGACCATCGAACCCAGTTCGGCGGAGATCGCGGAGCCGACGCGGCCGGTCACCATGAGCGCGCACAAGACGGGTCCCAACTCGCGGACCAGCGAGACCGCGACGAGGTATCCGGTTTGTGATTGCGCGCCGTACGCCTTGAGCGTGGGAAACGTCTGCACGGTCAACACGCCACCCGTAAAGAAACCCGTCAGAATGATGATGGTCAACGAACCGACGCCAATGGCGTCCATCTGATCGATGGTTTCCTGGATGTAACGGGGCCGCTTGAAAACACCGCGAAATGCGCGCGCGGCCAGCAGCGTTGTCTCCTGCAGCTCAAGCAGCGAGCGCGTTGCGAAGTTCATTTGGAGAGCGATGTAGCCAGTCTTTTAAAAGAGCGGCCTATCATGCGCAAATTGTAGGTGAGGCGTCAAGGTAGTTCGACAAAATACTGAGTGAGAAACACTTGACACGGATCACGGGCGACGGGGGGCGGGGCGGAAGGCGTCCGCGTTTGGGCGGCGCGGATTATTGGGGTTGTTCTGACGCTGTGGGTTCATCACGTCGCGGATCTGCAACTTTAAGTTGCGCAAGGTGGCGAGTTGTTCGGTGGAAAGCAGTCGCCTGACGCGCAACTCCATGTGGGCCCGCATCCGGGTTTGCGCGGCCTGGGCGGCGGCGACGTCGTTGATTCGCTGTTCGATCACGTTCTCGTCGATCGGATCGGTGTCAAGCGCACGATCGAGGGCCTCGTTAGCCTCTCGCAAACGGCGGTTTGTGTTTTGACGTTCCTGTTGCGTCTCGGCCATGAACCGACGGATTTGCTGACGCTGCTCGGGCGTGAGGTTTAGTTGCTGGATCGGATCGGCCGGCGATGGCGGAGCCGGCATCGTTTGGTCCTGGGCCGTCGCCGAGATCGTCAGACCGAGCAGTAACACAGCAGCTAATGAGATTGTTCGGAACGTCATCGTTTCTCCTCGTCATTGATGCGATCGCCCAGCAGGTCAAGATCGTCGTCGGTTGGAAGTAGTCTGAGATCCGCAGCGAGTTGCTCACGCTCGGCACGTGACAGGGGGCGGCGGTTTCGCGCCGTGTCTTTAGTCGGTTGTTTAGCCTGCCGCTTTGACGGCAGTGGATCCACTGCCGCTAACGTCTGTTGAGTGTTATCGACGGCGACAGACGCAGCTTTCTGTTTCGCCAAAGCCTCGTCGACTAATTGCTTCACGTCTTGTTCGGTGTACCTGGCGTCGGTTCTCGGTGGAAACGTGTTGTCTCTTTTGTAAAAGAAGACGAACGATCCGAAGATCACGCAGCACGTGAGCACGACGGCGGCGCTTTGCAGCCACAGCGGAGACAGATCGAAGAATTGTCGGAACGCAGCGAGCGCCGATTTTCGTGCCGGCGTCGCGGTTGACGGCACGAATCCCGTCAGCACCTCGTCGCGCCACGTCGAGATCGACTCGCGCACCATTCCGAACGACGCAGCTTCCTCGCGGCAGTTGCGACACTCGCGCAAGTGCGATTCGAACTGACGCAATTCGCTCGCGTTCATTTCGTTGTAAAGGAACGCCATCAAATCTGACGAGCGTTCACAAACGGGAGAGTTGGTTGTATCGCTCATACTATTTTCAGCTTTCAAATCTCTGCAGGCGCATCTGCAACTGCTTCATCGCCGTGTACAGCCGCGATTTGACCGTGCTCAACGGCAGATCGAGCAGGTCAGCGATCTCGCGAAACGTCAGCTCTTCAAACTCCTTCATGATCACAACCTGGCGTAACTCCATCGGCAAGCTGTTAACCGCGCGCCGGACGGCCACCGTTTCCTGCCTGCTTTCGACGACTCGCGAGGGCGCGTAATGAACCGGCGTCGCAAATCGCACCGAGTTCTTTTCCTCCTCGTCATCCAGCGCGGCTTCACTTCTGACTCGCGCCTGTCGCTGCCGGGTGATGCACTGGTTAACGGCAATCCGGTGTAGCCAGGACGAGACTTTCGCCTCGCCGCGAAATCCGCGGAGGTTCCGAAACGCGGCCAGAAACGTCTCCTGCGTCGCATCGCGCGCGTCCTCCTCGCGCCCAAGAATGCCGTACGCAAGCGCGAAGATTCGCCGCTCCCAGCGCCGTACAATCTCGCCAAAAGCGTCCGGTTCTCCGGTCAGCGCCCGCTGCACGATGATCTCGTCGGTGCCTGAAGTATCCATCCGCGCCCACCATTTGGACGTTCGCCCAGCACTTACAGCCGAAAAATTACCAGTCACGGGTGTTTAACGATGGCAAATCTCGTTGACACCCAAGCAGTTGGTCGACAATAATGGGTGCGCACTTGGTGATCGGTGCCCGGAAACGAACCCGACAAACCAACCGACACCCTGGGCGCCGCAAAAATACCTGCCGCGATTGTACCGCCAGATTCCACGAATGCTCGAAAAGCTCGGACGAATCCGTCTCCTCTATATCGTTCTGGGAGTCCTGCTCCTGGTCGGCCTGCTCCCGCTCGCCTTCGCCGGTGTTCTCCTCTCCGGCCGCAGCGCGGACGAGCTGCGGTCGATCGAGGGCCGCTACCAGGCGCAGCTCGTGCAAGACAAAGCCCGGCAAATCGAACTTTACGGACAGCGGTATCGCGACGTCGTGACCGGCCTCGCCGGAGCGTTCGAAATCGCCGGCGGCATCCAGGCCTTCGACGACCGCGGCTATGACGACCGTCTGCAAATGCGGCTTCAAGAGGACCCGAACCTTATCGCGCTCGCCCTCTGGCCCGTCGACGGCACGCTCCACCGCGCTTTCCAACCGAACGTTATCAAACTCGAAGAAGTCGACGCGCGCGTTAGCGAAGTGCTGGCGCGGATGAACGGGCGTGGCGCCGTCGTGAGCCGTCCGCAGATCATCCGTTCCGGACAGGAAATGGCGTTGACGATCGCCGAGCCGGTACTCGGCGGCGCGAACAACCAGGAGGTCGTCGCAGCGGTGGTTGCGATAGTTTCGTTTCAGGAAGTGTTCAACGCGGTGCAGCAACCGACGTCGAGGAGCGAGCGAGAGCTTCTGAACGCCGGTCTTCCGGTTGTATTCGTCGTCGATCAGAATGGCCGCGCCGTGGCCCACCCTGAAGCGAGTGTCGCATTTTCAGAGAAGCCGATGACCGACCTGAAAGTCGTGCAGGACTGGCAGGAATCAGGCGCGCAGGTGCAATCGGCACTGGCCCCGTTTTCCGCGACGCGCGACGGACGCACGGTTGAAATGCTCGGCTCTTACGCGACCGCGCAACTCGACAAAAACTCCCGGCTCGGCGTAATCGCGATTCAAGATGAAGCGGCGGCACTGGCGTCCGTGGCCGACATGCGCTGGCAAACACTTTGGATAAGCTTGATCGCGGCGCTGCTCACGATCCTGATCGGACTTTTCTTCGCCAACAAGTTGACGCATCCGGTAAGCGAGCTGGCGGGCGGCGCTCATCGCATCGCCTCCGGCGACTTTTCAAAACGCATTGAAGTTACCAGCCGTACCGAACTCGGCGATCTCGGCAACTCGTTCAACCTGATGACCGATCAAGTCGAGCGCTTCATCAGCGATCTACAGAAATCGGCGGAAGAAAACCGCCAGTTGTTCATCGGCACTGTGAAAGGACTCGCCGCCGCCATCGATGGAAAAGACCCGTACACTCGCGGTCATTCGGAGCGCGTCTCCCGTTTCTCGATGGCGATCGCGCAACGACTGGGTCTGCCCGATGACGAAATCGAAAAGATACGCATCAGTGCGCTCTTGCACGATGTCGGCAAGATCGCGATCGACGACAACATTCTCAAGAAGCCCGCGGCGCTCACCGACGAAGAGTATGAGATCATGAAAGGGCACCCGCAGAAGGGCTACAAGATCATGTCGCAGATTCCGGCCATGAAGGAGTTTTTGCCGGGAATGTACATGCACCACGAGATGGTGAACGGCATGGGCTACCCGCAGGGTTTGAAGGGCGACGAGATACCGTTGATGGGCAAGATTGTCGCCGTTGCCGATACTTTCGACGCGATGACGACCGATCGCCCGTATCAGAAGGCGATGAAGTTTGAAGACGCGCTGGCGCGGATTGTGAGTTTTGTCGGCACTCGTTACGACGAAGAGGTCGTGGGCGCGCTTTCCGATGCGTGCAAAGAAGGGCAGATCCGTCCCGGTGTCGTGAAGCTCCGAAAGCCGGGTCAGGCCGTGCCGAAGCCACCCGTGCAAGTCCAGCAAGTGCCGCAAGTGACGCAGATTTGAATCTCCGAGATCTGTCGCTATAATCCATCCCTTCATGGGACTTTTTTGGCGACGCAAGAAGGAAGATCAGTTTGTCTCACTTCGTTTAAACGAACCGGCGGCGAGCGAACCATCTCCTCCAACACCTGAACATCAACCGCAACCACAAGCTGCACCAGAGCCGCCGGTCGCAGTAGCTGAGCCGCCGATCGCAGCAGCTACGCCTGAACCGCCTGTTAAAGTAGCGCCGCCGCCTCCAGTTCCTTCGCGTTCGCCGTTTCAAACGTCAGTGCTTGGCCTGAACCTCTCGATGGAGGAGTTGCAGGCTCAGGAAGCCGCGCTGGAACAGGAGTTTTCCGCGAGGTTCCGCCGCGCAGTTGCCGCCACGCGCGATTCGCTTTCAGAAAAACTCGACACGGTCTTTGCCGGTCGCAAACAGATCGACGAGGAGTTGCTGGACCAGCTCGAGGAGGTGCTGATCGCCGCCGACATCGGCGTGCCGACGACACTCGAGATTCTCGAGACTGTTCGACGTGGCGTCGCGCGCAAGCAGATCAACGACGTCGAAGCGCTCAAGCAGGCCATCAAGACTGAGCTGTTGCATATCCTGCAAGCGTCTGAGCGTCAGGGTGTCGCGTCAGAATTAACCGTGCCGGACGGTGTCGCGCCATACGTCATGATGATCGTCGGCGTGAATGGCGTCGGTAAAACGACGACGATCGGCAAGCTGGCCCAACGCATCAAGGCCGAAGGCAACGACGTGCTGATCTGCGCCGCGGATACGTTTCGCGCAGCCGCATCGGAGCAGCTCGCGATCTGGGCCGAACGCACGGGGGTACCGCTGATTCAACAGAAGCAGGGAACTGATCCCGCGGCGGTGCTCTTCGATTCATTGAAAGCCGCAAAAGCGCGAGGCTCGGAAGTTTTGATCGTCGACACCGCCGGACGCCTGCACAACAAGTCGAACCTGATGGCGGAGTTGGAGAAGATGAAACGCGTGGCGGCGCGTGAAGTTGAAGGAGCGCCGCACGAGACGCTGTTGGTAGTCGACGCCGTGACCGGTCAGAACGGGCTCGAACAGGCGCGCCAGTTTTTGAGAGTCGCCGGAGTCACCGGAATCGTGTTGACGAAGCTCGACGGCACCGCGAAGGGCGGCATCGCCGTCGCTATTGCGAAAGAATTGAACCTGCCGATACGCTACGCGGGCATTGGTGAGAAACTGGACGACCTTGTCGTGTTCGATCCACAGCAGTACGTGAATGGGTTATTTGGGAATTGAGACCCGCAGTGCAGACCGTAACCGAATCGCTAACCACGTGGACCGACACCGATCGGCGCATGATGGCCCGTGCGCTTGAACTGGCGCGCAAGGGTGTCGGGCAAGTCAGTCCCGGGCCGTTGGTGGGTTGTGTGATCGTGACTCCGGGTGGCGAGATTGTCGGCGAGGGATTCTATCTTTTTGAAGAGGTGAGCCACGCTGAGACGATCGCGTTGGCCCAGGCGCGGGACAAGGCCCGCGGCGCGACGGCTTACGTTTCACTCGAGCCTCACGCACATCGCGGTCGCACGCCGCCCTGCACCGACGCGTTGCTTGCAGCAGGCATCAAGCGCGTCGTTGCGCCAATCCAGGATCTGAATCCGAAAGTTTCCGGCAAGGGTTTCGCGCATCTGCGCGCGGCCGGAGTTGAAGTTCAGACCGGTTTACTCGCGGACGAAGCGACGCAGATCAACGAAGCGTATTTGCACTTTATGCACACCGGGTTGCCGTTCGTTCATCTGAAACTCGCGGTGTCGCTTGATGGCAAGATCGCGACGCGCACCGGCGACTCGCGTTGGGTCTCCGGACCCGAATCGCTCGCGCGAGCACACGAGCTGCGACATGAGTACGATGCGATCATGATCGGCGCCGGAACAGCAGCGGTCGATGATCCAGTGTTGACCGATCGATCCGGACTGCCGCGTCGCCGTGCGTTGGTCCGAGTGGTTGTTGGCGACCGTTCCCGTTTATCACCCGAGTCTCAGTTGGTGAAGACGGCATCGGAAGGCGCGCCCTTGCTGGTGCTCGGCGGAGACGTGCATGCGATTCTGAAAGATCTTGCCGATCGTTCGTTGCAAAGCGTGCTGATCGAAGGCGGGTCGGGAATCGCGGGTGAGTTCGTCGACGCCGGGCTGGTGAACAAAGTGACCTTCTTCATCGCGCCGAAACTCGTCGGCGGCACGGCAGCGCCGGGCGCGATCGGAGGAATGGGTGTCGAGAAGATGGCGGACGCGTTGGAACTCGAACGCGTGCAAGTGGTCCAGCGAGGCAAAGACCTGGAGATCTCCGGTTACCCACGCTACGCAAAGCGATGAACCCGCGTCCGCTTAAACGGCCGCTGAAACGGCCGCTGAAACGGCTGGGCCAACATTTCCTCAAAGATCCAAGAACTGTTCAACGCATAGTCGAAGCGCTCAATCCCGCGTCCGATGAAACGATCGTCGAGATTGGACCAGGCACCGGTGCGCTCACCGCTGCGTTGCTAGAGCGGGCAGGACGAGTCGTTGCGATTGAGTTTGACGAAAATCTCGAACCGTTGCTGCGCGAACGTTTTGTCGATCGGGCCAATTTCAAGCTCGTCATGGGCGACGCGCTGACGACCGACTTCGGCGCCGAGATCCAACCCGCCGCACGTGCGCGACTGGCAGCAAATCTTCCTTACAACATCTCGACGGCGATTCTTCAACGACTAATTTCACAACGTGAGTGTCTGCCTGAAATGATTGTGATGCTGCAACGCGAAGTGGTCGAGCGCGTGCTTGCGCCTGCTGGCTCGAGCGAACGCGGGTATTTGTCAGTGCTCGTCGAAGCGTACGCCGAAACTGAGAAACTCTTTGACGTCGCGCCGGGCGCGTTTCGTCCGCCGCCAAAGGTGTGGAGCAGCGTGATGCGCTTGACGTTCAAGCCGCGAATCATCGCAAACGAAGACTTGTTTTGGCAGACAGTCAGCGCCGGATTTGCGCAGAAAAGAAAAACCATCCTGAACAACTTCCGTCATGCCACAGGCCATTTACAGGCGGTGCTTCAGCGCAACGGCGGCGCGAGTATCGTCCTGTGTAAGGCTAACGTCGAACTACAACGCCGTGCGGAAACTCTCACGATCGACGAGTGGCAACGAATCGTCGCCGCAATGCTATAACTACTCGGCTTGTACTTCTTTGTGCCTTTTTGTGGCTAAAACTTTGATTCCATTCTTCGGACGCAGCGACAGCACCGGCAGCACCTCGACTTTTTCATCCGTGAGCTTGAACCGGAATCGCTGACCGATCGTCGCGAGCAACAAAACGATCTCCATCATCGCGAAATAATTCCCGATACACTGCCGTGGTCCACCACCGAAAGGGAAATAAGCGTACTTCGGGAGTTGCTCGCTCGCCCCGTTGGCCCATCGTTCCGGTTTGAACGCCGCTGGTTCGTCGAAGAAGCGCGGATCTCGATGAGTCACCCATTGAAACGCAAACACCTGCGTCCCCTTCGGCACACGAAAACCGCCGAGTTCCGTCTCTTCAATCGCCTCGCGTCCGACCGCATACGCCGGCGGATACAACCGCATCGTCTCCTTCGCGATCATCTCCGTATACTTCAACTGCGGCAGGTCCGACACATCGGGCGTGCGCCCGCCCAACACCTCTGCTAACTCGGCGTGAAACTTCTTCTCCGTCTCCGGATTTGAAGCCAGCAGGTACCAACTCCACGACAACGCCAGCGCCGTCGTTTCATGACCCGCCAGAAACAGCGTCATTACTTCGTCGCGTAGCTGCGCGTCGGTCATCTGGGACCCGTCTTCGTCCTGCGCTTCGAGCAGCATCGACAACAAGTCGCCTTCGTCAGAACCACTCGCGCGCCGTTCGGCGATGATGCGAAACACGATCCGATCGATCTCGCTGACGGCGTTGAAGTAGCGACGATGGCCCGGCGTCGGCAGGCGGTTGTCGAGAATCCATTTCAGCGTTGCCTGCGAAGCAAAGGGTTTCACCAAGCTGCTGAGCACCTGGCCGACGTGGTCCGCATCGCGCGAGACGTCCGCATTGAAAAGTGTCTTCACGACGATCTCGAGCGTGAGGCGCGTCATGTCGCGCGACAGATCGCGCGCTTCGCCGTCTTGCCACGTGTCGATCGTGCGCTGCGCGTACTGCACCATGATGTCTCCGTACGAGCTGATCCTTTGACGATGAAACGCAGGTTGGGCCAGGCGCCGCTGTCGCCGCCAGAAGTCGCCTTCGCTGGTTACGAGACCATTGCCGACGAGACGATGAAAGAAAGGCGAACGAAGTGACTGAGCTTTCCGGTAACTACGCGCGTTCGTCGTGAGGATCGCTTCAATATCGCGCGGGTTGTAAAGAAAGTAAGCGTGAACGTACAGGAACCTCGTGTGGACCACGTCGCCATAATCCCGACACCGTTCGATAAACGCGAGCGTGTCGCGATTGAACTCGCGCATCACGCCCATAATCAAATGGCCCTTTGGCCCCGGCGGCACGTTCTTGCTCATTCCAAACCCTTGGACTTTCGCGTCTCCATCACGCCGCTGCGGATACCTTGCTCACCACGGGCGATCAATTGTTCGAGACGGCGCACGCGGGTCTCTTCTTTCTTCGCGCTCATGACCCAGAAGATGCAGGTTCGGCGAATAGACGGTGGTTCCGATTGGAAGAATTGCCAGGCGGGTTTGTTGGCGCGGAACTTCTTTTCGAACTCGGGTGAGAACTCTCGCACCTCGTTTTCAAAGGCGTAAATCCCGGTGCGCTTCGGATCGCGCAGCGCGTAGGCTTTGCGCCCCGGTTCCGCCATGCGACCTTCTTTCGTCAATCGCTCGACGTGCCGTACGTTCACGTTGCTCCAGATGCTCCTCGGCTTTCGCGGCGTGAAGCGAATCGTGTAACTCGTCTCGTCGAGACTGCGTCGCACGCCGTCGATCCAACCAAAACAGAGCGCTTCGTCGAGGGCCTGCGGATACGTGACGCTTTTCTTGCCAGAGTCTTTCTTGTGAAAGCCGACCAGCAATTCGGCGGCGCTGTCGTGGTTCTTCTCCAACCACTGACGAAACTGCGCGGGCGAACTAAAAAACGTTGGCTTCATCGAAGCAAATCTAACGGGTGGGCGCTTTCCCCGGCAACCACGCCGGGCGGAAGTTCGAATTTGCCAGCCAGCGAATCGGCCCGACGAGCGAGTTGAGTGAACGCGTCATGAACGGGAAGTCGATCTTGCTGATCTCGTCGCTCGCCCGGTGGTAGTCGGTGTGCAGCCCAAAACTCGACACGGTATGGGCCACGACGCCCTTCACGGCGAGGGTGTAGTTGTCGGAACGTTGGAAGAAGTTTTGTTCGGGATGCGGATCGGCAACGATCGCGGCGCCCTGCCGCGCCAGCGTTGGACCAAGATCGGATCGCTCGAAACCCGTCAGCCACAGCGTTCCCGCCGCAACTTTCGCATCCGGCCTGCCGAGCATCTCGAAGTTGAGGTTCGCCACCATGTCGGTAAGCGGCACTGAAGAGTTGGCAATGAAGTACCGCGAGCCGTAGCCGCCGGATTCCTCGCTGCCGAAGCAGACGAAATAGATCGTGCGTCGTGGCCGCCGTCCCGCAGCAAAGACCCGGGCCATCTCGAGCACGGCAACGCAGCCGGACGCATCGTCGTCCGCGCCGTTGAAGATCTTGTCGCCGCTCGCCGCTTCGTTGACACCGAGGTGGTCCAGGTGAGCACTGAGCACGATCACCTGGCTGGCGGCTTTCGGATCGGAGCCGCGCAGAATGCCGACGGCGTTCCATGTCGATCGCGACTCGGCAGCTTCGGTTTGACCTGAAAACTGGGCCTTCGCGCCGTCGCCCATCGCGGTCAGCGCATCGAGCGCTTCCTGCCGCAGATTAATTACGGCGAACGGCCGATCGCCATTTGCGTCGCCGGCGATTCGTCCCGGCAGCGACGGCAGACGTGCGTTTCCGGCTTCCCGACTGCGCTTGTTGTTCTCCGTCTCGAGCAGCGCGACCGCAGCGGCGCCGGCGGAATAAACGCGCATGATCGTGTCCTGTCGCTTTTGGGGATCACTCAGCGACTTGATCACGACAACGGAGCCTTTCGCCGGCGTGCCCGTCGAGTCGATCACTTGTATGTCGCCGCTGATCTGCGTCGCGCGCAGAAACGAGACGAGAAAGTCTTTACCGAATTCCCAACGCGCAGTGTTGGCGCCTGAAGTGACTTTGAATGAGGGTGGCGCACTGAACCGTGTCGACTCGAGTGTCACACGTTGCACGAAGTCTTTGTTGCCGGACGCGCCGGCATCGCCGCCCGGATCGAGTCCGAAAGAACGAAACTGAGAACCGATGTATTCGGCAGCGAGTCGTTCGTTGTTGGTGCCGCTGCCGCGTCCCTGCATCGCGTCACTCGCGAGAAAACCGAGCTCCGCGCGAATGTCTCGTTCGAGAATAGCCGGACGGGCCGGCGCGGCCGTGCGCCGCTTCTGCGCCGCAACGGGCAGCGACGACGCGATGAGCAGAATTGTGACAGACAGCGTGAGAACGCGACGTTGAAGATTCATCCGTGTTTTCCTCTTCAGAGTCTCGCGCTACCGCGCAGTTGATGTGCTCGTTGGACCAGAAGCTTTCTTGATGTACTTGTCGTACCAGGCCAGATAGCGCTCCATCCGATCGCGTTGATAACTCGGCCGCTGGATGCCGTGGTTCTCGTTCGGATAGATGATGAGCTGCGTGTCGATTCCGAGTGTTCTGAGCGCCTGGTACATCTGCTGACTACCCTGAATGGGCACGTTGAAGTCGCGTTCACCGCCGAGAAACAGCGTCGGCGTTTGAATGCGATCCGCGTGCAGGAAGGGATACGAGATCTTCACGTAGGTCTCCCATGCTTTCGGGTTCCAGGGTGGTCCAATCTCGTGATCGTATTGAATGATGTACTGGTCGGTGCCGTAAAACGCGACAGTGAAAGCGACGCCCGCGCCGCTTGTTGCGGCTTTGAAGCGTGTGTCTGAGGCGATCAAATAGTCAGTCAGAATGCCGCCGTAACTCCAACCACCGACGCCGAGTCGATCCGGATCGGCGACACCCATCTTGATCACGTGGTCCACTCCGGCGAGCAGGTCCTGAACTTCGTAGTTGCCCCAGTCGGCGGCGATTGCTTTCGAAAACTTTGCTCCGCGACCGGCGCTGCCCCGGTAGTTCACCGCCAGCACGGCGTAACCATTCGCGGCGAACACCTGTCGTTCGAGACTGAACGAATGCTGGTCCTGGCTGTTTGGTCCACCGTGAATCCGCAGCAGCAGCGGGACCTTCGTGCCTTTGACGTGACCGACGGGGTACGTCAACAGACCATTCACCTGCGTGCCGTCTTTGCTTTGAAAGCTGACTTCCTCAGTCGCACCGAGATCCAGTTCGGCAAACAACGCGTCGTTCTGCGTCGTCAACTGGCGCAGCTTATCGCCGTCGACGGCGTAGATCTCACTCGCTTTCGAGTCGCCACCGGTTATCGCAACTGTTCGTCCACCCGCGGAATTCAGCGTCGAGATGACGACGGGTGACGGCATCAGTCGTTCGACCTTGCCGCCCGCCACGCTCGCTCTTGCCGGATAAACCGATCGATCGTCGACGACCAGAAAACGAAGCCACTTACCGTCAGGACTGAACCGCGGCGAACCAACACCGCGATCCAAATCTTCAGTGGCTTTGAAACGTGTCGGCGGATTGCTGCCGTCCGCAGGAACGAGCGCGAGGTGGTCCATGCCGTAGGCGCCGTACTTCATCTCGTCGCCGTCCAGGAACGCGAGCCATTTTCCATCGGGACTCCATTCAGGACGCGAACGTCCGGCACGCGTCGTGGCCGGCGTCAACTGCTTTTCTGTCGAACCCGGTTTGGCGTCGACGACATAAAGCTGCGCCGAAGGATCGCGATCCGGATCGTCAGCGTGGTTGCTCATGAAGGCGATGCGCGTGCCGTCAGGTGACCAGGCGGGCGAGCTCTCGTCCCATTTGCTCTTCGTCAGACGCTCGAGTTTTTTCGTTTCGACGTCGAAAAGATAGATGTACGTGTGTCGGCCGGACAGCAAATAGCCTTGCCCGTCCTGTTTGTAACGATAACGATCGATGACGATCGGCTTCGGGACGCGCGGTGTGGCGCCGGGTTGTGGCGATGGTCCGGGATCCGCCTCGGGATCGGGATCGCCGATCAAAAGCGCCAGGCGCTTCGAGTCAGGCGACCATTCGTGTCCTTGCAGTCGTCCTTTGAGCTCGGTCAGTTGATACGCTTCGCCGCCGTTTCGATCGAGCAACCAAACCTGGTTGCCACGCGCTTTGCCGGGTCGCGAGGAAGTGAACGACAGATACTTGCCGTCGGGACTCCAACGCGGGGAATTCTCGCTTTCGCTGCTGAACGTGATCTGGCGGTTGTTGCTGCCGTCGATGTTCACCATCCAGATGTGCGAGTTCGATCGGTCCGCTTTGTCGTCGATTGTGCTGACGACGTAGGACACCCAGTTTCCGTCCGGCGACACTTGCGGATCGCCGACGTTGCGAAAGCGGTTCAAGTCGTCGAGTTTGAGCGGACGTCGGGCGGTCTGTGCAGCGGTTGCGGATGCAAGCGCGAGCAGAAGGAACAGGACGATGAAAGACTGGCGTCTCCGAAGCATTGGGGTTGGCCTCCTGAAAGGTAAACTGATTGTTCAGTGCGATTACGTAGCGCGCAGAGCGGGCAGTTTACCAAACCGGAGGCCAAAATTGATAGGAAGGTTTTGGGCGTTGGTCCTGGGCCTTTGGTCTTTGTACTTTGTGCTTT
The DNA here is from genome assembly GCA_036266055.1 of Pyrinomonadaceae bacterium. Lineage (GTDB taxonomy): Bacteria > Acidobacteriota > Blastocatellia > Pyrinomonadales > Pyrinomonadaceae > PSRF01. The sequence goes on along the minus strand of DATANW010000192.1, from coordinate 2,554 downwards.
GTACTTGGTGTTTCGTTTGGTTTTAAACACAAAGAACAAAACACCAAGATCCAAGATCCAAGATCCAAGACCAAAAACCCAAGACCCAAGACCACCCCGTCATTCCCCGCGCGTCAGGTATTGCCGGCCCGGCGCGTAGTTGACGCGGCGCAGTTCTTTCATGCGACCGTCGTCGATCGTGCCTTCGACGATCTCGTAACCGAGCAAGGCAAACACTCGCCCGCGCAGGAACAACGGTCGCGCGTTGCCGTACCAGTCGACGCACGATGCACGACAGTGATCGTCCGCAGCGTTTTCAGATCGCGCGCCGAGCTCGCCGACTTCGCGAAATTGCAACGAGTCGTTGCGCAGGAAAAGAATCGCGGCCGAGTCTTCAAACAGATGCTCGTAACCAGGGCGCCCCGGTCTGCTGATCGGCAAACCAAGCGTTCCTGAATCGTCGCCGTCAGGTTTGTAAAAGAAACCATGACTCCGCGTTTCACCTTGCGACGACGCCTTGCGCGTGTACCGCGAAACGATCTCCGGCCACTCGCCAAGACGCACTGAAGTGAAATGCAGGTCCTGTCCGTCAGTGCCGACGACCACTGCATCGGCGCCCATTTGCTCGATGCGATCCACGCCGTGCGGCAGCAGCATCTGGTGCGAGTTGCCGCGCGCCCAGTTGACGATGTAAAGGCTGTTCGGCTTGTCAGCCTTTTGCGACGGATATCCCCAGCCGCTGCCGGTCCCGTAAATCAGGTAGTCGTTCACAAAGCGATTTTGAAACGTGTAGCCCTCCGGCTTTTGCAATCGCCGGTAGCTGGAAGCTGGAACCGCTTCGCTGCCATCTGAAAAACTCGCGATCGGAACGCGCATCAGCGCCACCGAACCCTCGGCCACTTCAGCCCCCCACATGCCGTCGCCGCTCGATTCGGATCGCACCAGCACGTTCAGATGTTGATCCTCGCTTTGCAGGAACGAAAACTGATCGACCGGACTCCCCGACGCACGCAATGCGCTTGGACCAGAGCCGTCGAGCGGCATACGAAATACGATCGACGGTGACTTGTCTTTGGCGTGGCGCGCCCACGAGCTGGTCCAAACGTAGACCGAATCAGGCGAGACGTAGAACACCCGACCTGCTGGTCCAACCACAGCCGTCGCTTTGCAGTCGAAGCCGCCGTTGGCGAGATCGCAGACAGTGACGGTGTGCAGCGCCAGGCCGTAGTCGACGTCGAATTCGGTGTCGGGCCGGTAAACACTGGTTGCGGCTACGATGCGGCGGAACTCGTTCGCTCGCGCACCGCGGTGCCATTTACGCACGGCGGGAAATGTTCCAAACGGATCCTCCGTTCCCGGATCGAGGTACTGCGGCGTGTAGAAGATCAATTTGTTGCCGATCAGACGGCTCGCGTAGTTACGTGAAGAGTAGTAGTCGTTGGAACGCAGGTGATAAGTCGAGCGATACGAGAGTCGACCGCTATCGGTGATAGTAAACAAGCCGACTTCCGTGCCGCCGCGGTCGTAGCTGTAACCAATCACGACGACAGTGTCACCGGAGACGAGCATCTCGTCGTACCAGGTCTCTTCGGGGTTGAGATCCGGAGCAAACGCGTCGACAGCGGATACGGGTTTCAACGCGCCATCGCCGATCTTCACCGTGAACAGCCGTCCGCGACGCAGCACGACGAGGTAGTCGCCATGGACCTTGACGATGCCTCCTTCGTCAACCCCCGCGTGCTGCGTGTTGGTTACGGATTCGTCGTCTTCAGAGTCGACTTTTGCCTTCGCGAGTGGCGCCGGCGCTTCAGCCGAGGCCATGTCGGACGAGGCCAGGCCTTTGTTCGCCTGTGCCTCCCGGCGCAACCGGCGTCTCTGTTTCTCCGCCAGTTCACGGAAATAGCGCCGCAGTTCCTGCTCAGACGCAAACGCCCGCATCGTCTTTTTCGACTGAGCGAGAAAGGCTTCTGTGATTGGAGGAATGGTTTCAACTGGTCCGGCGACACGGACCAACAGACCGGAAGTGGCGATGATAACGGCAAGCGGCAGGAGCAAAAAGGTCTTCATGACGGGTTCAACCTCAGCTTTCAATCTCAAACTACTGAGATGAACGCCTCCCCGTCACAAAACTTGCATGACTTGCGGTAGCGAGCTCTGCGCAATCTGCGCTCCCTCGTAGCGGCTACGCCGCCCTGATGTGAGGCGAGGCTATGCCTCGCCGCCAGCGTTGTGTTTAAAGTGGGGCTCTGCCCCTCGTTCGGCCTTTGGCCTAAAGGGCGAAGCCCGAACCGGCGGCACAGCCGCCTTGTACTCGCGAGTCTTACGGCGAGGCATAGCCTCGCCTCACATCAGGCGGCGGAGCCGCAACGAAACAGGTCCTTGAAGCCGCAACGAAACAGGGTCCCTTGAAGCCGCAACGAAACAGGTCCTTGAAGCCGCAACGAAACAGGGTCCCTTGAAGCCGCAACGGAACAGGTCCTTGAAGCCGCAACGAAACAGGGTCCCTTGAAGCCGCAACGGAACAGGTCCTTGAAGCCGCAACGAAACAGGTCCTTGAAGCCGCAACGAAACCGTC
>DATANW010000191.1:0-15346 GCA_036266055.1 Pyrinomonadaceae bacterium | reverse complement strand
AAGCACTGTTTCCTGGAAGTCGACTGATGGCGGCAAGACGTGGGCGGCGTTTCGCGGCGCGCCCGGCGGCGACGATTATCAAAACGTCTGGATCAATCCCAACAATCCGCAAATCATAATCATGGCGAGCGATCAGGGTACGGTCATCACCGTCAACGGCGGAAAGTCGTGGAGCACCTGGTACAACCAACCGACCGCGCAGCTCTATCACGTCAGCGCTGACAACGCTTTTCCGTATCGATTGTGCGGCGGCCAACAGGAAAGCGGTTCGGCCTGCGTTTCCAGCCGCGGCAATGACGGCGAGATTACTTTTCGCGAATGGCATCCAGTCGGCGCTGAAGAATATGGTTACGTCACTGCTGATCCACTCGATCCGGACATCGTCTACGGAGGCAAGCTCACGCGTTACGATCGCCGCACCGGGCAAGTACAAAACATCATGCCCAAGCCGTTTCGCTCGACTGAGTTTCGCGTGGTGCGAACTCAGCCCGTGATCTTCTCGCCCGTCGATCCCCACCTGCTTTTCTTCTCGGCGAATACGCTCTGGAAGACAAGGGACGGTGGCCGAAGCTGGGAACAGATAAGTCCGGATTTAAGTCGCAAGACCTTCGACGTTTCTGAAACAGTCGGCAAGTTTCGTTCGCAACCAACTGCCCAACCAACACAGCGGGGCGTCATCTACACGGTTGCGCCCTCGCCGCTCGATGTAAACCTGATTTGGGTTGGAACTGACGACGGCTTGATACATCGCACGACTGATGGCGGGGCGCACTGGACCGATGTGACTCCAAAACAACTTAAACCGTGGCAGAAGGTCTCCCTGATCGATGCCGGCCACTTCGACAAGAACACTGCCTACGCCGCCGTCAATACCATCAGGCTCGACGATCTGCGCCCACACATCTTTCGCACGCACGATGGAGGTGCAACCTGGACGGAAGTAACCGCCGGTCTTCCTGTCAATGAAAACACTAACGTGGTCCGCGAGGATCCGGAGAGAAAGGGCTTGCTGTTCGCGGGCACCGAACGCACCGTCCACGTTTCGTTTGACGACGGCGATCACTGGCAGTCACTGCGACTCAACATGGGCGCCAGCTCAGTTCGAGATCTAATCGTCAAGGGCGACGACTTGTGTGTCGCGACTCACGGCCGAGGCTTCTGGATTCTCGATAACATCACGCCGCTCCGACAACTCCAGGCATCGGTAACAAAAGCGCGGGCCGTTCTGTTTCGTCCGCAGGTCGCTTTGCGTGTTCGTTGGAACTTGAACACCGACACGCCGCTTCCACCCGATACACCTGCGGGTGAAAACCCACCCGAAGGCGCGATGATCGATTACTACATTGGGGCCGGAACTTCCGGACCCGCGTCGCTTGAAATCAAAGATGAAACCGGGCAGATCGTGCGGCGTTACTCGAGCGCCGACCCGTTGCCTACACCGAATCCATCTCTGGCGATTCCGCCTTACTGGCTGCGACCGCCGCAAAAGCTTGCTACTGATGCGGGAATGCACCGTTTCCTTTGGGACCTGCATTACGCGCCAGTGCCGGGCGAGGCGCCGCAGTATCCAATCGCTGCTGTATTTCGCAACACCGCGCCGGCGCCAACGTCGCCATGGGCCATGCCGGGAAAATACACTGTGGTGCTGACCGTCGGCGGAAAGAGTTACGAGCAACCGCTGACACTAATGATGGATCCGCGGATAAAGACTTCGAATGCGGATCTGCTCGAGCAGTTCAAATTATCGAAACACCTTTACGATGAATGGCTGAAGCTGGATTCCATATCGACGAGCCTTAGGCGCATCCGCGAACAGCTCGGTCAGTTGCAGACGAAAGCGCCGGCAGGTGATCTCAAAACGCATATTGCTGCGCTAGCGGAAAAGCTTCAATCGTTTTCGGCTGCTGCCGCACCGGGTGGCGGTGCAGGCGTGGGCCAGCGCATAACGTTGGGAGGTGCGAGCGGCAGAGTCAGGACGCTCTTCAACTTGATACAGAACGTCGATCTTGCCCCGACGACACAGGTCGTGACCGCAGTTCCCGAAGTCCTGACCGATTCACGCGCTGTACAGGAAAGCTGGAAGACGATCACGTCTCAAGACGTTGCCGCGCTTAACCGTGAGCTTCGCAGTGCCGGTCTTCCGGAGATCGATCGATAACTAAATCCGTGTGGTGACCGGTCCGGCCGCATCAAAGGCACCATGAAAATCCAGCACGCACTCACGTCACTGGCTTGTCTGCTAATCGTTTGCGGCTCGGCGCTTGGCGGAATCCAACCGTCCTTCCATCTGCAAACAAGTGCCTGGCGCGCCACAGATATTGTCGTAGTGACTGAGGAAAAGCAGATCGACGGCGTCGTCAAGGTGATCGAGAGTTGGAAGGGCGACTTGAAGCCGGGGCAGGTTATCACGCTTCCTGAACTGGCAGAGTTCAAGGCGAGGGATGCTCGCGTGGTCCACCGATGGCCGCCAGGGAAATCGTCGGAATACGTGAGCGGCGATCGAATGATCTTGTTTCTCAGGGACGCTAGAAAGATTGCGTCGGAACCTGATGAGGAGGATTCTCGCATACTCGAATCATCCAGGACACCCGTGCGATGGCAGCCGGCGAACTCCGCAGCGGACGAAATACAATACTCAACCGTTTGGATCGAAAAGGGTAAGGCTTACGGCTTCGTTCAACTGATAAATCCTGGTCCCAGTGAGCTCGTCGCTTGTGGGCCTGAAGCAGAACTCAAGTCTGAAGCAGCTCGCGTGATCGGCATCCAGAATGGTCTGCATGCCGCGCTAGCGATTGTTGATCCTGCATCTCGTGCACAATCGCTTGAACCGTTCGCGCAGGAGCAACTGCTTCCGGCGCGTAGGCAAGCGATGAAAGCCCTGGTCGAATGTGGTGAAGCTGCGTTGCCCGTACTCGGAAGAATGCTGAATAACGAATCTCTCCTGGAGTTTCACGACGAGATAATCGAAGCATTTGCCAAAGCCGGCCGAAGAAAATCAGGAGCAGACTTAACCGCGTGGCTCAAACGGGAACTGGGATTCTGGAAACAAACAGCACCATCACTCGAAGTAGGCTGGTGGAATGGAGCCGGTTTCGAGCGACTCGAACAAGTCCAACCACTTCGCGCTCGATGGATGGCTCTATATAAAGCCGTCTATGCGTTAGGGGCGATCAGATATGTTGAAGCGACGCCGGCGCTGATTGAGTTGAGTGATTACTGGCGGACCCTGCCGCAAATGGGCCAGGACGACATAAACACGGCCTGCGATCGCGTTCTGCGTCAGTTTCGACCGAATACAAAGGAAGGAAAACGTTCCGCTCCGCCGAAGTACGAGTTTTCCTTCTCCGGAAACAAAGTCTTCTCGTCATCGGTCCTGACAACAAAGATCGGTGAGTATGTGTCCGCTTACTACGATTCAGAGGATAACTATGAACAACTCTTCAACGAAGACGTCTTCGATTACGCGTTAAGGAGGCTAGGCGGGTTAGTTCGAAGCCAGGGATATTTAGAAGCACGATTTCAAACCGAGAAAAAACTGGGCCTGGATCTGAGTACTGAAGACATCGGCGTTTTTCGAAGTGGTGAAAACGACACCGTAGACGTGGTGATCGTCGTAAGCAAGGACCGTTTCCCTCAAGAGTCTTTTGACCGCTTTACACTGAAGCGGAATTGGTATCGATAGCTCAATCCACGTCAGCTACAGCACCCACCACCTCAAATCTACTCTTTCCATCGAGAAAAACAGCAGACGTCGACCCGCGACGGCTGCCGGTGAAGAAATCAGACATGAACGATTAGCCGCGAAACGTTTATCTCATTAAACCCATATAGAGTGTAGCCGTTCGCCCACTCAGAAAACGATTCTAATCCTGGCCCAGGAGGCGCTCGCAATGTCTGACGGTGTCAAGCTCTTCTATTCCTACGCTCATGAGGACGAGAAACTTCGCGATGAACTCGAGAAGTACCTCGTGATTCTGAAGCGAACCGGAGTAATTGACAGCTGGCATGACCGGAAGATCACCGCCGGTTCCGACTGGAAAGGTCGCATCGACGCTAATCTTAATTCCGCCGACATCATCCTGCTTCTGATCAGCGCCGACTTTATCTCCTCCGACTATTGCTACGACGAGGAGCTCAAGAAGGCCATGCACAGACATGAACGAGAGGATGCAGTCGTGGTTCCCGTAATCCTGCGTCCGGTTAATTGGAAAAAAGCCTCGTTCAGTAAATTGGAAGCATTGCCGACCGATGGAGTGCCGGTTACCAGTTGGCCGCAAGTAGACGCCGCTTTCACAAACGTTTCGGACGGCATAGAGACGCTCGTAAACGAAATTCTCAGAAAACGAAAGTCTCCGTTGCCTGTTACAAAGCCGCCGGTTTATCTCGCCGAGACGACCAATGAGAAGCGCATGCAAGAGTATCGCGACGGCATTGCCACCGAACTCGAAGCGCATGGTTATCGAGTCGTCCCCGCCCCGGAAGTCGACCTGGCCGACGAATCACCTCAATACCAGGAGCAGATTCGAAGTTTGCTCGAAAGTGCTGCGTTCTCGGTCCATCCGATTGGAAACAAGTACGGCAGAACGATCGTCGGCGCTAACGACAAGTCGGTCGTGGAGTTGCAGAACGGAATTGCTGAGGAGTTACGGAAGGAAGGACGGCTCGAAAGTCTGATTTGGATTCCGCCGGAGGCCGAACCGCAAGGCGATCGGCAAATCGCTTTTCAGAGATATCTCGAGACTGATCAGCAAGCCCAGTTCAACGCCGAGTTATCGCGGCGGCCCATTGAATCCGTCAAAGATCGGATTCTCGAAAAGTTAAAGAGATACGATTCTGTGATCCCTCCACCCGAGAACGCCAGAAAGAGTGTTTATCTGATGTGCGAACAACGGGACAAGGAGCTCCTCGCCGAAGTCAAAGACTTTATCTACCAAAACGGGTTCGAGGTTTTCTTGCCGCCAAGTGTAACGGACCAGGGTCCGGGGGCCACGTTCCACGACAAATGCCTGACATCCTGTGACGCGACATTGATTTATTACGGCGAGCCGAACCAGGACTGGCTGACTTTTATGATCTTCGACGTATTCAACGCTCCCAAGCGACGTCCGAGCGGCGAGTTCCTTTGCAAAGCGCTCTTTCTTGCCGGATCCGCCGACTACAAGACTCGCACTGCCGAGATACTGAAGTATGACGGCAAGTCGGTAGCGACATCGCTAAAGCCGTTCATTGAATGCCTTCAAAGAAAGAACCCGAATGGAGGCCACTTCCAATGAAACAAGATCGCACCAATCCCTTTCCGGGATTACGGCCATTCGATGTCGATGAGAATGAATTGTTTTTCGGTCGATCGAAACAGATCGACGAACTATTGAAGCGTCTGCGCCAATCACGTTTCACCGCAGTGATCGGAACTTCCGGAAGCGGCAAGTCTTCGTTGGTCCGAGCGGGATTGCTGGCCGCCTTGAAACGTGGACTGATGGCCGCCGTCGGTTCGCGTTGGCGCATTGCACTGTTCCGTCCGATCAACGATCCGATTGGAAATTTAGCCCAGGCCCTCGAGCGTGAAGAAGTGTTCAGCGCTCCGGGAGGAACGGAGCAAGAGCGGCTTGCAGACATCGAGACCAGGCTGCGGCGCAGCTCGCTCGGATTAGTTGAAGTAGTGCGAAACGCGAGAATGGAGCCGGGTGAGAATCTCTTGATCGTGGTCGATCAGTTCGAAGAGCTCTTTCGCTTCGAAGAGACCTTCACTTGCGAAAACCCATCCGATGAAGCCGCCGCCTTCGTCAAACTGTTATTGGCAGCAGCTACGCAGCCACGTGACGTGCGAATTTTTCTCGTACTGACTATGCGTTCTGATTTCCTGGGGGAAAGCGCAAGATTCCGCGGACTGCCGGAAGCAATCAACGCGGGACAATACCTCATTCCGCGCATGAACGACGACGAGCGACGACAGGCTATCACCGCACCCGTTGCGATCGCCGATGGTTCTATCAGCGAACCGCTCGTTAACCGCCTGCTCAACGACGTGGGCGATGATCCACGCAATCTGCCGCTCTTGCAGCATGTGCTCATGCGCACCTGGCAACACTGGGAAAACGACGGTAAAACTCACGGCGAGCCGATCGGTATCGCGAATTACGAAGCCGTCGGCGCACTTTCAGGTTCGCTCTCCAAACATGCCAATGATATTTACGACGAATTGACGGCAGTACAACAGTCGATTGCTAAGAGAGTTTTCAAAGCGCTGACTGAAAAGGGACCTGATGGACGAGGTCTCCGTTCTCCGCAAACATTCGGCGAGCTTTGTGCGATCGCCGCCAGCGACGGCTCGACTTCCACGACGGTCGAACCAGACGTATGCGCTGTCATCGATGCATTTCGCGGAGAGGGCCGTTCGTTCCTGATGCCGCCGCTCACCACCGCGGAGGATTCCGAGGAAACGATCCCGTTGACACGAGACACGCTAATCGACATCTCGCACGAGAGCTTGATCTCCGGCTGGGACAAGTTGCAGCAGTGGGTCGAAGAGGAAGCAGATGCAGCACGAATGTACAAGCGGTTGGCCGAGCACGCCGTACTTTTTGACGCTGGTGATGAAAAGCTTTTGACGCCGCCGGCGTTGCCGATCTTTCTAAGATGGCGCGAGCAAAACAAGCCGAACAGGGCCTGGGCTCGCCGTTACTTCAATCCGGCCTGGGCGTCGTTGTTCAACGAAGGTGGATCGGAATCCAGCGCGTACTACACTGAATTCGATCGCGCCGATGCTTACCTCAGTGAAAGTCAAAAAGCATTTGAAGTCGAGGAAGCACTCAAACACAGAGCCGCCAAACAACGTGTGCGACGACTGGCGTATACGGTAGCTGTGTTGGCGCTGGCTTTCATCGTGGCTGGTGCTGCAGCGGCAGTTGCAGGCGTCCAGTGGAAGAGTGCGAGAGCATCGCTGGCCATTGCCAACGAGGCGACAAAGTCGGCGAACATTGAAAGAGCGAGAGCCGTTGAAGCCGAGAAACAACTTGCACGGCAACTAAAGATAACGGAAGGTGAAAAGAACGAGGCTGAGAAACAAAAAGTAATCGCCGAGGACGCGCAGCAGAAGGCCGTTGATGCGCGGGCGGAAGCCGAACAACAACGCGACGCTGCGAAAAAGTCAGAGGAGGTAGCGAGGATCAATGAAGACCGGGCAATACGGGCGCAGCAGACCGTCCAAGTAGCGTTAAATAGTGCTGAAAAGAGCCGGCGCGACGCTGAGGCAAATTACAAGTTTGCTCAGGCAAGTCTGAAGGAAGCCACGAACGAGCGCGACAAAGCCAACGCTGCCACGGCGGAGGCCGACAAGCAAAGGATATTCGCTTCAAAACAGCAGATGCGGGCCGAGACCGAGTTCTACAAATCAGACACGAACCTGAGGACGCTGCGAAACATCGACAACCAAACGCGACACCTCAACGCGATCATTCGTCAAAACGATCCGATTCATACCACGGTTTTTTCGCCTGACAGCAAGCATGCATTTGTCAGCACGGAAAGTAACGCGGTGCTGTTCGAGTTGCGCGCGGCCTCATGGCAATTTGTGCCGTCGGATTTTCGTGATGTGCCGCGACTCTTATACAAACTTATGGACGAGTCGCAGTTGAGCATAGACATTGAAACGGCTTTCCCTACTGAGACCCAGGAGCTGATAAGGAAGCTCGATGACTATGAAAAGCCCGACGAGAAGGTCACCGCTTCGCTCGTCAAAGGTTTTAATAAACTGCTGACAGATCGCGACCTCCCCTTCGCCATAGGCTTCGATCAAATTAGACTCCGACCAGAAACACAGGACCTACTTCAGCTGTTCAAGGCGAGCAAGCCAGTTGACCTCACTCAACTCAATCGCAAGTTACTGGAGGACGCCTATCCATTCGACATCGCGCAGGTGAACCAGTTCAACGAAGCGCAGGACTTTTCAGGTAGTCACTATATTTTTGCGCTCAGTCCAGACGGCCAGAGAGTCGCGGCGAAATATGACGATCAGAGAATTGACCTCTTCGACTCCAACGCAAATATCATCGCAACGAAAAAGTCTGAATCCGGAATCCGCACGGTGGGTTTTAGTCCGAAAGGAACCTACATCTGGTCGTCGGACCAGGAAGGCTCTGCGATCCTACTCTGGAACAACAACGATAAAGACGAGGCCAACCCACGTCGCCTGAATATCAACGCCACCATAAGCGAGGCAGTGATTAGCCCCGACGAAAAGTACATCGCGATCAACTTAGCCTCATCCACTGAGATTCAGATCTGGGACATGGAACAGGGTCGCAAGATCTTATCGCTGGATGGATCTGCAAAACTACCGAGCGGCGATGTCGTCGACACCGTTAGCCAAACATCTCCGGGTCGGGGTTCGACGACGGACATTGCCTACAGCAAGGACGGAAAATATATAGTCGCAACTTTTAAGAGCCACACTCACGTGCGTCTCTGGGACGCAGCGACGGGTAAGCTGCTCCACGTCATGCGTGGCCATCTGTGTCAGGTTAATACTGCAGAATTCAGTCCCGACGGTTCGAAGATTGTCAGCGCAAGTGAGGACGGCGCGGCCTTTATCTGGGACACAAAAAGCGGCGAAATCAAGCACGAGTTGCGCGGGCACCGGGGAGTCCTGGTTACTCTGGGCCGCAAGGGATTCCGTGCCTGGATGCCGCCGATACCGTCACCGCTGAGAATCGAATTAAAACACAGAGAGGGCGGCTACGTTCCGCTGAACAGCGCAAAGTTCAACCGCGACGGCACGAAGGTAGTAACAACAAGCGTCGATGGTCGCGTGGCAGTGTGGATGCCGAAAAAGAGCGAACCGTTTGCGGTGAGACCACTCGAACTGAAGGGTTATGCAGGCAACGTTCTCACCGCAGAGTTTAGTGCCGACGATCAATTTGTGATTGCCGGAGGTCAGGATGGAGCCACGCGAATTTGGCGATTGCCGAAGGAACTTTCCGCGCAGGATGTGACTCCATCATCGTGCGAAGATGCTGCCCGGACACGGGCGGCTAACACACGACACTGATGTTTGGTTAAGAACGCTTCAAAAAACGAGCGTCTGAATCGAGTGCGGCAGGCTCTTCACCTCCGCGGCGTTGCCGCCGACCCACAACCAGTAAGGCGCTTCCTTGTCGGTCGGATTCATCACTACGACCGTCACTTTTCCGTTTGGATTGAGAAACGCCGTGGAAAGAAGTTGGCTGCGGCTCGGCGAGCTCGCAATCCTCTTTGCCCCCGGTTGAATGAACTTCGAGAAGTGGCCGATGTAGTAGTAAGAACTCAAGTAAGTTAACTCGCCGGTCTTCGTGTTCGCATGCACGGGAGCAAAACAAAAGTTCGCGACGTGGTTTGGTCCACCTTGTTCGTCGAGCAGGATGTTCCAATCCGTCCAGCCAACCGTGCCGCTGTTGAAGTCGTTGATCATTGAGCGGCCGTATTGCTCACCAAACTTCCATTCTCCCATCCTCTTCGCATCGAAAGCGTCGACGCATCCCTCGGTAAATATGAGGTGCTTTTCAGGGAACGTTTGATTAACCAAACGGACGTTGTCGAACATCGGATCGCCACCACTCCACGGCTCATACCAGTGGTAACCAATGCCCCAAACAAAACTCGCTGCCTTTGGATCAGCGAGAATCGTGCTGACTCTCTGATAAATGAGGTCGCGATTGTGGTCCCAGGCGATGATCTTCTTTTCCGCCAAACCCTCGCGCTTCATCGTTGGACCAAGATAGTTCTTCAGGAAGTCGCGCTCCTCTTCGGCCGTGTAAATACACGACTCCCACTTTTGCGTAGCCATTGGCTCGTTCTGAATTGAAATTCCCCAGATCGGTATTCCTTCCGCCTGATACGCCTTGATGAACCGGGTGTAGTAATTCGCCCACGATTGGTAGAACTCCGGTTTGAGCTTGCCGCCGTGCAGGATGTCGTTGTTGTCTTTCATGAAGGCCGGCGGGCTCCACGGGCTCGCGAAGATGTTCACCTTGCCGCGACTCGCGGCCAGCACTTCCTTGATAAACGGTATGCGATGTTTCTTGTCGTGCGCGACGCTGAACGACTTCAACTCTTTGTCGCCCTCGTCGACGTAGGTGTAACTACCGCTCGAGAAGTCGCAACTGTGAATGTTGGTGCGCGCGAGTTTATAACCAATCCCACGAGTCTCGTCGAAATGCGCCTCGAGAAACTCGCGTTGCTTTGCCGCCGGCAACATGGCAAACGTTTCCGCCGCAGCATCCGTCAGAGCTCCGCCGATGCCCAGGAACGTTTGAAACTGCCGGCCGGGATCGACAAAGACGCAGATCTGAGTTTCCTTCGGCTGGCCCACTGCTTTGAAAGTTGCGGTATCAGTAAGCGAAATCCGGTGGTCCGTTTTGTCGGCTGTCGTGTAAACGGTGACCTGTTTTTGCGCCGGCGAGAATGGCGACGATTTGGATTTCGAGTTGGCGAGTAACGAGGGCAGGCTATTTTGGGCCAACACTGCTGCTGACGAGGCCGCCAGGAAATTGCGACGGTTGATTCTCATGGCGGGCAATTTACCACACCGCCGCAGCATAAATCTTTATTGGCAGGCTTGGTGAAATTTGCCTTGCACACGCGCAAAAAGTGACTTATTCGGTCGCTCCCGACTTTTTGGTACATGGAAGTCGATGAATATCAGCAGGACCACTCTGCGCCAAATAACTGACTTGGCCACATAAGCGGAGAAACGTAAGATGAAACGAAATGGAAGACGCAGAAAAGAGTAGTTCTGCGGGGGACCAAGTCGCCAGTTGGCGTTTGCGAGTCGCTGACTACCTCGCACTCGAACACAACGTAACGATCGCGTCCGCGGCCGTATTTGTCATCGGTTTTGGTGAAGAGTTATGGAAAAAGTTTCTGCCGAAATATCTTGAAGCACTTGGTGCGACTACGCCGATCATAGGTCTCTTCGGCACCGCAGAAGATTTTTTCGACGCCTGCTACCAGTATCCCGGCGGCTTTATCGCTGATCGTTTTGGACGGCGCCGAGCTTTCCTGATCTTCATTACACTCGCCTCGCTCGGTTACGTCATTTACCTCTTCAGTACTGCGTGGCCTTTATTGTTTCTCGGTCTCGCACTGGTGATGGCCTGGCAAAGCATGGCGTCTCCGGCAATCTTCGCCGTAATCGGCGACTCCCTGCCCCGCGAACGGCGGGCAATGGGTTTCACTCTGCAATCGATCTTGAAACGGGTGCCGGTCGTGATCGCTCCGCTCGTGGGTGGGACTTTGATCGGTTCGCTGGGGTTGATCAGTGGCGTGCACGTTGGTCTACTCGTCACTCTTGCTTTAGCCGCGGTAACGCTCTTACTCGCACTCCAGATCAGAACGCCCAAACAGCAACCACATTCCATCAACATGCGCGGCGTTTGGCGCTCATTTCACGGCGTACTGAAGCGACTGCTGATTTCCGACATCATCATCAGAACCTGCGAGGGCATGACCGGCGTGCTTGCCATTCTCTATGTAACGAATGTTCACCGGGTGAGCGTTGCGGCCTACGGCACTCTAATCGCGATTCAGATGATCACGTCGATAGTGGTTTACATTCCGGCCGGAAGGATCGCCGATCGCATCGGACGCAAGCCTTTTGTGGTTCTGACGTTTTTAAGTTTTGCACTGTTTCCGGTTGCAATTGTCTTCGCTTCAAACTTTGCCTGGTTGATCGTCGCTTATGTGATCGGCGGCCTGCGTGAGATTGGCGAGCCTTCTCGAAAGGCGATGATCGTGGATCTGGCTCACGACAGCATTCGCGCGAGATCCGTCGGGCTCTACTATCTCGTTCGCAGTCTTTCGATCACTCCAGCCGCCGCCATCGGTGGATTGCTCTGGAAAATTGCGCCTCAAGTCCCGTTCGTCACTGCCGGATTGATCGGCCTAGTCGGAACCATCGTATTCATCATGACTGTCGAGGAACGTTACGCCAGTTAGGGGTTATCATGGGCAGCAAAAGTGGACGTCCAAGGCGCTAAGATACGAATGATCTGTTACGGACCAAGGAGCAGAAATGAAAGCAATATCACGACGGCACGTAATCTCGACGTTGGCAACTGGTACGGCGAGTTTGGCGCTCGCAGGGGTTTTGCAATCGGACGAAGCCAGCGGACAAACCACCGGCGCAGTCGCAAAAGCGTTCCAGGGACAACACACGCCAAAATCACTAACGTTCGATCCGGCAAAGCTTAAAGGCTTGTCTGAAAAACTGATCCGGTCACATTGGGAAAACAACTACGGCGGCGCCGTTAAGGCATTGAACACGATCGAGCAAAGACTGGCGGCGATGCTGTCGGACAAAGATCTGCCGCCCTATATCTATGGTGACTTGAAACGTGAGGAGCTGGTCCGGACAGGTTCAGTTGTCTTGCACGAAAACTATTTCGGCAACCTTGGCGGTGACGGCAAAGCCAGTGGCAAAGCGCTCGATCTGATCAAGCAGTGGTTTGGGAGTTACGAGCAGTGGGAAGCAGAGTTTAAGAAGACGGCGAACGCACTCGGAGGCGGTTCGGGTTGGACCATTCTTTCTTACAACCTGCACACAGGCGAGGTTCATAACTACTGGGCCTGGGATCACATGCACAACGCGCCAATGGGCTATCCGCTATTGGTACTCGATATGTACGAACACGCATATCACATGGATTACGGAGCGGCCGCCGCGAAATACGTCGACGCGTTCATGCAAAACGTGAACTGGGATGAAGTGAATCGCAGAGTCGAAGGTGTGGGTGGACGAAAGTAGCAGCCGGTAACGCGAACAAGAGCTTGAGCCCCACGAAAGAAAAGACCTTTGGGCGCGGCAGAGCCGTGCCGCACACCGGGCGGCGAACCGTTGGAGCTGACTTTTTGTGCAAAGCCGTTCGCTCGCCGGTGTGCAAAGCGCGTTGTGATAACTAACTATGCATTGTAATCTGATGGCCACAATCGACTTCGGCTAAGTACACGCACCTACAATATGAAGATCGGCTTAGTAGTTCTTGCTGTGCTCGTCGCATTGCCGGCGCTACCACAGGAAACACGCTATTCATATCGCGCCTGGGGCACCGTTGTCGGCGCCGACAATAAGGGAATACGCGACATCAGAATCTTCGTCGTACCTGCCGTACGGCCCATCAATGGCCGGCTACCCACCACCAAGACAGGAGCCGAGGGAAGTTTCGACATCACCTTCAACGATATACCTGACAAGTACATAGTGTGTGCCTCAAATAAAGATTCGCCGTTCATACTGAAGAAAGATCCCACTCATCGCGTTGTTTGTTCGGAAACGATTGAGTTGTCGGCGCATGATGAATCTCGAAGAATCGACTTGAAGTTCGATTGAACGACAAGGTTTACCGCGGAGAAACCCAGTGACAGCCCTCGGTGTTCAGACACAAGATGACATCAGCCGTGCTCGTCAGACGTCACGGGTACCATACCGAGCTTGCCTGCTGTTAGGCCTTGGTGGTCTGTTCGCCGGTGTCACGGGCCCGCTACTGAGCACCTTCATCCCGCCACTCGTGCGCGATGCCGTCGGCGATCATCGGGCGACGATCGGCGCGATCATGGCGATTGATAACGTGCTGTTGCTGCTGCTGGTGCCGTTGACAGGACCAGCATCGGATCGCGCGAGCGCCCGTGGGCGCGGCCGTTTACCGCTTGTTCTCGCCGGGTTTGTGTTGTCGTCGCTCGGCATGGCACTGCTTCCCTTCTGCTCTGCATTCGGTCTCACTGTTCTCGTTGGCGCCATAGTCGTGCTGCATACCGGGATCAATATTCAACGAGCGCCGTTTCAGGCGCTGGTAGCCGATCTAGTGCCGTCGCGACATCGATCGTTTGCAACCAGCTCGATCACATTCCAGATGTGCATCGGCGCGATCGCGTTTCTGATGCTGGGCCGCGCACTCGGAATGCGGCCTGCATTTCTGATAGCGAGTGGCAGCGTGCTCGTTATTGCGGCCGCGTTCAGTCTTGGCCTGCGTGAGCCGAAAGTATCCGAATCGCTGTCTGCGGAAGTAACTTTTCGCTCGCTCGCTGACGCCGCCTGGTCAGCAGTCCGCGGCGCGGTGCCCGGCTTACGGCCGATCTTCGTTGCTGTGCTTCTCCTGCAGTTAACTTTCCAGAGCTTCACCACCTGGTATGCATTGCACGCGACGGAGCGCTTCGGTGTGCGACCGGAAGACGTTACGATCGGCTTCATCGCGTGGGCCATTGGCGGCGTCATCGGGGCCTTGCCGGCGGGATTCATCGGCGTTCGCATCGGCCGGCGGAATACCATTCTGATCGGCTACGCGACGATGGTCGCCTGCATGCTTGCACTCGACCGCGTTACCCAAATCAATGCGGCGATACCGCTGCTCGCGCTCGCATCGGCTAGTTGGGCGCTGCCGACGGTGAATGCTTATCCGCTCTTCATCGAGCTCGTACCGCGTCACATTCGAGGAGTGCTCGCAGCACTGTTCCTGCTCTGTATGGCGCTGGGTGGTGCGATTGGCGATCCTTTGAACGGCCAACTCTTCGATCTTCTTAACAGCTATCGCGCGCTGTTCCTGTTGATGGCTTGTTACATCGCATTAGCGTTCGTCGCTGTGCTGTTCGTCCCGCGAGGTGTTGGCGAAGCTGATTCCGGGACAAACTGATTCGACGCTGGAGCTCGCATGCGTAACCAACGGATCTCTTAAAACCAAAGAGGAAGTGATGAAAGCACTCGTCTTCGTTCTGTTGTTGGCACTCTCGTTAACGACTCACGGACAATCTGCAACGGATGCTTCGGCGCGCGCAGCCCTGTTTCGTTACAAGCAGTCGCCTATCACCATCAAAGAGGTGAAGTCCGAGCAGCGCGGCGATGTGACCGTGCGAGACATTACGTTTTCGGCCGGGCCCGGAAGAGAGACAAAGGCCTACCTGGTCGTCCCAAAGGGTAATGGACCATTCGCCGGGATCTTGTGGGTGCATTGGCTCGGCGAAGAGAAATCAAACCGCACACAGTTTCTCGACGAGGCTGTAGAACTTGCGCCGAAAGGCACGGTGTCGCTTTTAGTTGATGCAATGTGGTCGACGCCCGAATGGTTCGGCAAAAGAGTTCCGGACAAAGACTACGAGAATTCGATACGCCAGGTTATCGAACTCCGGCGCGCTCTCGATCTGCTGCTGTCACAGTCGAACGTCGACAAGTCCCGCATCGGATTTGTTGGTCATGATTACGGCGCGATGTACGGGATGTTAATGGCGGGAGTGGACCAGCGCATCAATACATTTGTTTTCATCGCCGCGACGCAGAGTCTGAACGATTGGGCGTTTCTCGGTCCGCAGCCGAAATCAAAGGCTG
>DATANW010000190.1:0-37738 GCA_036266055.1 Pyrinomonadaceae bacterium | reverse complement strand
TTCCCGTTTGCGGGCAGCTTGAGCTTCGAAGAGATCAGAGATGAAACGGGCACGTTTTTGGCCTTGCTTGATGTTTGGGAGCGCCACGTTTCCTGCACTGAAGATGGAGACATCTGCGAGGTCGCGCTCGGTGGCCCGGATACGGCCACGCGCTCTCAAGTCGTTACCGCGCTGATTGTGCCGGCACCAGACAAAGGCGGGCAGACCTTGTACGACCAGCAGGAACTTACCGACAAGGTCAAGGCCTTGAAAGACGCGATCGCTGCTGCTGACCAGGCTGCAATCGACGCCGCGAAAAAGGCGCTCGACGAATTCGGCAACACCGTGCGCCTCGGCTTGAACGCACCAGGCACAGGCACGTTGCGCGCACGCGCGCGCATCACCGGGCTGCCCGAAGGTGACTGCAACATTCAACCCGAAGCGCAGTATCGCGGACCCGAGAACCAACTCTATCGCGTTGAGATTAATCGTGGTGGTATTGCGTGGGACGGTGTAACCGACGGCGAGATACCTGCCGGCAACGCCGCTACGGCTGCGACGTTCAAGTGGCAGCGCGACAATAGTTCCATTTCGTTTCCCGTACTCTCGCTGCAAGGCGACACTGTAGAACTGGCCCACCTGGGGCGGGACACAAGTCGGGGTCTGCAGGTTGACGACTGGGTTGAGATCGTGGCCGATGATCTCGTCTTGCAAGGTCAGGCAGGACCGGTACGACGAGTAAAGAGCATCAATCCTGATGAACTGACTATCACGTTGAGCGAAGGCGTCGATCAGAGTTACGACGAAGACAGTCAGTTGCATCCGTACCTGAGGCGCTGGGATCAACGTCGTTCGGATGGTGAATCGGCGGGCCAGGTGTTACTGGTGCGAGAAGCGACCGCCGAAGATGTGAATTGGATCGATCTGGAAGACGGCGTGCAGGTCCAGTTTCCGCGAAACGCTGATACGAATGTGAACAATCGCTACCGCGCCGGCGACTACTGGCTCATACCAGCACGCGTGGCGACTGGCGACGTGATATGGCCCAAAGTCGCGTCAGGCACTCGCAAGGTGGCGAAGGCGTTGGCGCCCCACGGCGTCGAGCACCACTACGCACCGATCGGAGTGATTTCGAATGACGGTACGCAGAAGGTGGTTCTCGAGCACGACCTGCGGCGCAAGTTCAACCCGATGAGCGTCTGAGCAGCGGCCTCGAAAACGCGCAAACAAGCAAGCTCGAAGCGGCTTACCGTCGCGACGCCGTCACGCCCGGCCAGTTGTCCGTGCGAAAGGGTGAGGCCGGGAGGTCCGCTTTGTTGTAGAGATTCACCTCCGGGTTGTCACCCCAGCCATACCGCACCGCCACCGGTTTCAAAACCGCGGGACTCGACACAACGACCGTTTCACCTTCGATCCGAGCATCAGCCCAGGCAAAGCGACGGTCCGCTCCCGCAAGCGCAAATCCTTTCACTCGACCACCATCACTCGTTTTTACTCCCTGCGCGTACTTGAAACTTATTCTCACTTCATTGCCGTCGATTCTGAAACGATCGAACAACGGGCCTGACGGGATAATCGCCCTGCCGTAGACATTCGCAAGCGCCAACGCCGCCAACCTGCGACCGACGTCGAGCTTGTTGCGCGGATGAAGATCGTCGCCACCGATGTCAATCGCGATCGCCATTCCCGTGCGCGGCTCACGCAACGTCATCGCCTGCGCTTCGCGCAACTCGGCCCAATCACTGTCGCCGGGTTGGTCCTGTCGTGCCCGCCAATTCGGGAGCTGCACAAAGAAGAATGGGAACTCGTATCCCCACGCGCTTCTCCAATTGCGAATCATGGTTGGGAACAGCGTCCGGTACTGATATGCACGCCCGGCATTGCTCTCGCCCTGATACCAAATCGCGCCGCGAATAGCGAAAGGAAAAAGCGGCGCAAGCATCGCATTGTAGAGAACGCTCGGACTGTTTTGATTACTCGCCCCAACCATTTCCGGCCTCGAGCCCCAGTCGACATGCTTTGGCTCGAGCGCAAGCTCAACCTTGTAATCCCAGTTACCGCGAAGTGAGATCGCATCAGCGCCATCGACTCGCAACGACATCTCACCGGCCTGACCGAAGCCGCCTTCTCCAGCCCGATCGAAGACGCGAACCGCGATCACGTTTCGGCCTGAACGCACCAGCGAGCCCGGTACGGAGTATCTTCGCGGAATCATGTAACTGTCTGGTGTTTCTCTGCCCGTCGCGCCGATCTTTGTGCCGTTGAAATACAGGACGTCGTAATCGTCGATCGCGGTGAGATTGAGAACGAGGTCCTTGCCGGCCCAGGAGGCGGGGACGTCTACGACTTTGCGAAACCACACCACCCCATCGATCAGCAAGCCGGCAGCTTCGAACTGTTTGGGTAGATCCATTTTGGGCCAGTCTGCGGTGGAAGTAGCAGGGTCTCCATAACCGAGAGCTTCGCCCTTGTTCTCACCGTCGGTGTAAAGATTCTTCGCTTCCCACAGAAGCAGGGCGCGCTCGTAAGCCTCTTTCGTTTCGGGCAGTGCTTGCAAACTGGTTTCGTAGCGATCGAGGATCGGTCGAAGTTCCGCTGACGACCTCAGCGCCTCAGCGCTGGTCCAGGCTTCTGCCGGAGTGCCGCCCCACGAAGTATTGATCAAACCGATCGGCGCTTTCAGGTGTTGGTAGATTTCACGACCGAAGAAATATCCGACGCCTGAAAAGTTTGCGGCGTCTTCCGGCGTCGTTACGACCCAATGTCCCTGCACCTCGTCGAGCGCGGACTCGGAGGTCTTATGGGCCACTGTGAACAGCCTGATCTCGGGATAGTTAGCCTGGGCCACTGCCTCAGGGCCGTTTACGGTGTTGACCAGCGGCCATTCCATGTTCGACTGACCCGAGCAGATCCATACTTCTCCTACCAGCACGTTCCTGATCGTCAGAACGTTCTTACCTTTGATCGTCAGCTCGAATGGTCCGCCCGCTTTTAACGGACCGAGCCAAACTTGCCAACGTCCTTGCTGGTCAGCGACGGCGTTGACGGATTGCTTCTCAAAGGTGACTGTAACGTGCTCTCCGGCATCGGCTTTGCCCCAGATGCGGACCTTCATCCCCTGCTGCAAAACCATGTTGTCGCCGATGATCGACGGCAGGCGTACCTCAGCACGCGCGGCACCGGCACAAAGGCCTAAAAGAAAAAGACTGACGATGACGTGCGGTTTTCGAGTCATAGATTGGGAAAACACTTGACAGATGGATCACAATAACGACGCTTCTTTTATCAGGCGACAATTTAGAAAGCAAAACTCAATGTTGGGAGAATTCAGTCGTGAGCATAAACCTCCGTTACTGGCTTGGTCTAATGTTGTTCCTCCTTCCCCTTATTGTCGTGAACGGCCAGCCGTCCGGTGGCGCCCCGAGCTCCGGCAAGACTGTTATGGACATTGACTCGGGCTGGCAGTTTCGGGAGGCGGGAAAAACAGATTGGCACACGGCCTCTGTCCCTGGCTGCGTTCACACAGACCTGCTGGCAAACAAGCTGATCGAAGACCCGTTTTATCGCGATAACGAAAAGAAGCAGCAGTGGATCGGCAAGACGAACTGGGAATACAGGACCACGTTCAAGGTGACGCCACAGATCATGAAGCGCGAGAACGTGGAGCTGGTGTTCGAGGGTCTCGACACCTATGCGGAGGTTTATCTAAACGATCAACCGCTGCTGAGTGCTGACAACATGTTTCGCAACTGGCGCGTCGACGCGAAACGCGCGCTGACAACCGGCGACAACACGTTGAGAATACTCTTCCGCTCGCCGATCAACGAGATTCTGCCCGTGATGGCGAAACTGAAATACCAACTGCCCGCGGTAAACGATCAAGGCGAAAAGACTTCTCCGTTTACGCGCAAAGCTCCGTATCACTACGGCTGGGACTGGGGACCACGCTTTGTCACCAGCGGCATCTGGCGTCCGGTCTCCCTGCAAGCATGGGACGACGCGCGCATTAACGATCTGCAAATCGTCGTCAACAAGATTTCCGCCGATGCGGCGCAACTGACGGCGATCGTCGAGATCGAGGCGCGTGACACAAAAACTGCGACAGTAGTACTCGAGAATGTCACCACCAAAGCCGAAGCCGGCCGGCAGCAAATCAAACTCAACCACGGAAGCAATCGAGTTTCTTTCGACTTCACAATCTCTCGACCGTCCTTGTGGTGGCCCAATGGGCTGGGGGCCCAACCGCTCTATACCTTCCGCGCTCGCACCCTCGTAAACAACCAAATCACAGATCGAAAAACGACGCGCACCGGACTGCGAACACTTGAACTACGACGGCAGCGCGATAACGCGGGCGAGACTTTCATGTTTGTCATCAACGGCGTGCCGGTCTTTGCAAAAGGCGGAAACTGGATCCCGTCCGACAGTTTTCCGACACGCATCACACCTGAAAAGTACCGCTACATGCTCGAGTCCGTACGCGACAGCAACATGAACATGCTGCGGGTGTGGGGCGGCGGCATTTACGAGACGGACAAGTTTTACGAACTGGCCGACGAACTCGGAATTCTTATCTGGCAGGACTTCATGTTTGCCTGCAGCATGTATCCGGGGAACCAGGAGTTTCTCGACAACGTTCGCGCGGAAGCAATCGACAATGTAAAGCGACTGCGGAACCATCCGAGCATCGTCATCTGGGTGGGCAACAACGAAATCGAGACCGCGTGGCGAAACTGGGGCTGGCGGCAAAATCTACCGGCATCAGTGTGGGACGACTACGTGAAGATCTTTCACGGCGTGCTCCAGGAAGTTTGTGACACCTACGATCCCTCGCGGCCTTACTGGCCCAGCTCTCCCCACGGCGGCCTCGAAAATGATCCGGATTCAAAACGCAGCGGCGACGTGCATTACTGGGAAGTTTGGCACGCTGAAAAGCCGTTCAGCGAATATGAAAAACAGCGGACGCGTTTCATGAGCGAATACGGCTTCCAGTCGTTTCCAAATATCGAGACGGTTAAATACTACGCACTTCCTGACGAGCGTGACATCGAATCGCCGATCATGCTGGCGCATCAACGCCACCCGCGCGGCAACCAGTTGATTCGAGAGTACATGCTGCGCGAGTATCCCAAGCCGAAGGATTTCGAATCGTTTCTTTACATGAGTCAGGTGCTGCAGGCGGAAGGAATCGCGCGCGGGACAGAACACCTCCGCCGCATCATGCCGCACAACATGGGTGCGCTCTACTGGCAGATCAATGATTGCTGGCCGGTCGCTTCGTGGTCCAGCATCGACTACTTCGGCCGCTGGAAGGCGTTGCAGTACTACGCCAAACGGTTCTACAGCGATCTTCTTATCAGCCCGACTGTGCATGACGGCGATTTACAACTCTATGTTGTGTCGGATCGCGTGAATGCCGTCCCAGCGAAGATAACAGTCACGGTGATGAGCTTCGACGGTTCCACGTTGAAAACTCTCGAGCGAGATGTCACCATCGCGCCATTAACCAGTCGCTCGTATTTCGATGCGAAAGTGTCAGAACTGCTGGAAGGACAAGATCAGAAGCGAGTGTTTTTGTACGCGGAGCTACTCGTAAACGGGAAAGCGGTGTCCAGTCACGATCATTTCTTCGCACCCTTCAAGGAGTTGGCGATCTCGAAGCCGACAATCACGCCGGAGGTAATCGCCGCTAAAGAACGCGGCAAGTTCCGCGTAAAACTGTCCGCTGATAAATTCGCGAAAGCAGTTTATCTCGCGGTGCCGGATCATGACGGGTTCTTCTCAGATAACTACTTCAACCTCGCGCCTGGACGAGAAATGGTTGTCGACTTTCGTTCACGCGAGCCAATGACGGTGGAAGAGTTTCGCAAGCGACTTCAGATTCGCTCGGTTTTTGATGCTTTCTAAAAAACACAATGGTCGACAAAGTACGTTGGGGAGTTTTGAGTACCGCGAACATCGCGCTGAAGAAGGTAATGCCCGCCATGCAGCGCAGTCCGTGGTGTGAGATCACGGCTGTCGCCTCACGCGATCTTTCACGCGCGAAAGAAGCTGCGGCGGCATTGCAGATCCCGAATGCGTACGGAAGTTATGAAGAGCTGCTGGCTGACGACAATGTGGAGGCAGTTTATAACCCGCTGCCAAACCACTTGCATGTTCTTTGGACCAGAAAAGCGGCGGAAGCGGGTAAGCATGTTCTGTGTGAAAAACCAATCGCGTTGAATGCCGGCGAAGCAAAAACGCTTATCGACGTTCGCAATCGCACCGGCGTCAAGATTCAGGAAGCATTTATGGTGCGAACTCATCCGCAATGGGTCGAAACGCGGCGTTTGATCAAGTCGGGCAGAATCGGCTCGTTGAGGTCCATTACCTGCTTCTTCAGCTACTTCAATCCGGATCCCGCAAATATTCGCAATCAGTTGGAACTGGGTGGCGGCGCGTTGATGGACATCGGATGTTATCCAATCACGATCTCTCGCTTCATTTACGAAGCCGAACCTCGGCGCGTCATGGCATTGATCGAACGCGACCCCGTGTTTGGTACCGACTCGCTGACGACCGCCGTGCTGGATTTCGCCCAGGGTCACTCAACTTTCACCTGCAGCACTCGTCTTGCTCCTTGTCAACGAATGATCTTCCTCGGAACTGAAGGACGAATCGAAGTGCTTATCCCTTTCAATGCGCCTAACGATCGCCCGACGCAAATCCTGATCGACGACGGCCACGATCTGACCGGAGCGAACGCTGAAATCATCGAGTTTCCAGTTTGCGATCAATATGAGATTCAAGGATCGCTGTTCTCACAGGCGATTCGTGAGCACCGCGACCAGCCGATCCCGCTCGAAGACGCAATCAGCAACATGACGGTGATTGACGCCGTGTTTCGTTCAGCGGCCATAGGAAACTGGCAGGAGATCGAATCCTGAAACTCGCTGGTGTTGCCTCACTCCCCGGGCCGACGTCGCGCCTTTTGCCCCCGCTCCACTTCATCTGTTCTTGGCCGCGCTGGAGAGGTCTGTTCGGGTACGCGCATGTTTAGGCGTTTGGGCGCCGGCTCGACACGTTCCACGGCCTTGTACTCCCTATCAACCCTGCGCGTGTCCGATTCCCGAGTTTCCCCCGCAGATTCTGCATCGGCAGTTGTTACGGCCGGTTCGGAAGACAGTTTGTTGAGACGCTCCGCATATGACGCCGAAAGCTCGGTGTTGATGGTTGCCGCGGCTTCTTTGCCCGCCGCCTTTTGGGCCACGGCGATCTTGCGATGAACCATGACCAGTCCTCCCAGCGCTTGCGTGTCCTCGCCATTGCGAGCAAGCAGACCTTCGTACGTCGTCCTCGCTTTATCGAGCTCACCGAGAGCTACGAGCATTGAGGCAAACCTGTGTTCCGCGCGCGTCTTTTTGCCGACGTTCGACTCAGCCGCCAGATACTCGCGATACGCAGTTTCCGCGGCGCGACCCTGCGACCGATCACCGTTTGCAGCGAGTACTCCGAGCGCCTCGGCTCTCACTGAGAGACCTTCCAACAGTGTGGCCCTGTACTCAGCTTTCGCCGCCGATTCAGAGGGCTCCGGTTGCACTTTCAGCATCGCGATCCCCTGTTCAGCAAGGCTCGCGGCCTGCTGATAACGCGATTTGTCGACACCCGAATCGCCAAGCGTCGCTGTAGGAGCGGAATTAACCATCTCAGACGCCCGCGCAATCAACTCAGCGGGTTCAAATGAACGGATCAGGTCAGAGCTATAAGCGTCGCTGACAAGATCAAGGCTTTGCGAATCCGTGTCCTTTGGCATAGCTGCCCGAACGCGTCTCGCCATTGCGACTACTTCGTCATCCTTAACGGAACGGCTGGCGTACGTAGGTCCCTTCTCGGGTGGTGGAGTCGCGGACGTAGTAGGCGAAGCCGATGGCGACGCTTTATCATCAGCGTTCTTCATACCTACCACAGCGTCTCTGTCACTAATGGGAGCATCAGAATTGCGATTGTCAGGTTGCGACTTGTTACTGTTACTGTCAGCTTCAGACTTGCCACTGACAGCTTGAGACTTCCCACAACTCAACACAAAGCAGAGGCTTGCCAACAACACCAGCACCTTTGCGTCGGGAAATAGCCTGGTCACCCATAATTTCATAGCAGCCTCCTTGTTACTGCGAGATAACGCCAATGTCAGTTTCAGACTACGGCCACGTTTTCGATCGACCCGGGCACCACATCGCCGACAGCGTCGCGTCCAGGCGTAGGCTCCGGGTTGTCTTTCTCTAACTCCTTAACTCTTTCGCGCAACCGGCGTAATTCGGTTCGCGTCTCGCGCAACTGTTCAATCGGAGCGTGAAAACTCAACAACAGGATCGGAATGAAAAAATCAAAGTAGAGTCCGAGGTTCTGCCACGACATGTAACTAATACCGACGAGCGCAATCGAGAGCAGCAGTACGCGCCCGAACTTCCGCCGAAGAGAACCCTCTAATGCAAACGCGATCGCGACGAGCAGCGAACAAAAGATTTCGATTCCCAAAACTACGGGCTTCGGCATTTGACGAAGTGCTGACCCGCTCAGCAGGGCCTCAACGTAGTTGGCGTGCACGAAAGCTCCGGGGATTTCACCCGCCGGCGTGAAATGTAGATCTACCGAGCCGCTGTAATCCTCGTCGCGTATGGGTCCTTTGTAAGAACCTGTGTGCCAGGCGCCACCAACAATGACAACACGCCCCTTCAGCAACTCCAGGAGTTCCCGCTCATCGGCGTTTAGAATCTTGCTTGTGTATTCCTTTCTAAACTCTTTGGGAACATAAAAGCTGCCGTACGGAAATCCGCGGTGTTCCTGCTGTTCGGCCGCGCGGACCATGGTTTCCTCTCGAGTCTTCGCGATGGCCCCGGCAAACGAGTCTTCCCTCTCAGCGCGATTTTTTACCGGGACGGACAGCGGTACCTGTCTGAGATCGTGTGGCAAGGTCACATAACCGTGACTCACTCTGCCGCTACCAAAGTCATAATCGTCGAAGACGTTCGGACTCCTTGTGAAGCCAGCCCCTTCACGTCTGATCGTGGTTGCCAGTACGACGTCATGCTTCTGAGATATCGTCTTGATCGTCTGGAGCAAGTTCTCGGTTTCGACGCGATACGCCTCGAGTTCCTGTGTTCCTCTCTCCGGTACAGGAGACCGCAAGTCGATATCCAGCGCGATGGTGGCCGGGGCACCAGTGGCAAGCTTAGTCAGGAGCTTGGCAAGATAGTCGCGGTTCAAAGGAGCCCGCCGGGCCAACTCACCTTTCCAATACTCCTCGTCGTCGATCAAAACGACGACCGTATTCTTTGCCGGATTGGTAACTCGCGTGGCATTTTGTATCCATCCGTAGATGGCGTACCGCATGCGGATCCACACATAACGCTCGCCGAGCCACATCCCAAGGATCGTGCCCAGAATCAATAAACCGAAAACCGGCGCCCAATACCGCCACCCTTTGTTTTTCAGCTGGATCAGGAGCGACCTAACTTTATTTGCAGCGTCTTTGAACATGGTTCCGCGAGATTCCTTCGTTTCACACTGGCAAACCTGAAAGAGGACGGCCGAGGGCCATTTGATCTGTATGGTTTTCTGCGGCGTTTTATTTCGCGGACGTTCAGAAAAATGGTTTGGCGATTCGCGATTTTGACGGCGGGGGTTTTTGAGGATTTAAATAGGCTTTCGTGGTAACTGAAAGCACTTTCGCCGCATCATAGGCCTCGCTGTAACGTTTGTACCTCGCAACAACTCAATCAACTCTAAAGGAGATCTACTCAATGCGAGATAAGACCGATTTACCCGCCACTGAAAACTCCGAACAAAGCCTGCCGTTCTTCGCGCGTTTTCTCGAAGGACAGGAGACGGCGAAGGATTCCTTCATGACGCTCAAGTACCCGTCCGACCGGGATGAAGACGACATGAGGTATTCCTCCGGCAACAACGGACAGCGATAGACAGACGAACAACAGAAGGTACGGCCCTCGTTCTGAACCAGCGCGCCGGATTATTGCTCTCGTCGCGCACCGTCAGTCGCGGGCCGCACCTGATTACTTACCTCGTACCCATGCCTCCAACAGCACCGCGCGACGTCGTTTTACTGCTGACACACAGCGGCGATTTCTACACCGTCGATCTCGTGTCACAAGCTCTCGCACGCCGAGGCGTTAGTCCTGTTCGCTTCAACACAGACCTCTTTCCGTCACTCGTTAAACTTTCAGCCCGCGCGGGCGACGACCGTCCCGCACGTCTCGTGACGGAAACCGGCGAAGACATTTCGGTCGCAGAAGTGCGCGCGGTCTGGGCGCGCAAGCGTTGGACACCTCGCATGGCCGACGATCTCGACGAGCGTTATCGCTCGATGTGCGTGAACGAGTCTGCCGCGGCGCTCGAAGGTTTTCTCGACGCGCTTCACGACGCGCGCTGGATCAACGACCCTAATAACCAACGCAACTCCGAGAACAAGCAGCGACAACTCCGGCTCGCCGCGCGTGCTGGTCTACGCGTTCCGCGAACGCTCATCACGAACGATCCAGCGGCAGCTCGAAAGTTCTTCGCCGAGACTGAAGGCAAAACCGTAGCAAAACTGCTTCGCCCGCTCGAAGTGAGCATGGACGCTGTTAGTCCCTTCGTGTACACGAGTCGCGTTCGCGAAGAAGACCTGGCCGGCGCTGAGGCGCTTCGTCATAGCCCGATGGTTTTTCAGGAGTTGATAGAAAAAGAGTGCGAACTGCGCGTTGCCTGGGTGGCGGGCCAGGCATTCGCCGGCGCGCTCGACGCGAGTGGTACTTCACACGGGCAGACGGATTGGCGACGCGCCGCACCAGAGGAGTGCAGTTGGCGCAACGTCCAACTACCGACCGCGGTTGTGAGCAGTCTGAACGCGATGATGTCGGAGCTCGGTCTCGTCTTCGGCGCGGTCGATTTGATCTGCACGCCTGCGGGCGAGTACGTGTTTCTCGAAGTGAATCCCGGCGGCGAATGGGGCATGCTGGAGCGCGATCTCGGCCTGCCTATTTCAGAGGCCATTGCCGCGGCGCTACTCGAAGAGAAGAATCATGTCTGTTCTCATCATCACACACAGCAACGATAACGAGTGCGTCGCACGCGTGACCGAGGCCGTCGCGCGCAAAGGCGGTCACACGATCCGCTTCGACACTGATCGCTATCCGACCGAAGTGCTGCTTACCGCTTACTACGGCCCATCAAGCTCGCCAGGAGACGAGCGTCTGACGCTGACGAATGAAGCAGGCGAGTTTGATTTGCGCGAGGTCACAGCCGTGTGGCATCGGCGTATCAGCTTCGGCGCGAATCTTCCTTCGGGACTCGACAGCCAAATGCGACACGCGTCACTCGGCGAAGCCCGAGCCGCCGCTCTCGGTATGCTCGCCAGCCTCAAAGCGTTTCGCATGGACCACCTGCACCACATCCGCCACGCGGAGAACAAGCAGCTCCAGCTACAGGTCGCCGGCGAACTGGGATTGGATATACCGCGAACTCTGACAACGAACGACCCGAGCGCCGTCCGCACCTTCGTAGCGAGTGGTGAAAGCGGACTGATAACGAAGATGCTCTCGTCGTTTGCAATCTACGAGGAAGGAAAAGAACTCGTCGTCTTCACCAACGAGGTGAAACCTGAAGACCTCGCGGACCTCTCGGGCCTGCGTCTCTGTCCCGCTACGTTTCAGGAGTTGCTGCCCAAGTCGCTCGAGATTCGCGCCACCGTTGTGGGCCGGCGCGTCATGTCTGCCGCAGTTGATTCACAAGTCTCAGCACGCGCAACGCACGACTGGCGTCGTGACGGCGTCAACATGGTTCAAGACTGGCGGCCCTACCAACTTCCGCTCGAGATCGAAGAAAAACTCCTGCGCCTGATGGCTTACTTTTCGTTGAACTACGGCGCCATCGACATCATCCTGACACCTGACGGCAAACACGTCTTTCTCGAACTCAATCCCGGCGGCGAATTCTTCTGGCTTGAACGTTCTCCCGGCCTGCCCATCTCGGATGCCATCGCAGACCTTCTGCTCCGTTCTGGCAATTAACGATTGTGTACGCCGACTCAGTCTTCGGCTCGCGCCGTCACGTCAGACTAACGGAAGCCAACCAGATTTTATGTCGATCGGGCGATCGCTGATTGCTTCGCGAACAGCGTACTTCGCGAGTAATCGCGTTGAGTCGAACGTTGGCAGCGGTGAGTTCTCCGGCGTCACGATGAGCGGGATCTCGGTGCAGCCGAGAATTACACTATCGGCGCCTCTCGATTTCAGATCCTCAATCGCGTCCAGGAAACGATCGGTGGTGCTGGCGTTGAAAATCCCGAGACAGAGTTCGTCGAAGATCGCGGCATTGAGCGCGCTGATAGTCGCCGCCGGTGGGATCAGGCGTTCCATACCACGCTTCTGCAGTGCGGCTTGATAAACGGGGCCGGTCATGGTCCAACGAGTGCCGAGAAGTCCGACTTGTTTTCGTCCGTGATTACTGAGTTCGTGGCAAACGACGTCTGCGATGTGCAGGCCGGGAATCGGCAGGTCGCCGGCGATCTGATCGAGGACGATGTGGGCCGTATTGTCAGGGCAGACGTAAAAATCGGCACCCGCGTCCGCGACCATTTGCACGCCTTCCGTCAGGAATTTCCCGACAGCTGAATAATCATCGGCCTCCCAGGCAGGCATGCTCAAACCCAACGGCACCGCACTCATCACGATCGGCGGATGCAGGTGCGGTCCGAGCTGTGCAACGCCCTCACGGCACGCGGTGAGAAAGCAAAGCGTCGCTCCTTCAAAGCTATGTGCCACGATGCCGACAGTTTTCATAACGTGTAGTGTAACTCGTCCGAACAATTCCTCAACACGTTGTCCACTCACTTACGAAACCTTTCGTCTGCGAACGTACCGTTTGCGAGGTCCCCTTCGACGTTAGATCTCCGTGCAATGAGAATTTTGAAATACCCAACCACCCGACACCACGAACACGAGACGAAACACACGGAATCGAATTCGGAGTTTGACCGCCGCCTGCAGCAACTGCTCCTGCTAGCGACCGCATTGTCGACCGAGATCGAAGCTCTCAAAGCTGAGCTCGATTCGGATCAGTCTGCTCGCGCCGAACAACTTCTCACCCGCGAAGGCATCGACTTCTACCAGGAGGTCGAGCGATACGAAATCGAGTTGATCCGCGGCGCGCTCGAACGTTGCGGCGGTAACCAAACTCATGCCGCGACACTCTTGCAAATGAAATCAACCACCCTTAACGCAAAGTTGAAGCACTACGGCCTCCTCCCGGTGCGATCAATCGTCAGCCAACGAACTACACGACCAACCTGATCGCCGATTACACGATTGACCTGAGGCTCAAATACACCGTCAACCTGATGCTTGAAATTTAGCAATTTGGATCGACCAAAGCTTCGGATCAGCTACTCACATTTATTCGTAGATCACGAAGCTGCAACATTCACGCGAGGACAAATAACGAGGCATGCTCCATCTTCGTGGCAGCAAAACCGCCACACCTTCAACTCCACTGTTTCGTAGATTTTTCTGCTGGCACCTTCATTGCCTAGACACATAACAACTCCCCGCTTCAGCGTGTGCATTTCCCCCAAAGACGCCCACACCCCTCGTGCGCATTTGAATTTTGAAGGAGGGATTAACAACTCATGACAAGACCCTGGTCCTTATTAATTGCCATCTGCCTCGCGCTTATCACAAGCGGCATGGCAGCGAGCGTGATGGCACAGGACGTTCAAACAAAAGGTTTCATCGGCGGCACCGTCACCGACCCTGCCGGCGCGGCGATCCCCGGAGCGACCGTAACGGCCACTGGACAAACCGGTGTTCGCACCACCACCACAAATGAAAACGGGATTTTCAGAATCGAGAACCTCGAACCCGGCAACTACAACGTGCGCGTTGAGCAAACGGGATTCAAAAGTGCGCTTGCGAACAACGTCACCGTTAACGTCGGACGCGAATCGACACTGAACCTGAAACTCGAGGCCGGTGAAATCACCGCGACTGTCGACGTTACCGCCGACGTTGGCGGCATCGATCAACAAAGCACGTCAACCGGTCAGAACCTCAATGACCAGCTCTTTCAAAACGTGCCGGTTCAACGACAGGTCTCGAGTCTGTTCTATCTTTCACCGGGTGCAACAGACAGCATCAACGGTGGACGCGACAATCCATCAATCGCCGGCGGATCAGCACTCGACAATCTTTACGTCGCTGATGGCGTGAACATCACCAACTCCGCGTTTGGCGGCATCGGCACGTTCTCGCGTTCGTACGGCGCGCTGGGAACCGGTATCAACACGTCGTTCATCAAGGAAGTTCAGGTGAAGACGGGCGGGTTCGAACCGCAGTACGGCCAATCGATCGGCGGCATCGTGAACATCATCACGCAGTCCGGCGGTAACGAGTATCACGGCGCGGTCTACGGCTTCGCGCGGCCAGGCTCATTTGAAGCCACTCGCCGGCAGGCTGACGCAACTCGAGTCAACAAACAAGGCAACTTACTACACGAAGAAAACTACGACGTCGGCGCTGACGTTGGCGGCTACGTGCCCGGTCTGCGTAACAAGCTGTTCTTCTTCGGCTCATTCAACCCGACCATCCGCCGCGAGCTCGTGACCGGCGTTCGCGCCAACGAGGCCGACATCGCAAGCGGCAACGAGTCGATCGTCAACTCCGGTTTGTTCCTTTCACGCGGTGAATTCGCGCGGCGTTATCGAACTTACAACTACGCGGCCAAAGTCGATTACGTCATCAACCCGAATCATCAGATCACGTTTTCGATCTTCGGCGACCCGACCAAGACAAACCTCTCATCGTTTGCCTTTCTGAATGTCGACAACACTACCGCCGACAGTGTTCTCGATTACGGCACGCGCAACTGGGCGGTTCGTTACAACGGCGCTCTCTCACCGACCTGGACGCTCAACTCGAGCTTCAGCCAGGGCAAGAGCACGTTCGACGAAACCGGCTTTGCAGACATCAACCAGATCGCGATTCGCAATCCGATCGATCCCGTTCGCGGCAATTACAACGCGGTCGGCCGCGGGTTCTTCGAGCCAACGGATAGCACGAACTGGAAGTGGGACATCAACACTTCGAAGATCTGGAATCATTGGGGTCAACACACGGTCGGCGTTGGCTACACTTATCAACGCTCACTTTACTCAGGCAGCAGAGAACGCAGCGGACCGCGATATCCGATTCCGGCCACAAACGCTATTGGCACGCCGGCAGACGAACTCGGTATTCCGGACTCCGCCATCGGACAGCTGTTCAACGTGCAGTTTCGCCTGCGCGCGCAGTCGGCAGCGTGCACGCTGTGTCCGTTGTTCGACGTGCGCGGCACGCCGGTGCCCGTCTCGTTGCAGGTCTTTCGCGGCGAGTTTGGTCCGCCAACATTCGACACGAGAGCTAACTACAACGCGGGGTACGTGCAGGACGTTTGGCGTGTGAATCGTTACGTCACGGCGCTGGTCGGTCTGCGAACTGAGCAGGAACGCGTCATCGGCAGCCCGAACTCAGTGACGGGCGATCGCTATGCTTACAGCTTCACCGATCAGTGGGCGCCGCGTCTCGGCGTCACGGTCGATCCGACGGGCAAAGGAAACATCAAAGTCTTTTACAACTACGGACGATTCTTTGAGTTTCTGCCACTCGACGCGGCTGAGCGTTCGCTGTCGCAGGAGCTCGACTTCACCGGCGCAAGGTTCGCGCCCGCGTTCACCACAAACGCCGCGGGTCAACGAATCGTTACGCTCGATCAATTTGGCGCGCCGATACCCGTTATCGATCCGGCCCACTTGCTGAGTGGAACGGATGCGGTCGGCGGCTTGACCAACGCGATCACCGTCTCAGCTTCGGACCTGAGCGCGATCACTGCGGGCACGAAACTGGGCTTCCAGGACGAGCATATTATCGGAGCGGAGTTCCAGTTAGGTCACAACTTCGTACTGTCAGTTCGCTATCAGTTTCGAAACCTGAAGCGAGTTATCGAAGACATGGCCGTGTTATCGCCGGAAGCGGCGCTGGCCGGCGTCACCCAAACGTACTTCATCGGCAACCCGAGCTCGCGGCTTGATGCGGCGACGAACCTTCAGCAGTTCACGTTCCCGATCGGCGGTGTTGCGCCGGCCGGTTGCACTTCCGGCATCTCGGCGGAAGTTGACGATCCGGTTACCGGAGCGCCGCTGGGAAACGTCTGCTTCGGCAGCGTGGGCATCGATCCGATATCGGGTGCGTCGATCAACATTCCGGACGGTACTCCCGACGGCTTCCCGGATCCGGTTCGCAAGTACAAAGCGTTCGAGTTCGAGTTGAACAAACGGTTCACAAACAACTGGCAACTGTTGTCGAACTTCCGTATCGCTTCGCTGCGCGGCAACTACGAAGGTCACCTGCGCAACGACAACGGACAAACGGATCCTGGAATCAGCTCGCTCTTCGACTTCACAGCCGGAGAGTTCAACCTGCTCGGCGATCAATTTGCTATCGGACCTTTGAACACGGATCGCCGCTTCATTTCGAACATTTACGGCAGCTACAGCTTTGGTGAGAATCGCAGGTACATGAACTGGCATTACTTGAACGGGCTGAATCTCGGTCTCGGTTTCCACATGGAATCGGGAATCCCGATCAGCGAGTATCTGCCGCATCCGGTTTATTTGAACGCCGGAGAAGTTCCTGTTGGCGGGCGAGGTAAACTCGGCCGGACGCCGTTCTTCGCGCAACTTGATTTACACGCGGATTATCCGTGGGTGATCAATGAGCGTGCGCGAATCAGCTTCATCGCCGATTTCTTCAACGTCACCAACAACCGCCGGCTGCGCTTGCCGGATCAATTCCGCCAACTCGATCTTGGCGAAAACAATCCCGACTTCCTGCAACCGTCGATCATTAACTTGACGTCTGGTTTCCATTTACCTTTCTCCGTGCGATTGGGCGCTCGGTTTGAGTTTTGAGCACTGAGTCGATGCGGAAAAAGTGTTTGACGGGAGGGAAGTCTATTCCCTCCCATTTTTCTTTCGAGTAAAATCGACGCGCTTCCCTTCTGCATTAACAACTCACCGGGAGATTAGGCGTCATGTTCAGCAAGAAATTCGGATTGCTGTTGTCGAGCATGCTTGCAATTGTGCTTAGTCATTTTGTGAGTGTCGCTCAAGTGCAAAACTCCCCGACAACCGTCACGGTTGAAATAAATGGCCAGGTTCGTTTCGCCGAAGGCGGCGCGCCGGCGCCAAACGTGGTGGTGCGACTCGAGAGTTACGATTCTGGTGGTTCGATCTCGGAAGCGTTTACTGATCGTTTGGGGAAGTTCAGGTTCACCAATCTTCCGCCGGCGCAATATTCAGTGAGAGTCCATCAAACCGGATATCGCGATGCGCAGCAGAACGTCGATATGACGACGTCGTCGCGCGGACTCGCGTACCTGCAACTTATGCCCGAAGGCGGTGCAGCGGTGACGTCGTCAAAGTCGGCGACCGGAACTGTCGATGCGCATGTTCCCGCCGGCGCGCAGAAAGAGTTTGACAAGGGCGTCGAGGCTTTGGCGCAGGGTGGTAAAGACAAGACGGCGCTCGCCGTGCGTTATTTTGAGAAAGCCGTTTCGCTGTATCCGAAGTTTGTCGAAGCGCGATTGAAGTTGGGAACGGCGTACATGGATCTCGGCGAGTGGGATAAAGCCGAGCACGCTTTGTTGTCGACGATCGAGGTGGATGCGAATGCGTTCAACGCCTTGTTTGCGTTGGGTGAAATTTATCTCCGTCAAGGCAAACTTGCCGACGCCGAGAAAGTTGTGTTGAAAGGGCTGGCGATTCAGGACGCCTCGTACCTGGGCCACCTGAGCCTGGCGCGCATCTACTGGGAAAAAGCGCGAGCGGTCAAGGAGTTGGCCGAAGCGAAACCGACGCTCGAGAAGTCGTACGGCGAGGTGAAGAAGACGTTGACTCTGAATCCGAGTCTTGCGGGCGCGTATGTGGTGAAGGGCAATCTGTTGTTGCGCGTGGGACGCAGTGCGGACGCGTTGGTTGCGTTTGGCGAGTACCTGCGACTCGAACCGCATGGTCCATTAGCGGACGAGACTCGCGCACTGGTCGAGAAGATCAAGAAGGCGAACGCACAGAGTCGCTGAGCGCTGAGATTAGGTTTTCTTAAATCCGTGTTCTTGAATGTGGGTTGCGGCTAGCGGCACGCCAAGAAAAGCGGCGTAACGTTCAGCCGCTTTCGTAATCGCGGATCTTTCACGCCTGGTTAGCGGTCTTGCGGGTGTGATTTCGATCTCGACCGAGTTCCGGACGATCGTTCCATTCCACAATCCAACGATTCTTCCGTCAACGATCACGTTCGGGCCAAGCGCGCCCCACGCAGTGATCTGCGAGACGGCGTTTCGATCGAACACGAGTTGCCGGTGTTTGTAAGCGACGTTGTATTCGTCGTAAGCCGGCAGCAGATGAGCTTCGTCGTCGCGCTTCATTGAATTCGAAGAGCGCCTTCCTGTGTTCGCGGTCAAGTAAACAGTTTCGCCGAGCTGGATCTTTTCGATCTCGCGATCCAACAACTCGATCACGCGTCGCGCATCCTTCACCGTCAGCCCCGACCACCAAACGAAATCAGCTATCGTCGCTGGTCCATGACTGCTGAAGTAACGTCTCGCAAGCTCCGCCAATGCCTCGTCGCGATCGAACTGTTTACCTGCCGGAACACGCTCCTCCACCAGTGCATACGTAAACTGGTTCCCTCGCCGCGGTCCACTGCAAACCACGCCGTCGAGTTCAGCGCGAAGAAGAATGTGCGCCATTCGCACCGTATCGTCTGCCGCGACGCCCGCCCGATTCAACACCGCTTTCAATTCAGATCGCGTGAGCTGCTTTCCGCCTTTCAAAGCCTTCGCTAAGACGCGATTCGATCGTTTTAGAACGGCTGAATCGAGTTCGTACTTGCGATAGGTTGAACTACAACGCTGATTCACTCGCGGCCCCGTCAGTTGTAACAGCCAACGAAGGTCCTCCGGCGCGACGAAGTGCCACGTCGGCCGCAACAAGTGCGTGCGGACTATCTCGCCGCGATTGAACGCAGCTTCGACCGCGGCGTTCGTTGCGTTCGTCGAATGCCGCATTCGCAACGCGAGCGCCCACTTCGCAGCCTGAAACTCCTGCGCCTGCACCGCGCCGAACCACCGCACTACATCACTGGCCTGCTCGAATGTTGGTAAGGATAGTTTGTGATTACGAAGTCGCTCGGAAATCATCGTCGAGTGATTGTGATTACCGGTAGACATTTCCGTTCCAGCGCAGGTTCTTTCGCGACAACGTACGGCCGCTATCTTCAATCTTTCCTTTTTCGCTATCCACGTAAACGACGAAACTCGGCGCCAGCGTATTGCCACGCACAACCTTCAGCGGCTCAGCGCCACTAGCCTCGAGCAGCATCGCCGACGAGATCTGATTCGTCGGTCCATGCTCGTCTCGAAACAGATTCTTCGGCACCGCCTGATTCGTTCGCGGATCGATTGCGAAGTAGTAATTCGTGAGGCTCGGATTCAACCCGCCACTGCCCGTTGAGACTTCGACGATCTGTTCCGCGTTGAGTCTGGCGAAAGCCAGACCGACGGAATTGTCTGCTCGCGAGAAGTAACCATCCAGCACCTGGCTAACTACGACCTTCCCGCCGGCGCGGTAAAGGAGAAACGCATTCGACCCGCCATACTCCGTTTGATAACACGGATCCGGAATCAACATCAGACGAATACGATCGTTTCCAAACAACCAGAACAGGTACTCGCCCTGCAAAAAATCGCGACGCTGTTCCGACGTCAATGCGCCCGGCTTCTGCGTGATATCACAAACGCTCAGATCGACCGGATCAGCGGTCCACCACGCCGCGTCGGAAAACAACGCAAGCTCCGCCATCAAACTCTTGATCGCAGTAAGCCGGGCAGGAAGTTTGAGGATCTTTTCGTCCCAGTCATTCGCTTGAGCGCCGCACTCGTAGCTGAGTTCCGGTTGCGGTTTGAGCGCAGCGAGCACCGGACGCTTACAGATAAGCGTGGCCTGGCGTCCTTGCGCAAACGAATGGCTTGAACCGGTGAGACAGATCGCGATGATTAAAATGAGTCCGCGTTTAATCACCACGACAAGTTACATGCATGCTTATTTCGCGGCAAGCTTGTCAGTATCAAAGGCGTAGGCCACCTGCCCCGCCGTCAGCACCAGCAATTTCTTACCGTCCAAACTGAAACGAGTAAACGCAGCGCCGGTCTTGAAGCGAAGACGGGCTTGCGAGTTTCCTGTGTCCAGATTGTAGATGGTTACTTCGCCGGGATAGTTTTCGACCGCGATCTGGTTCGATCTCGGATTGATGGCGGCGTTCGCACCGAAGAACCGGTGCCGCAGATCGCCTTCCTTGATCGAGTAGATCAGCACGCGGTTGTTGTCGTCGCGCAGGACCAACCAGTTGCCTTCCGAGAAGCCTGATTCGATATCAAACGAACCCTTGCCGGTCTCCAGCAGCAGCGTGCCGACTGACTTGTTGTCAAACGCGTCGAAGACTTCCACCAGGTAGTCGTCGTCTTTGTTGCCCATCTCACGCGAGCGTTCGACCAGCGCCGGATCTTCTTTCAGTCGCTGCTTGCCGGCTTCACTACCGAGACTCCAGTAAAGAATTACGCGGCCGGAGTAATCGTCGAAGAAGTACCCGGGCGCTTCTTTGGGAAAGTCCCTGGTCCATGCAACCTTGTCGTTAATGACGTCGCGCAGTTCGAAACGCACTTCGCGACTCAACGACTCGCCGCGATCAGTGTCTTCAGCGGATTCGCCGTCCTCAGTTTTATCTTTGCTCTTCTCTTTCGTCTTCTCTTTTTCAATCTCCTTGAGCGTCTTCAAACTCGTGCGCACCAAAACAAAACGGCCGTACTGTCGCGCGCCCCGGTCCGGGATCTCTCGCAGCAGGTTTACCTGGCTCTTCGGGGCATCCAGATAAACGAGGCTGTGATTCACCGGTTCCTGCTTCGGAAAATCTCCGATCGCGGTTCCGTTTGGGGCGATGATGGCGCCACGGAAACCTCGCACATGCAGCTTCCGCTCACCGGTGGCCAGGTCCCAAACGCCACCGCGCGTTTTCGACGAAATGGCAAGCCACTGCAAGTTGTCGGAAACGTTTGCCGCATAAATGCGATTCATCGAACCGACCGGGATATCGAGATTTGCTTTTTGCTCGAGGCGGAGGACCTTTGTTTCCTCGTTGAAGGTTGCGGTCGAGATGGCAATATTGCCTGAGACTAACTCAGAGATAAGCACATCATCCCAGAGAGCCGCGGTACGCTTGTTGAAGCCGCCGATGAACTCGCCACGTTCAAGATCGAAGAACGTGATGTTGTCACGCCAGGTCGATTTGAGCATGACGTAACGAGGATTCGCTGTTAGCTGCATGTCGTTGGCAGCCAGCTTGAATTTCGCGATTCTCTTCCCCGCCGGGAAGGTGAAGATACCGCCTTCGTCAATGCTCGTCGGCATAGTCGCCAGGATCTTTTCCGGACCGAGAAAGATGAATGAACCCTTGGTGGCCTTCTTCAAATCGCCGCTTGGCGAGATTTGTTTTCCCGTCGTCAGATCGAGGGCCAGCGCATCGGTCTCACCGATCGCCCTCGCGTCGATGAAGATCCGGAAGCGAAACTGATTCGAACGACCAGCGAGCAGGTAATGCGAATCAGGCGAAAATTGTAGATTAAAGAGCGCGTTGTGGTGTGACGCATCGTCGTCGTCGACGCGACCGACGATCCAAAACAAGAGTTCGATCGGGTTCAGCATCGCGAACTCTTTTTTCTGAAACACGCGCTTTCCTGTTTGAGTCTCCAGCACGCTCAGGCCCAGATTGTAATCAACACAGGCGAGGTATTTGCCGTCCGGTGAAAACTGCTGTTCCCAACAATCGCGCCTGATGACAAGTTCGCGAACCTCGACGGGCTTCGCATCCGCGATACTCCATTTTTCAAACCGCAATGACTCGGTGCCGAAAACTACGAATTTTGCATCGGGTGTAAACGAAGCGGGGCGCGCGTCGGTCGTCGGTATCTGGAAAGCGACTTTCAACGGTTCGCGTTGAACGACAGTGACTGCGAAATCGTCCTGGGCCAGGAAGTACTTACCATCGCCGGCGATGGCCACGTGCCAGATGTCGCTCTTGAGTTGCGGCGCGAGTTCCTTCTTCCAAAGCAGGCCCGGCAGTTCTTCGGCGGTGTCAGCTTGACGGAACGAGACGACGTCCGCCTGCCAGCGCAGAAACTGCTCCGAAGCATTCGCGCTGCGGTTGTCACGGCACGAAGGCGGCAGCATCTCCGTCGCCTTAACCATTTCACGCAGACGCTTGTCGGTCGGGCTCGAGCCACCAAAAATGTTTGTGAACCAGTTTCCCGACTTCGCTTTCGCTTCTGTCAGCCGCGCGAAGAAGTCGGAAAATGCATTTGGATCGTAACCGGCGGCAACCATCGCGAACAGTCCGAGGCGATCCGCTTCGAGCTGCTGTGCGGACTCGTGACCCGAACCTCGCGAAACACTCTTCGTGCGCGCGCGTTCGATCAGCAGGTTGAACTTGTCTGTAATGTCCTTGCGATCGCCCAATTGCGTGACGTTGAGGATCTTTTTAAACATCTCCGACATGTCGCTAGCCGAGTGACGCACCGTCGCGTGGCCGAGCTCGTGCGCCATCACGCCCGCCAATTCGTCTTCAGTTTTCGTGAAAGCGATTAGTTTGCGCGACAGGAAGATGTATCCGCCGGGCGTGTTGAAGGCGTTCGCGTCAGCGATGTCGATGATGAAGAACTTAAATTTCAGTCCCGTCGGGGGCATGTGGCGAATGAGCCGTTCGCCGATGTCGCGGACGTATGCCAGCAGCTTTTCGTCTTTGAGATAACGGGTCTCGCCGGCCATGCGCTCGTAGTTCAGCTCGCCGAGGATCATCTCCTGTTCGGGGGTGAAAATGTTGTAGTTTTGGGAGTTTGCCGCGATCGGCGGCGGCTGGCATTCCTGAGCGGAAACAGCGACAGAGCCGAGCGTTAAGCATGAGAGTAGACAGAGGGATAAGATAGTTTTTCTGGACAAGGCGACTCTCCGTAAGGGCACGTAGCCAGAGGATTCGATCAGTTTTGACTTGAACCGCTATGAAGCTAACCCGTGCGGTATCAATGTGGGCACCGAAGATTAGCCCAGGCGGTTCGGAGGGGTCAAGTTTTTACTTTGCGGGTTGCGGCGTAGAGAGCCAGTGCGGAGCCGCCGACGAACAACAGCGCGCCACCGATTACGCGAGTGTAGTTGGGCAGCTCGCGAACCTCAGATTCGGTAATGACTACCGCCGACTTGGGTTCGATGTAGAGCGCGCGGTACGTGATTACGCCACCGGCCGTGGCTAACAGAACACCGATGATCAAGAGCACGGCTTTCATCAAGAATCCGTGTTTCCGATGTACGTTACGTCAGCGTCCCTTGAACGCGGGCTTGCGTTTTTCCAGGAACGCACTCACGCCTTCGTCCTTGTCTTCGGTAGAGAAACAGAGCGCAAACAAGTCGACCTCGCGTCGCAGACCTTCGTCGAGGTTCGAACGCGACGCCAGTTTCACTGCTTCCTTCGCGAGTTGCGATGCGACCGGGCTCTTGTCCGCAATACGCTGCGCGATCTCGATCGTCTTCGTTTGCAACTGGTCCGCCGGCACGACGTGATTGACTAACCCGATCGAGTACGCCGTTTTCGCGTCGATGATCTCGCCCGTGAGAATCATCTCCATCGCTTTCCCTTCGCCGACGAGTCGCGTCAGACGCTGCGTGCCGCCGCCACCCGGAATGATGCCGAGATTGATTTCCGGCTGGCCAAACGACGCCGTCTCACTCGCAATGCGAATGTCGCACGCGAGCGCGAGCTCACAACCGCCGCCAAGACAGTAGCCATTGATCATGGCGATGACGGGCTTCGGAAACGTGTCGATCGCCGTGAACAACGAACGGCCCATCATCACATCGCGCTGTGTGATCGACGTCCGTCCCGCAAACTCGGCAATGTCTGCGCCAGCGATAAACGCTTTGTCACCGGCGCCGGTAAACACGACAACGCCCACGGAACTGTCGTTTCGAAGCTCCTCGAGCAGTGCCGCTCCTTCTTCCCGAGTTTTGATATTTAGTGCGTTTCTTTTTTCCGGACGATTGATCGTGATGATGGCGACGCGCTCGCGTTTTTCGAGCACGAGCGTCTCGTAGGTTTCCGACATTGAAGGCTCCTGTTGCTAGTTCCAGATTCGTGTTGTTAAGAAAACACGGATTCTATCACTTGCTGGGG
Source organism: Pyrinomonadaceae bacterium (assembly GCA_036266055.1). Lineage (GTDB taxonomy): Bacteria > Acidobacteriota > Blastocatellia > Pyrinomonadales > Pyrinomonadaceae > PSRF01. Next base: position 13,427 of record DATANW010000190.1, on the reverse strand, counting down.
TCCTCGCGCTTCTTCACGAAGATGTCGCCGCGTCGCGTCATGTCGGCTTTCTGCGCGAGCGTCGCAACCACGGATTCGAGCAGGTCCCGATCGTCGATTTTGAAGCTCGTGATGCCGCTGACGTGGGAATCGGGATCGTTGTACTGGACGGTGAGATAACGGACTTTCGTCTTGATGAACCGTGCGGGCACCGTGAAGATCACAGGCACAGCGCTCGCCACGCTGGCTGCCGCAGGCTGCTTCTTTTTCGTGTCGGCAAACGCCGAGGTGATCGCCTTGTACGGGATGGGAATCTCTTTCGTCGTCTTCTTGTCTTTGAAGAGCAGCCGCTCGTTTTCGTCGTCAAACGTCAACGTGCCGTCCATGGTCTTGTTGTAACCGAAGACGCCGCCTTCGTATTTTGCTTTGACGGTTTTGGGCGCGGCCGGCGGAGTGGCGACCTGGTTCGGTTCCGGTTCGATCGAGCGCGGCCGTTGTGCAAAAGCGCCGGTGAGCATCAGTCCGATCAGCAATACAGTTAAAACGATTCGCATGAAATCTCCTTTACGATCCCGCTGCCCAAGCCGGCACGCGATACAGAATCCACCAAAGTAAGAGTTGAATGACCAGTACGACGATGCCGACGATCGTGCTTGCGTAGCAGACGAAGCGTCCATCGCGCGTTTGCTCTGAACGGTACGACCTGACGACGCCGACTGTGCCGACTACCACCGCTCCCGGACAAAACAGAATGCCCAGGTACGGCACTAACGAGTACGTTGCAAATGCACGAGCAGTATCGGGGAGACTAGTCATGCTGGAACTTTGTTCTTTGTACTTTGTACTTGGTGCTTGGTACTTGTCTTAAACAAAGTACTAAGCACAAAGCACCAAGCTCTCTTTTCTTACTTCGCAAACGGCTTCACGCGCTCGATCGACTCCTTCAGATCAGGGTCGTTAGGCGCGAGCGCGGAGCCTTTCTGGTACGCACCGAGCGCCTTCGCGTACTGCTTGCTGACTTCGTACGCGTAACCGAGTTCGCGATAAACATTCACGTCGTCCGGGGATTTCTTAGCGGCTGTTTCCAACGCCGCGATCGCTTTCGGCACCGCACCTGCGCGTGAATGAGCAACGCCGAGCAGATAGAACGTGACGCCGGTGGCGTCCTGCGCGGTACTCGCGCGTTCGAGCGCCGTCGCGGCTCGCGCAAACTGTTTCGATCCGATTAGCGCCTGACCGAAGAGGGTCACGGCTTCGACATCAGTGCGGAGTTTGATCAAACCTTCGCCGGCGCGTACGGCGTTGAGGTAATCCGCTTCGGCTTTTTCGGGATCCGTCGCTGTAGCCGCTCGACGCAGATACGCCGAGGTCAACAAGGTCCAGGCGCCACTCAAGCGCGCATCGTTCACTGTGGCGCGATTCAACGAGGCGATCGCGCCATCGAGATCGTTTTTAGCAAGCGCGATCTGGGCCAGGTAAAAGAGCGACAACGAATCTTTCGGATTGAGTTTCACGACTGCGTTGAAGCTCTTCTCGGCGTCCGCCGGCTTTCCGGTTTTGTATTCCGAGATACCGCGGTAATAGAGCATCGTCACGTCCGGCTTGTCACCGCTGCGCGTCGTGGCCGCAACTAAATAAGGCAACGCCTGTTCATATTTCTCGCCGAGCACGTAGGCCTGACCGAGCGCGCTCTCCGTGTTTGGATCTGCCTGCTTCGACTGACGCTGCAATTCAACTGCTTTTTCGAGATCCTTCGCTGCCTCCGCGTACTGCTTCAAATTGAGTTCAGCAAAACCCGCGATCTTCCACGCCTCCGGGTCGTTCGGATATGTGTCGGTAAGCTCCTTTGCTTCCTTTGCCGCGGCTGCAAACTGTTTCTGTTCGAGCAGGAGATAAGCGTGCTTCGTGTCGGCCGTGCCGACCGTGTTGGCGACGGGCCTGACGGGCTGCACGTCCAACAACGAATCGTTCGAGCTGGTGCGGCGCGCGGAAGGCGTCGGCTGCGGTTCAGGACGGAGCAACGGATCGGACGCGGGCTTCTCGGCGCTCGCTGTGGTTTTCGTGGATCTGGTGGCGCGTCGTGGACGTGTCGACTGGGCCTGAATAACTGACGCGGCAAGCAAAAATGCCGCTCCAACGCTAAAAAGTCGTCGAATAAAAATAGATCTCTTCATAATGGGTCAGATTGTATTCGGGAGAGGATAGGTTTGAAAGCTCAGACCGTTTCCGTGAACCTCGGATGCGGAAAGAGCTGGCGGAGTTTGCCCGAAGAAATCCGTGTTATCCGTGTTTCAACTAAGTACGTCGCGCCGCACAAACTCAAAACAACCGGCCACTGTCGCGAGGATTCCACCAATTACACCGAGCGCGATTGCCGTTGTCGCCCGGCCTTCGAGGAAGATGTTCATCGGCAGCAACCACGGATAGTACTTCCCCACCGACGCACTCGCCGCGAACAACGCGAAGAACGTCCCGGCGATGCCCGTACCGAGCGGTATCGGAAAGCCGGACCACCGCATGCTCACCCACGTTTGAATCGCGATGATCAGCCACGATGCGAGCCAGACCAGCGCCGCCTGTTTGGCGATGAACGCGTACGGCGCCGCTCCGGAGTTGGCCAACTCGGGTCGCACGTACATCGCCGCAATGCCGGCCACGACGATCAATGCGGCGAGGATAAATGTGCTGATGAGTATCAACGCCTGGGCCACGATGACTTTCGCGAAGTAGATGCAATAACGCGGCACCGGCAGTACGAAGATGTGTTTCCACTGTTTGTCGGCGTGCTCGATGCCGTTGAGCAGCGCCGTCTCGAGCGCGATCAGCAGCGGCAACATGAAGACGGCCCAGATCTGTAACGAGCTCGTCGTCATCGTCTGCCACAGATTGAAATCGGTCGGAAACTTTTTGGTTCGCCACGCGATGAAGAATTGCAGCGTCGCAACCAGAAACGGCAGGACGAAGATCACGCGAAACGCCAGCGTGCGTTTCAGTTTCAGTAACTCGGCGTGGAGTGCGCGAACGAGCGACATCAAGCGGCCCTCCTGCCGGCGGGCTGATTCGTTGTGAGTGTGAGGAAGATGTCTTCGAGCGATGGTTGGGCCAATGCGATGTGAAACACGTCGAGACGGTGATCGACCAGCAATCGGTTCACGCTGATCGCATCGTCTGACGTTTTCGCGGCAACGTTAAGCACCCCGTCCACGTGTCGCTGGACGTTCCATCCCGCTTTCGTCAAACAATCGATCGCGGCATCGAGTTGTTTCACGCCGACGATCAGTTGCGTCTGTTGTTTCGTTTGCAGTTCCGAGAGTGGTCCCTGAAACAATAGCTTGCCTTCGTGAATGATTCCGATGTGACTGGCGATCTGTTCGACTTCGCTCAACAAGTGACTCGACAGGAAAACAGTGACGCCAAACTCGTCCGGCAAACGCCTGATCAGATCGCGCATTTCGTGAATGCCTGCGGGATCGAGACCGTTCGTCGGTTCGTCGAGAATGAGAAGCTCGGGTTTGTTGAGTAACGCGAGCCCGAGTCCGAGCCGCTGTCGCATGCCGAGTGAATACTCGCGAACGCGACGATCCGCATCCTTCGTAAGCTTCACTGTGTCGAGCGCAACATCGATCAGATTGCGCGGTGCACCGAGCAGGCGGCGGGTTACTTCGAGATTTTCACGTCCGGTCAGGTGCGGATAAAGCGAAGGCGACTCAACGAGCGCGCCAACGCGCTGCATCAACGAAGTGCGATTGCCGCCTGAAGCGTGAACGCCGAACAAACGGACTTCACCGGCGTTGGGTCGAATCAATCCGAGCAACATGCGTATCGCGGTCGTTTTGCCCGCGCCGTTTGGACCAAGAAACCCGTAAACACCCGCCGCCGGCACCGCCAGATTCAACGTGTCGACGGCGGTGCGCGGTCCAAACCGGCGGGTCAATTCACGGGTCTCAATCAAACAGTGCATCTCTTGTCTCCCGTAGATTAACGTCCGAAGAGTCGTCGAATTAACAGTGAAACTTTGCGCAGCCTAAGTTCACAAACCAAGCGGGTGCGGTGTTTCTTTGGCGTATGCGTTTACTTCTACTCGTATTAATTCTAGTGACCTGTCAGGCCGCGGCAGTTGCGCAGTCTGAAGCGACGCGAGTTGAGTCGCTAATAAGACGCGAAATGCGCGAACGAAGAATTCCCGGCGTTCAAGCTGCCGTCGTGAAGAACGGAAAAATCGTTTTGTCGATCGCGGCCGGCACCGCTGATATCCAACACTCTGTTCCGGTCACCAAACAAACAGTCTTCCCGATTTACTCGTGCACCAAAGCCTTTACCGGCGTCGCGATCATGCAGTTGGTCGAAGACGGCAAGCTCGATCTTTCAGCACCAATCTCGCGCTACCTTGACGATCTCCCTGAAGCCTGGAAGCCGATCACTGTCAAGCAACTGCTGACGCACGTTTCCGGTCTGCCCAACATTCTTCGGCTGCTCGATCCGATCACTTACGGCTTGCCCGCCGGCGTTAGCGAAGAGGACCTGTGGAACCAAACAAAATCGCTACCGATGAATTCCGCCGCCGGCGAACGCTTCAGCTACAACCAAACAAACTACGCGCTGTTGGGCAAGATCATCGACAAGCTGGCCGGCAAACCGTTCGCTGAAGGATTTCAGACACAACAGTTTCAACCGGCCGGAATGCAACAAACGGGCTTTGGCGATTCTCGCGATGTAGTCTCAAACAAGACGCCGACTTATCGTTACGTGAGAAGCGTCGATGGTGAAAAGTTGCGCCAGGAAAAGTTGGTGATCGATTACGCGGAGTTTCCGCCGTTTCGTCGCACCGCATCAGGAATGAACAGCAGCGCCGAAGATTTAGCTCACTGGCTCATTGCTCTTCAGCAAGGCAAGCTGTTGAAAACCAGGTCTGCGCTCGAAACGCTGTGGCGAGCGGGCAGTTTCAACGACGGTTCGCCGACGCTGTGGGCCATAGGTTGGATGACTAAGCCGCGGCCGAAACATCGCGCCGTGATCGCGACCGGCGGAAGTCGTGCGGCATTCATTGTCTATCCTGAAGACGGCCTGGCGATCGTGGTCCTGACTAATCTCGCGGGTGCTTTTCCCGAGGACTTCATCGATGAACTCGCGGGCATTTACGATCCCGAGATCGCGCTGTCGGATCCCGTGACCGCGTTAAGGATGGAGTTGCGCCAACGTGGTTACGAACGAGCCATTGAAGTTTTCAAGGAGTTGAAGAGGCGGAATGCCGGCTTTCAACCCCTCGAAAACGATCTGAACGAGTGGGCGTATCGAATGCTCAACGGCGGCGGAAAACCAAAGGAAGCGCTCGAGATTTTTAAATTAAACGTCTTCCTCTATCCAACCAGCGCGAACGTCTACGACAGTGTCGCGGAAGCCTACGAGGCCAACGGCAACCGCGAACTCGCAATCAGCAACTACAAACGCTCGCTCGCGCTTGATCCTAAAAACACCAACGCCGCGCAGCAACTAAAGCGCCTGGGCCAACCCTAGAAGTTCAGCTTCAGTCCAAACTGGAACTGCCGCGAGTCGAAGGCTGCCGTCGGACGACTGTAGTAGCGGCCGTTGCCGGAACGCAGGTTGAACGCGTTGACGTCGGTGATGAACGGCGACGCGGCGCCTTCGTTGAACCGATTGAACAGGTTGAACCCTTCGGCGATCAGCTCCAACCGGAAACTTTCACCAAGCGGGACCAGCTTCGCGAGACGCATGTCGAGCGAAACGTAACGATGCGTAAGGCCGGAGTTGCGCGGCAAACTTCCGCTTGAAAACTGTCCATTCGTAATCAACGGTATGCACCCGGTAGTTCCCGGCACGCACAGCGTTCCGTTATCCAGCAGCGTTGGACGGTCCGTTTGGTTCGACTGGTCGTTGTTCGTGTCCTGGTTACTCAGGATATTGAACGGCCGGCCTGACGAGATCTCGAAGATTGGAGCGATCGTGAAGTTAGACAGAAAACGCTGGAAGCCCGAGCCCGTGACCCAACTACTCGGGGATCCGATCATGCCGCTCACGACAAATCGATGACGTTGATCGAAGAGTGAATCCGAACGCTCCGCGCGGAAGTTGCGGTTGTCCTGTGGCAGCAGCAACGTCTGCAGGTCGGATGAATCGTCGATTGAGTGCGACCACGTGTACGACGCGAGGAACTGGAAGTTGTTCGAGTAGCGCTTCCGCAGATCTATGTTCAGCGCGTTGTAATCGGAATTACCGTCGGAGGTCTGCGCGTTGATCGAGCCAAACGGCGAAACGACGCCCGGCGTTCGCAGCGTACCACCTAGTGCGGAATTCAGGACGGCAGGTGTCACGAGACCGCCGGAAAGCGCCTGGGCCAGGAAATAATTTGGTGCGCTCGGGCGGAAGAAGTTTGCGATACCGGCGTTTATGATGCGACTGCCGAGGTTCGTTAGCGGCGCCGCAATCATGCCGGGGATGATGATCGCGAACGTTTGTCCCGCTGTCGGAAATGCGGGAGCGCCGGTAGGCGTCGCCATCGTGAAACACTGGAGCGGAACACCACCAGGACACGCACCGCCGCTCGTTGGAATCGAGAACGCAACTGCTTCCGTCGTGCTCACCGGATTTCGTCCGGCCCAACGGACGAAGTTTTGAATCTGCAGTTCCGTCCGTGGCGCGTTGATGTCGAGCGGATGCGGCAAGTGACGCGCCTGCACGTGAAGGAAACTGCCGGAGAGCGTCATGTCTTGCGTCAACTGGCGCTCGACCGTGAAGTTGCCCTGCGTTGCGTACGAGTACTCGAAGTCTTTCTGCACGTGCAGCGTAAACGGCAGCACTGGACCAAAGCCCGGGAACGTTTGATCGTTGAACCGCTGGCGGCCGAATTGATATTGAGCGCCCGCAGCAACACCAGGCGTGACTACGCCCGCCGGACAGATCGGCGTGACTGGTCCACCCGGAGGACAAACTGTTCCCTGAAACACTTGCACGGCGTTGAGTAACGCGGTCTGCGCCGGACTTCCCGGCGTCAGGATTCCTTGTTGCTGTTGCACCGCGTCGGCGATATCGGAGTTGAACGCGATCGCCAGCAGCGGGTGATCGTAGAAGAGGCCATACGCGGCACGCACGGACGTTTTGCCGTCACCCCACGGATCCCAGGCAATCGCCAGACGCGGCGCCCAGTTGTTCTTGTCACGCGGAAATCCCTGTTGCACACCCATCGCGTCTTGCGCCGCAAGAACGTCGGCAGCGGAGAGCGTGATGCCGGAGAGCGGATCGCGCAACGGCAGCGTCGGGATCTGTTCCGTGAGTTCAATGTCGTACCGGACGCCGTACTTGAGCGTCAGGTTACGACGGATGTTCCAGTCGTCCTGCGCAAAGAACGCCATCGGCTTGTTGCTGATGCTGCTGATCGGATTGCCGAAACCTTGAATGAAGTTCGCCGGGAATCCGAGACCGTACTGCTGCACCGGAGTGAAATCCGGAGCGCCCGCGAAAGCGGGATTCAGCGTGGCCGCGGAGAGTCCGCCGAAATTGAACAAACCGGCAAAGTTCAACTCGAAGATCGCCTCGGGAATGCGTACGAAGGCAATGTCGCCGCCGAATTTGAAATTATGCGTGCCACGAACGATGTTGATGTTGTCAGTGAACTCATAACGCGTTTCGGAACGCACCACCGGCGAGAAGAGTTCGCGACCGATGAACGCGGTACCGGAGATATTAAAAGCAACCGCGTCACCATTTTGAGATTTGAAAGTCGCGCGGCGCAGGCCGAAGTTGAAGCGAGCTTCGTTAACGACGCGCGGCGAAAGCGTCGAGGTCAGAGTTGCGACGAAGGGAACGTCGCGAAGCGTCTGAATACCGGTGCGCGAAAAGTCGTTCTGACCGAGCGACTGGTTCTGCGATTCGACCTGAATACCAGTGATCTCGCTTGGGTTGTAGCCAAATCGCAGGGTCAACTGTTGGTTCCGCGTGATCATATGGTCCAGGCGGAACGAGTTGAATGTTGTGCGGTCCGTAATCGGAAACACTGTTTGCAAACTGTTGAGCGGACGGAACGCGATGAACTGACCCGCTGCGTTTGTCGTGCCGCTGGGTACCGGCGCGCCGGAAAGAATGAAGCGTGGTCCAATCGCACCGGGCAGGATCGGACTGATCGCCGGACACAAGCTGCCGTCGTTCGGCGACGTCAGCGCGTTGCTGCCGGTCAACGCGGTCGTGCCGCCACTGGACGCGAAAAACGCATAAGCGCGAGCACCGCAAATGTTGGTCGGATTTCCGCTTCCAACGAGCGCGTTGATAAAGGCGGCTTGTTGCGGCGTGATGTTGTTGAACGTGCGCGCGATCGGATTGAGCCCCGCAATGACGGGAATCGTCGCGGATCCGTTCAACCCCTGTGCCACGTTGCTCGTGAAGAAACCCGATTCGTTGCGTCGCCGTTGTTCGAACGCAAAGAAGAAAAACGTGTGCTCCGGATTGAACGGGCCGCCGATCGTGAAACCGTACTGCGTTCGCGTAAACGGCGGATCTTCAATTGGGGCGAAAGCGTTGCGCGCCTGGAAGCTCCGGTGACGTAAGAACCCGAACATGTTTCCGTGAAGCTCTCTCGAGCCGGATTTCGTGACGACATTCACGACGCCGCCGGCGGAACGTCCAAACTCCGGCGCAAACGAGTTTATGACTACTTGAAATTCCTGCACCGCTTCCTGACTGACAGTTGATTTCGACGCGTTCACTGAGTTGTCAGTGTTATCGGCGCCGTCAACTTGCACGAGGTTCGAACGTCCACGCTGACCACCGAAGTTCAAACCGGTGGTGGGCGCTGGTCCGATCGGGCGGCCGGCATCCCGGCTGACCGGCGATGACAGCGTCGCAAAATTGATGTAGTTCCGTTCGTTGATCGGAAGACTGTTGATTTGCTGCTGTTGGATTGTGGTTGCGACCGCGGTCTTCGTAGTTTCAACGATCTGGGAAGTTGCGTCGGAAACAACAACCGTTTCGGAGATCTCGCCGGGTTGAAGGTCAGCGTTCAACTGGGCCGTCTGGCCGATCGTGACGGTAATCGTCGGCAGCACGAGTTTTTTGAAGTTTGCGGCTTCGACTGTGACTTCATAGTCGCCTGGCGGCAGGTTGATGATGCGATAGACACCTTCGTCGTTGGTCGTTGCGGAACGCGTGACGTTTGTCGCGGCATTACGCGCGGTGACCGTCGCGTTTGTGACTACGGCGCCGGTCGCGTCTCTTACAGTGCCTTGCAAGTCGGCAGCATTCGACTGTGCCTGTCCGAAGGCCACACTCGCCGCAGCGAGGGTGATCACCAGCAGGGAAGTGATTCGAAATGATCTGACAAGCCCGGACATGAAGGATACAAACATCATCGCCGTATTCTCCTTAACTAATTTCGCGATACTAAACTCGCGCAGTCACTCAAGACTTTGTACGTTTCGCTTTCCGTTGGACGAGAGACAAGAAGCTGGTAGAGAGACCAAAACTGCTCAGCCTTTTTACTCTAAAAGAGCTTCTGTGGCAAGAATTTATCTGGTTTCGGGTGGGAGCGCGTCGCCCGTGCGAGGAGGTTGCGAAAGCGTTCGCTCGCACCGCAGATCGCAATCCCGAGCTCAGCGAGGCGAGGACTGAACGCGGCGCGACGAAGCAATCCGCAAATTCGGAGACGCGAGTCAAAAGCTCGGCTATAACTGGCGGTGTAATTTTCTTCGAGTCCGTGTTGTTGACTCCGAATCACGCGCGCCACCAGTTCACCGCTCTCAAACGCCATCAACATCCCGCTGCCCGTGAACGGATCGATGAAAGCCGCCGAATCGCCGATGGCCAGCAAACCGGGAGCCGGACTCGGACGCTGGCGACCAAACCGTTCCCACGAGGCACTCAACCATTCGGAGCATACCTCGGCAGTTTCGAGCGTCTCCGCTGCTCGCCGGTTTTTCATTACACATTCGCGCAAGACCGCATTCGGATCGGAATTGCAGCGCTTCACGTATTCCGCCGACACGATGAAACAAAGATTGCTCGCGCCGCCTTCCACCGTGCTCAATCCGCCGTAACCACCGGGATAAAAATAGATCTCGCATGCGCCGGGTGCGACTTTCGTTTTATTGAAATGTGCTTTGAAAGCAACGAGACCCGGACGCTTGCCGTTACTGTGGTTGACCTTGCGTGAGAGTATGCGAGCGCGGCCCGTGGCGTCGATCGTAATCGGCGCGCGAAACTCGTGCTGCGCGCCGTCGATCTTCACGCGCACGCCCACAACTCTCTCGCCGTCCAGTAAAGGCTCAGTGATGCTCGCGCTTTCATGAACGACGACGCCGTTATCCTGCGCGTTTCGCAAAAGCACTTCGTCCATCATCGCGCGACTCAAACCGTATGCAGCGCGTCCCCCGCTGAACCAACTGCTCGGCACGGCGACGTGATGGCCCTTGCTCGAATAGAAAACTGTTTCATCGAGCAAAGCCGGACCGGAGGAGATCATCGCGGCCGCGACACCGAGTTTTTCAAAGTGCGCCTGGCATTCAGGAGAGATGAACTCGCCGCACAGCTTCGCTCGCGGAAACTTCTTCTGCTCGAGCAACAAGACACGCACACCGCCATGGGCGAGATGGATGGCAGCGCTCGCGCCTGCTGGTCCACCCCCGGCGATGATCACGTCGTAGTAGTTATCAGCTGGTTTGTGCATTCAATGCCAGGCGGAACGGAAAGTGGCGCTCGATCGATGCGTCGCGCAGCCCCGCACGTTTCGCTAAGTCAAATAATTCGTCCGCTTTGAAACTTCTGAGTATCGATAGCGCACCGTCGTGGCGAATCAACCGGTTCTTCAAAACTAACTTCGCGATGGTGGAATACAGAAAATAAGCGACCGGATGTCGATGCAGATCGATCACGATTATCCGCCGCCGCGCGACTCGATTCATCTCACGAAAAATCTGGACGATCTGGTCTTCGACAAAATGGTGAGTAAATAGCGAACAGATCACGTAATCAAAATCCGCGTCGGCGAATGGCAGCTTTAACGCATCGCCGCGCACTGAAGAGATCTCTGGGAACCCACCTGAATCTTCGAGAATCGCCGAGGCGGAACGTTCGTTTAACTCGAGTCCAACCGCACGAACCTGGCGGCCCGTTTCCCTGGACCAGGTCGCCGCAACGCGCAGGAGTTCTCCCGATCCGGCGCCGACGTCGAGAACGGAAAACTCTTTCAATCCGACCGCAGCGACGTCCTTCAGCAGCGTGTTCTTCAAGGTGTGTGCATCGCCCATCCAGCGGTTCACGAGCTGCAACTCGCCGATGCAGTCTTCGTACTCGGCTGGCGTGTAATCCCCCGTGTCTATGTACTCGAGTTCGTAACTCCGCCGCTTGAACTTGTCGAACATTGGCCACAAAAGAGTCCAAATTTGCTAAGAAAGTCTTGAAACTACCAGCGCGCTGTTCTTCGAACCAAAACCGATGCAGTTGCACAGTGCGACTCGCACACTCGCTTCGCGCGCTTCGTTGGGGACGTAATCGAGGTCGCAATCGGGATCGGGGTCGTCGAGGTTGATCGTTGGCGGGATCTTGTTTGTATGCATCGCGCAGAGCGCCGCGGCCAGACCGGCTGCGCCACTCGCGCCTTGCGGATGTCCGATTTGTGACTTGGTCGCCGACATCGGGATCCGCGCCGCATGTCCGTCAAACGCGAGCTTCAACGCGCTCGTCTCGATGCGGTCGTTCAGCAGCGTCGACGTGCCGTGCAGGTTCACGTAATCGATGTCTTTCGGTTCGCAGCCGGCGTCGTCAAGCGCGAGTTGCATCGCGCGTGCAGGCTCGTGCCCATCTTCAGCCAGGCGCACCCGGTGATACGCATCGCACGTCGCGCCGTAACCGGTGATCTCCGCGTAGATCTTCGCGCCTCGATTCGTTGCATGTCGCAACTCTTCGAGCACGTAGATCCACGAACCCTCGCCTAAAACGATTCCCGATCGATTACGAGAGAACGGGCGCGAAGCTCGATGCGGTTCGTTGTTCCAATCGTTTGTGAGCACGGTCATGAGGTTGAACGCGGCGAGAATCCCCGGCGCGATAGGCGCGTCGACGCCGCCGGAAAGCATCACGTCCTGACGGCCGACCGCGATGTGTTGCGCGGCGTAAGCCATCGCGTCGGTGGAACTGGTGCACCCCGTCGAGACGATGTGCGACAGACCACGTAGACCAAACGCCATCGAGAGCTCACTCGACAGTCCTCCGTGCGTCGAGGCGGGAATCGTGTAAACACTGGCCTTATTGGTTGGACCAACGTACCAGTACTCGTACTGTTGTTCGGTGAAGGCGAGGCCGCCGCCGCCCGTGCCTAACTCAACGCCAAACGCGCGACGCTCCTCGAGCGAGAGATCGTTTGGAAACAGGCCTGCGTCCTCGAGTGCTTCACGCGCGGCTGCCAGGGCCAACGGCACTGTGCGCGGCACGTGTTTGCGATCTTTCGGATTGAGTTGCGCTTCCCAGTCGAAGGAAGGTACTTCGGCGGCGATCTGGACGGGGAAAGTGGAAGGATCAAAGGCCGCGATGCGGCGGACTCCGCTTTCACCCGCGATGAGTCCGCGCCAGAATGCTTCGCGGCCGATTCCCAACGGTGTGACACACCCCATGCCGGTAATCACTACCCGCCTGGGACGCGTCAACGCTCTCAGCATGAGGTCTACACCCGTTCAGCCCGTTTGCAAATTTAGTGGACCTGTGCGCAACCGCTCTGCCGTCTGCTGTGCGGCGACGGCTATGCCTCGCCGTCCTTAAACTTTCTGCCCGCACTCATTGCAGAACTTAGCACCGGGGGTCAAATCCGACTGACAATTCGCACACTTCGCTGGTCCTTGTTTCGCACCGCACTCCTGACAGAACTTGGCGTTCGGCGGATTGCGATGACCACACTGCGCACAAGCAATACCTGTGTCAGGCGCAGCGGCTGGCTGGGATGCGCTGCTACTTTCTCTCGACTGCCGCATCGCATCGCTCATCGCTCCGGCCATTGCATTTCCCATTGCGAACCCCGCGCCGAGGCCTACGCCCGTGCCGGCGCCGCCACTTTGATTCTGCGCCGCATCACGCATCGCATCGGCAGCCTGGAATTGAGTGTAACGACCGACGTCGCCGATAACACCCATCGACGTGCGTTTGTCCATCGCCGCTTCAACTTCCTGTGGCAACGAGATGTTCTCAACCAGGAACTTCGTCAACTGCAAACCAAAGGCCTGGAAGTCTTCGTTCAACTTCTGACGGGTCAGCACGGAGAGTTCGTCGTAGTTTGAAGCGAGATCGAGCGCGGCGATCTTCGACTCGGCAAGCGCGTCGCTGAAGCCGCTGACGAGCGTGCGCTTGAGCTGACCTTCAATGTCTTCGGTTACAAAGTGCGCGTTTGTTCCGGCGATCTCGCTAATGAACTCCTTCGGGTCACCAACACGCATCGAGTAGATGCCGAACGCGCGCAG
>DATANW010000189.1:0-9819 GCA_036266055.1 Pyrinomonadaceae bacterium | reverse complement strand
CACAAAAGGCACAAAAGACACAAAAGGCACAAAGAGTATAAGGAAGGAGTAGTTGACTCTTCCCGGGCGTGATTAACTCTTCCTGGGCGTGATCAACTCTTCCCGTGGCGTGATTAACTCTTCCCGTGGCGTGATTAACTCTTCCCGTGGCGTCAGCAGATGTACCACTTACCTGATGCGCCTGAAGCCCCGTCGAAACTTGAGTGATTAACTCTTCCCCCGTTTTTATCTTTTTGTGCCTTCTGTGCTTTTTGTGCCTTTTGTGGTTAACGTCTTTCCGAAAGCGGAACGTAATCCCGCGTTCCATGGCCCACATAGATCTGCCGCGGACGCGCGATCTTCTGTTCCGCGTCCTCCAGCAATTCGACCCATTGCGCCAGCCAACCTGAAGTGCGCGGAATCGCGAACATCACCGGAAACATATCCACCGGAAAACGCATCGCCTGATAGATGATGCCCGAGTAGAAGTCCACGTTTGGATACAGCCGTCGTTTGACGAAGTACTCGTCTTCCAGCGCGATCCGTTCCAACTCGAGCGCGATATCGAGCAGCGGATCCTTTCCCGTAACTTCAAACACTTCGTACGCGACCTGCTTGATGATGCGCGCGCGGGGATCGTAGTTCTTGTAAACGCGGTGACCGAAGCCCATCAGACGAAACTCGCCGGCTTTCACGCGTTTGATGTAATCCGGAACTTTGTCGACTGACCCGATCTCCTTCAACATCCGCAACACCATCTCGTTCGCGCCGCCGTGCAGTGGTCCATACAGCGCCGCGGCCGCGCCGGCCAGCGATGAAAACGGATCCGTGTGTGCGCTGCCGATGCTGCGCATGGCGTTGGTACTACAGTTCTGTTCGTGATCGGCGTGCAGAATGTATAGAACACTGAGCGCGCGTTCCAACACCGGATTTGGTTGATACTTCAACTCCGTCGTCTTGAACATCATGTTCAGGAAATTGCCTTCGTAACTCAGATCGTTGTCGGGATACGAGTACTGCATGCCGATCCGGTGACGAAACGCGAACGCCGCGATCGTCGGCACCTTCGCGATGAGGCGATAGATCTGCTTCCAACGGCATTCGGTGTTAAAGATGTCTTTCGCGTCGGGATAGAAAGTCGAGAGCGCGCCGAGCGTAGCTTCAAACATGCCCATTGGGTGCGCGTTGTAGTGGAAGCCGTCGATTACCTTCTTAATGCTTTCGTTGATGAACGTATGATAGGTGATGTTTTTGGTCCACTCGTTGAGCTGCGGTTCGTTGGGCAGCTCGCCGTGGAGCAGCAGGTAAGCGACTTCCAGATAGGTGCTCTTTTCTGCCAGTTGATCGATCGGGTAGCCGCGATATTCGAGAATGCCTTTGTCGCCGTCGATGAACGTAATGCGGCTCTTGCAAGAGGCGGTATTCATGAACGCCGGGTCGTAAGTCATCATGCCGAAGTCGTCGTCGGAGACTTTGATCTGGCGCAGATCCATCGCGCGGATCGTGCCGTCTTCGATCGGCAGTTCATACTGCTTGCCGGTTCGATTGTCAGTAATCGTTATTGTGTTCTTACTCATGTGAGGAGAGTAACGCTGCGAGAAGTAGTAATCAAATCCGTGTTGTGAAGTAACACGGATTTGATCGTTTGCGAGTTTTTAATGGTTCTTGCGCGCGTCCTTCAGCTCTCTTTCGACTTGTTTACGAGCGTCTTTGGATTCGCGTTCATTCAAACCGAGGTCCTGCAACGTCTGACCCAAACTTCGTCCTGAAGCGAGTCCGTTCAGAATCGCGCCGCGCGTGATGTTGCGGTTCCTGCTGCCGAGATTTTGCGATAGGCGGGTGGCTGAAACGTAGTTGCCGAAAGTCAGATCCGGATTCGTCGCCAGTGCTGACTGGTACCCGGCACGAAGATCGTTCGCGTTCGTGTGCAGCGCCCTGGGAACACCGGGATGATCTCGCAGATCGTCATCAGCGCGACGCAGGTTGTCGTTCGCTTTGCGCGCCCGTTCGAGGCCGGCATCTGAGCGACCGTTCGACTTGGTTGACGCATTGCTCAAGCCTTCATCCGAACGCCCTTTGGATTTTTCCGAGGCGTTGCCGAGTCCACGATCGACGCCAACTCCGGTCGGTGGTCCACCACCGTGACCGCTGCTGCTGCCTCCACCTTTACCACTGCCGCCGCCTCCTCCCTTGCCCGCTCCCTTGCCTTGCGCGAAAACGCCGGTCGCCAGGACCAACACGAGAAGACACAGGAATGCCGCGTAAGTTCCCTTCTGAATCAATTTGCTCATGGCACGCTCCTTAAATGAATTTGCGATTGAGGGACAAGAGGAGAGAGCAAAGTCAATCTACTACATTCCGTCGTAGGAAAGGCGCGGAAAAAGGAAAAAGCAAGATTAGTGCAATAATGCGGCGCTGGTCTTAACGGATGCCGACCAGCTCGACGTCGAAAAGGAGTGTAGCGTTGGCTGGAATTTTTGGTGGTCTGCCCATCGAACCATAGGCCAGGTCAGCGGGAATCGTGAACTTCCGTTTGCCACCGACTTTCATGGTCATGAGACCTTCGTCCCAACCCTTGATCACCCTGCCGACACCAATTGGAAAATTGGCGGGTGGCTTGCCGGTGGTGCTGTCGAACTCGGTGCCGTCTTCGAGCGTGCCGATGTAATTGACCACAACAGTCTGCCCCACTTTCGGACTTGGCCCATCACCGACTTTTAGATCGACGTATTTGAGTCCCGAAGGAGTAACGACTTCCTCGCCCGCCGGATTTGCGCGGCGCGTGATGACGTAGATAACCGCAGTTCCCGCGACCAAAAGGACCAACGCGATAGCACCGATGCGAAGATACTGATTACGCGAAGCCTGCGACTGCGCTTGCGGGCTCGGAGGGGCGTTCGGATTGCGTGGTCTCTTGCGTGCGCGTTGGATTTTTCGGTGACGACTCTGTGGCACGGAGGTTCTTATACAGATATTATGGTTTCCATTCAAGTGAGGCCCTGACTGATGCCTATCGTTGCCGTTATCCCTGAACCAAACAGCCCCGTCGAATTGCGTGACGTTGCCGAGCCGGATCTCGAAAGCAATTCGGCACTGCTCGAAGTCGAGCTGTCGGAGGTCTGCGGCACTGACGTGCACTTGCAGCGCGGACGTCTCGCCGGCGTTCCCTATCCACTCGTGCCGGGCCACGTCTCCGTTGGACGCCTGCAAAAGATCCGCGGCGAGCTGCTCGACATCTACGGCAAACCGTTTCACGAAGGTGATCGCGTCACTTTTCTCGACGTTCATCGCACCTGCAACGCGTGCTGGTATTGTCTCGTCGCGAAAGCTTCGACTCGCTGTCCGCACCGAAAAGTCTACGGCATCACTTACGGTCTCGACGACGGACTATGCGGTGGTTGGGCCACACACATTTATCTCAAGCCCGGCACTCGCTGCATTCGCTTCGATGCAACTCCGGAAACTTTCATGGCCGGCGGCTGCGCGCTGCCGACCTCGTTGCACGCGATCGAACGCGGCGATATTCGCATCGGCGACACTGTTCTCGTTCTCGGTTCGGGACCGGTAGGCGTCAACGCGATCCTCATGGCCCGGATGCGCGGCGCGTTGCGAGTGCTCTGCATCGGCGCGCCGGAAGCCCGTCTCGACGCGGCTCAACAGGCGGGCGCGGCGGCGACGCTCAACATCGAGACGCGCGATGAAGACGAACGCTTGACTTGGGTACGAGAACAAACAGCCGGACGCGGCGCGGACGTGACGATTGAGGCCACTGGAGCGCCCGAAGCTGTCGCGCAAGCGATGCGCTTCACCCGCGACGCGGGCACCGTCGTAGTCGTGGGTCAGTACACCGATCACGGTGAAACTTCATTCAATCCTCATCTCGATCTCAACAAGAAACATCTGGACGTGCGTGGCTGCTGGGGTTCCGACTTCTCTCACTTCTATCGCAGCGCGCAGCTCGCCTCGGCGAAGCCGGAATTATGGGCGGGTATGAAACTGGATGCTTATAAACTAACAGCCGCTAACGAAGCGCTAGCGGATGTTGCTGAAGGCCGTGTTTTAAAAGCGATTATTAAACCGTGAACACGACGCTTATCATCGATGGTAGCGATTGCGAGTGCCCGATGGAAAAAGGATTTTTTAAGAAAGAATTTCTTGAATTCCTTTTCTCATGAGTCTCTCGGTAGGGCTGGACCAATGGAAATAGAATTTCTTTTCGTCACGGTCCGTCATCTCGCGGACCGCCCGGCCCACCACGACCACCGCGACGGCCGCGCATCTGCTGACGCTCCGTCTGAAACTGTTGCCACTGCTCTGGCGTCAACACTTCCTGCAAACGCGTGTCTGCCTGACGTCGAATCTCGTCAAACTTAGGCTCCGACTCACGACGCAGCGCGCGCACCTGCTCCCTCGTGTCGCCCAATATCTGTTGGACCTTCGTCTTCTGATCGTCGCTGAGGTTCAACCGTCGCGCCATCTGCTCAAAGCGATCGCGCGGCGGCCGATCGGCGCCTGCCACTCTCCGATAGACGTTGAGCGCGAGGACGCCCGCGGCAAAACCAAGCACGAAGATGATCATTGCTGCAACGCGAACCTGCCACCTGTTCTTAGCAACGTTATTCATGATTACTTTGCCTCGTCCCCCTCGTCGTAAATGGTGCTCAACACCTGCTCGTAAGTTAACTGCTCGTCACCCTGACCAAAGATCACCGCTTCCGCCGTATCAGCCGATGCTACTTGCTCTGTCAACGCCGTCGCAGGTTCGGGATAGACAAAAGTCATGGCTGCCAACGCCACTGTCGCCAAGGCCATCGTCGAAACCAGCGCACTCGCCGACTTCCACAGTCGCAGAAACGCGGGCAGGTTTTCGGCGGACTGCTGTTCTCTCCACGCGGCCATCACTCTCGTTTGAAAGAACGGCGACGGCTCGATCTTCACCTGTGCGCGTTGCTTGATCACTAAAGCCGAAACTTGTGCGGCTTCGAAAGCCGTGCGACACGACGCACAGTCGCGCGCATGAGACTTCACCTCGTCGAGCTCAATCGGCGACAGGCTCGCGAGTGCCACGCTATCGATGATTTCAATGATGTGCTTGTCTTTCATTTGCTCACCTGCTCGGCTCTGATTACTTGCTGCCGTGCACCCCCGCCGGCGTACCTTTATAACTCAACAACTTCTCCATCGCTTCCCGAATCTTCTTCCGCGCGCGAAACGCCCTCACCTTGACCTTCGACTCTGACCAACCCGTAGCTTCCGCGACTTCCTTGATCGACGCGTTCTCGCCGTCGATCATCAACAAGGCCTGCTGATCTTCCGGCGACAGCGTGCCGAGTAATCGATCGGCCAGGTCCGCGGCGACTAAATCGTTTTCAACCGAACTCTTCGTATCCGCAAATTGCTGATCCAACCAACCGCTCTCATCGTCACTAAGATCGGATACAGTTAACTCGGGTCTCCGCTTCGATCCTCTGATCAAATTCAAACAAGTGTTGGTGGCGATTCTCGTCAACCAACCTTCCATCGATCCGCGTCCTTCGAAACTCCCGAGTTGCGTGAACGCTTTCAAAAAAACTTCCTGCGCCGCATCTTCCGCCTGACTTCGTTCGCGAAAGAACCGGCTGGCAACGCTAAAAACTCGGGGACTAAATCGTCTTACTATTTCCGCAAAGGCAGACTCGTCGCCTCCCTGCGCTCGTTGCGCCAGGTCGAGTTCGGTGGCCTGTTCAATCCCACTCGCCAGATGCGGTCCTCACCGGAAATCGGCTGGCGGATCCTTAATGTGACTCGGAATCCGCCAGTTCCGTGGGGGAGACGCTTACTGCTGTGTCGGGCGTCCCGCTTTGCGCTGTTCGAATCGGGCCTTGCGCTGCGCTTTCGCCTGTTCCAACTGGGCTTTTTGCTCAGTCGTCAAAACGGAAAGCATCTCCTGATGGAGCTTGAACCGCTCGCCCATCAGCTTGGCTTCGAGGGAAGCCATTTCCGTCAGTTTCTGAGTAGCCAGAGCTTCGTTGAACGTACCGCCTTCGCTCGCCTGACGCAACTCCTGCCGTTTGGCTCGAAGCTGCTCGCGCAACGGTTTGTTGCTTTGGGCAAAACTTTCGCGAATCGTTTTCATCTTAGCTTGCTGGTCAGTGGTTAGGTTCAGGCTATGGAAGAACTCGCCACCGCGCATTCCTCTCATGCCCTTGTGATCACCTCGACCACGGCCACGCCACTCGGGGCGCGCACCTTGTTTCTGATCGCCCTGCGGCGTGGTAGCCGTCTGGGCAACAGCGATCGAGGCAGCTAAAGCAATGGCCGAGAGAGTAGCGATTGCCAATGTTTTAAACCGTCCGGGTTTGTTCATTTCAGTTTTCTTACTCCTGAGTGTCATTAAATCAATTCCAGGGGAGTGTCCCGACTGGTAAGACACCTCGTTTCCCCCATTGGTTACATGTAACCGATCCGTCTGAATCCGTGTCTGTAAGATAGTGAAAAAGACATTCCTACTAGCGGCGATTATTTTCTTAGTTTCGGCTGTTACCCCAGCGCAGGAAACGGAAGTTGAGAAACTTACGAAGAACACGGATCTACTGAGACAACTCTATTCCGAGGGTCTAATCGCACGGATTGAACTGGAGAAAGCCGAGCAGGACCTGACCGCCGCGAAGACGCGCGTTGAAGAGACGAAAAAAGCCGACCAACTGTCGAAAGTTCAAGCGCAGGAACTCGCGAAAGCACAGCAACTCGCCAAAATCAAAACATTCGTCAAACCGACGTCAATGATTACACGTTCGACCGCGGGAAACTGGTCGATTGCGAGTCTGAGCACCGTTCAACAATTCTTTTCGAACACTTTCCGAAAGCCGTTGCCGACCAGCGCAGTCGGTCAAAGTGCAACTCACAACCGTATGGGTTGGGATCATCGGAATTCGGTCGATGTTGGACTGCATCCGGACAGCGCTGAAGGACGCGCGCTAATCGCGTACTTGCAGAACGCCGGTATTCCGTATCTGGCGTTCAGAGGGACCATTCCGGGCGTTGCAACCGGTCCTCACATTCATATCGGCAGCCCTTCGCACCGGCTTTGAGAATAGTGTTTGCCTTGTAACCAACATAGTTCAAATGGTGTCTGGAAATAAGAGGTAGGAACCGAATGTCGACTCAAACTATCAAAAATCAAACACTGGTGACCGGCCTGAGCGGCGGTGTGAACGCCGCCTGGCTGCAACGCTTTTGGGCCAGGTTGCTCGCAGGCAAAAAGAAATTGTTGATCGGCGGCGGAATGATGGCCGCTGTTATGCTCGCCGGCTTCTATTTCTGGGGCAGCGACGCGAGCACTCCACAGTACCTGACCGCGCGTGTCGAGCGCGGCAACCTGCGCAACACAGTCACCGCAACCGGCGCACTGCAAGCAGTGACGACGGTCCAGGTCGGCAGTCAGGCATCGGGAACTATCTCCGCGCTTTACGCTGACTTCAATTCAGTTGTGAAAAAAGGACAGGTAGTAGCGCAGCTCGATCCGTCAACCGCGAAAGCGCAGGTGGACCAGGCACGGGCGAACCTCGAGCAGGCACGCGCGAGCTTAGCGAATGCGCGCGCCGCCGTTGTTAATTCACGGGCCGGCGTGAGCGACGCGCAGGCGAGAGGTTTGGCCGCGCGCTCGACAGTGCAAAACAATCAGGCTGGTGTGTCGGGTGCGCAGGCGAACGTCGCCGTGTTGAAGGCGCAACAGGACGACGCGCTCAGTCTGTTGAAGCAACAGGAATCATTGCTTAAAGCAGGCGTGATCGCGCAGCGCGATTACGACGTCGCCATGACCGCATACAAGACCGCGGAGGCGAGATACAACCAGGCGGTTTCACAGTTAGACCAGGCGAAGCTCGCGGAGCAATCGTCATCGAGCGCCGGCATCGCGCAGTCCCAAGCCGCCGTCGAACAGTCCAAGGCCCAGGTGCAACAGTCCGAGGCCCAGGTACAGCAAGCCGCCGCTCAGGTGCAGCAAGCCCAGGCTGCACTCAGTCTGGCGGAAGTAAATCTCAGTCACACGACGATCGCGTCGCCGATTGACGGCATCGTCGTTTCGCGTGACGTGAACGTTGGTCAGACGGTGGCGGCGAGCTTGTCGGCGCCGACGCTCTTCACGATCGCAAACGACCTGACGCAGATGCAGGTGATTGCGAACATCGACCAGGCCGATATCGGTTTGGTGGAGCAGGCGAAGGCAGTGAAGTTCACGGTCGATGCGTTTCCGGGCAAGGATTTCGACGGCAAGATAGCGGAGATGCGTTTGAATCCGGTGGACGTCCAGAACGTGGTTACTTACAACGTCGTGATCAATGTGGACAATCCGGAGCAGAAGTTGAAGCCGGGTATGACGGCGAACCTGACGATCACGATTGACGAGCGGAACGATGTGTTGAAGGTCCCGAATTCGGCGCTCCGGTTTACGCCGCAGGACCGACCGCGTGGCGGTAACGCGAGTGGCGCGCAAGGCCAGGGACGTCAACGTCAGCAGGGCGACAGCAATTTTGCTCCAGCATCCGCACCGGTACTAAATGGTCAAACGCGGATTGTGTGGGTACTGGGCCAGAACGGTACCCCCGAACGAAGACGAATCAAAGTCGGACTCAGCGATGGCGCCGCAACGGAAGTCGTCGAGGGCGACCTGAAGGAAGGCGATATGGTGATCACCGGCCAGCAGATCTCAGGATCGGGCAGCGCGCAAAACAATCAGTCGCGTCCGCCGGGATTCGGTAACACACCGCGCGTTGGTGGCGCAGGCGGCGGCCGCGGCAGATAAATCCGTGTATCCGTGTAAGGAACAAAATGTATAGAGTTGAACCACAACAAGTAAACGCGAACCCGGCCCTTCTGATGGAGGTGCCGGAATCGCGACCGGTGATCCAGTTGGACCACATCCACAAGACCTACACCATGGGCGATGTGGAAGTGCACGCCTTGCGTGGAGTCTCACTGACGATTCGCGAAGGCGAGTTTGTGGCAATCATGGGCGCGTCGGGTTCGGGTAAGTCGACGACGATGAACATCCTCGGTTGTTTGGATCGTCCGACGCGCGGCACCTACATTCTCGACGGCGATGACGTGTCGCAGATGTCGAAAGACGAACGCGCCGACATTCGCTGCCAGAAGATCGGATTTGTGTTTCAGGGTTTCAACCTGCTTTCGCGTACTTCGGCGCTCGAGAATGTCGAGTTGCCGATGCTTTACCTCGGTGTTGATGCGTCGCAGCGTCACCAACGGGCTATGGAAGCATTAGCTGCGGTCGGGCTCGCGGGGCGCGAGCAGAACCACCCGAATCAGTTATCGGGAGGACAGCAGCAGCGTGTCGCCGTGGCCCGTTCCCTGGTTAACAACCCCGCGTTGATTCTGGCTGACGAGCCGACGGGCAATCTCGACTCGCGCACGTCAGTCGAAGTAATGGAGATCTTTCAACGCTTGAATCGTGAACGCGGGATCACGCTGGTGCTCGTCACACACGAACCGGACATCGCGCAGTACGCCGACCGGGTGATCGTTTTCAAGGACGGCAAGATCAAGAGCGACTACCAGGTCCAGGAGAAGCGCGACGCCGCGGAAGAGTTGAAGAACTTGCCAATCGTCGAAGACGATGACGAGGACGAAGAGTAAACAATGAACTTACTGATGATCATTCGGGTCGCGTTTCGCGCACTTGTTCGCAACAAGATGCGCGCGGCTTTGACGATGCTCGGCATCATCATCGGTGTGGCAGCCGTGATTGCGATGGTGAGTATCGGACAGGGTGCGTCGGCGTCCGTGCAGGCGCAGATCGACAGCATCGGCACGAACCTGCTCTTCGTGAGCGCTGGCACCCAGAAC
>DATANW010000188.1:0-23842 GCA_036266055.1 Pyrinomonadaceae bacterium | reverse complement strand
CAGCGACGTTTGAAGATGGTCATCGAGTGCAGCTTGTTCTCGACGCTATTCGTGCTTCAAATGAGAGCGGGTGCTGGGTAACAGTCAATTGACTCGGCCAAAAACACGGATCGGCGTCGACACCGGCGGTACGTTCACCGATTTCGTCTTCGTCAAAGACGGTCACGTTCAACTCTTCAAAGTTCCCTCCACACCGGAAGATCCCTCCCTTGCAATTCGAGAAGGACTGGCGCGCATCGCAGGCGCCGTTGATGTCGTGCACGGGACGACGGTCGGCACGAACGCGTTGCTGCAACGGCGCGGGGCGCGGACGGCGCTGATCACGACGCGCGGTTTTGAAGACGTGTTGGCGATCGGTCGCCAGGCGCGGCCCGAACTCTACAACTTAAATGCGGTGAAGCCGCCGCCGCTCGTGGACGATGAGTTGCGGTTTGGTGTCGGCGAACGAGTGGTGGCATCGGGCGAAGTGTTGGAGCCGCTCGCTGAGAGCGAGCTTCCGCGACTGGTGGAGCAGTTGAAGGTCGCCGGAGTTGAGTCGGTCGCGATCTCGCTGCTGTTTTCGTTTTTGCATCCGGAGCATGAGGAGCGCATTGCCGAGTCGCTCGCTTCGTTGGGCGTGCCGTTGTCGATCTCGAGTCGAATACTGCCGGAGTATCGCGAGTTTGAGCGGACGTCGACGGTCGTTATCAATGCGTATCTGCAACCGTTGATGGGCCGTTATCTGAACCGGTTGCGAGCTGAGAGTGCGAATCTGCGGGTAATGCAATCGTCGGGCGGCAGCATCTCGGCTGAAGTTGCGGCGGACGAGCCGGTGCGGACGATTCTGTCTGGTCCATCAGGCGGTGTGGTCGGCGCGCTTCGTGCGGCGCGATCGGCAGGCATCAAGAACGTGATCACGTTCGACATGGGCGGCACGTCGACGGACGTTGCGTTGTGCGACAGCGGCGCGATTCGTACGACGAATGAAGCAGTCGTCGCTGGACTGCCGGTGGCGGTTTCAGTGATGGACATTCACACGGTCGGAGCGGGCGGCGGGTCGATCGCGCGGGTTGACGAAGGTGGATCGTTGCGCGTCGGGCCGGAGTCGGCGGGCGCTGATCCGGGGCCCGCGTGTTATGGACGATCGATGTTGCCGACAGTGACTGACGCGCATGTCGTGTTGGGCCACTTCGGTGGCGGTGGGTTGTTGGGTGGTGAGTTTAAGTTGGACGAACAGCGGGCGCGTGATGCGTTGAGCGTACTTGCCGGCGACCTGAGTCGGGTTACTGGCAGACGAGTAAGTTTGATTGCGGCGGCGGAAGGTGTTGTCTCCGTCGCCAATACGAACATGGAACGTGCGTTACGGCACATTTCGGTCGAGCGTGGTCACGATCCGAGGCAGTTTGCGTTGTTGCCGTTCGGCGGCGCGGGCGGGTTGCACGCGGTTGAGCTTGCGCGCGCGTTGCGGATTCCGGCGATCGTCATGCCGACTGCTCCGGGCGCGTTGTCCGCGGTTGGTGTGTTGGTGGCGGACGTCGTTAAGGACCAAAGCCGGACGGTGATGTTTGGTTACAACTCGAAAGATGTTGGCAGGCTGCCGAAGGTGTTTCGTGAGCTGGAGCGTGAGGCTGTGGGTGTGTTGCGGCGCGAGGGGTTTCCCGCGTCGAAGCAACGACACGAACGAGCGCTCGCGATGCGGTATCGCGGACAGTCGTTTGAATTGTTGATTCACAAAACCGACGGGAATATTGCCGCCGCTTTTCATCGCGCGCATCGCGAGCGTTACGGCTATGCGCAGGAGCAAAGCGAGATCGAGATCGTCAGCGCACGATTGCGATCGATTGGTCTGGTCGAGAGATTTTCGATGCGAAAAATCCGTGTGAAGAAAGGCGTCGCCAAACCACATAACACAATAAACGCCTATCTTGACGGCCGCAAAACAACTGTTGCCGTTTACGAACGCCACGCGCTTGACGGCGGGTTGAAATTGCGAACGCCGTGCATCGTGACGGAGTACTCAGCAACGACGCTGATCCCCGCGGATGCAAAAGCGCGCGTAGACCAGTTCGGCAACATCCTGATTCAGTTATGAAAACCAGGTTCGATCCTACGACACTCGAAATCTATCGCGCACTGTTTACCTCGGTGGCGGAAGAGATGGGTATCGCGCTGCGACGCACCGCGTTTTCGCCAAACATCAAGGAGCGACGCGATTACTCCTGCGCGGTTTTTGATGCGCAGGGGAGCGTCATTGCCCAGGGCGATCACATGCCGGTGCATCTCGGATCGATGCCGATGGCGGTGGCCGCCGCACTCGACGAAATTGAATTTGTTCCGGGTGATGTGGTCGCGGTGAACGATCCTTTTGCGGGTGGCACGCACTTGCCGGATGTGACCTTAGTGATGCCCGTCGTCGTGAAGAGAAACCGGATCCTGTTTTATGTCGCGAATCGTGCGCATCACGCGGACATCGGCGGCGCGACGCCCGGATCGATGGGACTCGCTACAGACATTTACGGCGAAGGCATTCGCATCCCGCCGATTCGACTCGTCCGGGGCGGCGCTGTCGATCGCGACACGATGCGCTTGTTGCTCGCGAATGTTCGCGGAAACGTCGAGCGTCGCGGCGATTTCGACGCGCAGATTGGTTCGTTGAAGACCGGTGCGACACGGCTGTTGGAAATTGTCGAACGCCGGGGTGAACGTGAAGCGACTGAGTACGCGGCGCAGTTGATCGCTTACTCGGCGAGATTGATGCGTCATACGATCGCGTCGATACCTGACGGTGTTTACGAAGCGGAAGACGCGCTCGACGACGACGGCATTGAAGACGATCCGGTAACTATCAATGTAAGAATTAGCGTGAAAGGGGATCGCGCAACGGTTGATTTCACGGGCAGCGCTCCGCAGGTTAAGGGTGCGATCAATGCGGTTGAGGCGATCACGGTATCGGCGGTGTCGTACGTGTTTCGATGTTTGATCGACGGTGAGGTGCCCGCGAGCGCCGGTTTGATGCAGCCGATCGAAGTGATCGCGCCAAGCGGAACGATCGTCAATGCGAATCCCCCCGCGTCCGTTGCCGGTGGTAACGTCGAAACATCGCAGCGGATCGTTGACACGGTTTTCAAAGCGCTCTCGCAGGCGTTGCCGGATCGAATTCCCGCCGCGAGCCAGGGGACCATGAACAATCTCACGATCGGCGGCATCGATACCCGAAGCGGTCAGGAATTTTCGTACTACGAAACAGTTGCAGGCGGCATGGGTGCGCGGCCGTCGTTGGACGGCATGAGCGGCGTGCACACGCACATGACGAACAGCTTGAACACGCCTGCTGAAGCGCTCGAATACGCTTATCCACTACGTGTTCGCGAATACAGGTTGCGCCGCGGTTCGGGCGGTGAAGGGAAACAACGTGGCGGCGACGGAGTCGTGCGCGAGATCGAAACGATCGTGCCGGCGCGAATGTCACTGCTCGCTGATCGTCGAAAGCGAGGTCCATATGGATTGTATGGCGGGGCTGAAGGAGCGTCCGGCGTGAACCGCATTAACGATCAACCGATTGCCGCGAAGGGCTCCCACGAATTGAAAGCCGGCGATCGCATTCGAATTGAAACTCCCGGTGGTGGTGGTTGGGGGAACCACGGATCAGACGATTAACAATCTGTGTCAAGTCGTGAGTCGACGGTAAATCCCCGGCATTCTTTCCGGTAACGTCAGCACATCGTCGATGATCGTGTAACCAATCTCGCCATACAAATCCCGCAGCTCAGCCTCCGACTCGCGATCGATCGTTATACAAAACGGCGTGATGCCTTCCGTCTTCGCCTGCTTCAACGCCTCGCGCGTGTCTTCGCGCGCGTAACGCGCATCGCCATAGTCATGGTCGTACGGCCGGCCATCTGAAAGCACGATCAACAACCGCGTCCGCGCATCCTGTTTCGCTAACCGCGCCGTCGCGTGACGAATCGCCGCGCCGAGCCGCGTGTTGTTTTGATAATTGATCCCACCGATGCGCCGCTTAACTTCGTCGTTGTATTTCTCGTCAAAGTCCTTCACGACATAGAACTTCACATTGCGCCTGCCTTCAGACGTGAAGCCATTAATTGAATAGACATCGCCGACAGCCTCCAGCGCCTCGCTCATCAAAACCAAACCTTCCTTCTCGATCTCGATGATGCGCCTGCCGGGCCGCGTGTACGGCTGCAACGGATGCCGCCCGATCGTCCGCGCGGTCGACGACGACTGGTCCAACAAAAACGACACCGCGACGTCGCGCCGCCGCCGCAATCGTTTCGTGTAAATGCGTTCTGACTGCTGTCCATCGGCACGACGATCGATCACGTAATCGATCACCGCATTCAAATCAAACTCCTCACCATCGACCTCATTCGCTACCCGGATGAGATTCTCCGGTTTCATCAACTGAAACTGGTGCCGGATCGACGAGATCACGCCCTTGTGCCGCTCCTTCGTTTGCTCGACAAAAGCGCGGTCGCCTTGCTTCACTTGCTTCTCGATGACGCGACACCAACCGAGTCGATGGTCCGTCAGCTCGCGGTCCCACTCGTCGTAGTTGTAAGCAACCTCGCCTTCCGCTAGCACTAGCTCCGGCGTCTCGGCTTCCGACCATGCTTCAGCCCCCGACAGTTCGTCGGGGTCACCTTCGGGCGACGGATCGTTCCAGGCGTTGAACAGTTCGCGCGCATCGCGGCGCTGCGGTGTCGACTGTGTTTGTTGCTGCTTGAGTCGTTCAGTTGCAGGCGAGTCGTCGTCCTTGTCAGATTGATCCTCCGGCACTTCCACTTGTTGTACTGAATCGTCAGCGGGCACGACGGAGTGGAAGAGTTCATAAACGCGGCCGGTCGCGATCAGCGAATCGGCGACAGTGGCGTTCGCGTTTCCGAGATAATCCCTGACAATCGTTTCGAGCTCGGAGACGATCTGACTGTAATACTGGCGCGCATCATCGCGCGCGCCGCCGAGCAGCGTCACCTGGAACAACAACTCAAACGGCACGAGCAGCGCAGGCAGGTCAAGGATGTTTGGCCGGCGGCGGCTGAGATGCTCGCGGATGAGATCGAGGTCGCGACGGAGACCGCGATACGCGTGGCGCAAACGTCGATCGATGCGGCCGTTCTCGAGCGTGCCGAAGATGCGACGCGCGAGCTGTGGCAACGGGAATAGTTTGAGAGTTTCTCTGTAATCCGTGTTTTCCGTCTGAGCTTGCTTGGGAGACTGGTCCACTAACATCTCATCGGGAACCGCAAAAGCATCTCTCACATCGACATCGTAAGTCGCACTGATTGCAGCATGAGCCGCGTCTAGAACTCCACCGCGCTGATAAGTACCAAACTCGATCTGCCCGGCCGCATGCGCAGCTAACACTTTGTACAATCTGAAATCCAGCTCGTCGTCGCCAAACTCATTGACCAGCGACGGCAAGTGGATCGTACGCCCATCGCCGATGCGCGCCTCGTCCGGCACCGCTGCGAGCGGCGCGACCTCGACCTCGCGTCCCGTCAATGCTTCAACGTAAAGCCGCAGCAAATGCTGAATCGAATCGAGCGCCAACCCCGCGCTGCCGCTGTGCAGCGCTTCATAACTGCCGCGCGTCTCGAGTGAAAAATAACTGCGACGCGCACGCGCATCCGATCTTCCCGACGACAGACCGCGTCGGGCCCAAGCCTCGAACTGTTCGATCGAAACACTCCGCAGCGCTCGCGAGCTCGATCGAAAACACGCCAGCGCCGCCTCGCCATCAACCGCCGCGATCTCTTTCGTCAGCGCGAGCACACGACGCGACAGTCCGACTGCATCACTGCGCGATGTGCTCTCAGTCAAGAGCCTCAGAAAGCGCGGGCTGCTGCGCACGAACGCCACCAGACTCGCATTCCCGTGCGCCGCCACCACCCACAGCAGATCGATCCATTCATCAAAGATCTCGGGCGCGCGACGCAGGATCTCGCCGCCGGAAAGCAGCACCTGGAGCGACGCGCCTCCACCGCGTTCGAGAAAGTCGCTGGTCCTGGTCAGCAGCCGGATAGCATCTGCGGCCGGCAGTTCATTCAGTGCTGCGGGAAAGGACGACCACGCATCAGCAGCAATTCCACCCGCTCGCCCCGCGAATGCGGACGCCAATGCCAGTGCCGCATCAGTTACTTGGGGACTCTCGAATCCGCGCAACACACGCGACACCTCGACGGACGCGTCGATGAACTCCGTCGAGTGCTTTGCCGAGCGCCGCGCGATCTCGGTCGCGACGTCGAGTACCGCTCGCGATGTATTGACGTCGTCAATCTCCGCCATTACCGCCGGCAGCGACTCCAGGCTCTCTCTCGCGACCGCAGTCGAAAGGACCATCTGTCGAGTGCATAACGCGAAGATCGCGGGGAGCAATTCCGGCGGCACAGTTCGCAACGGTTCGACGCCCGCCGCGAAAAACGACGCTGCCGAATCGTAGTCGCTCATCGCGAGCCGCCGGCCCATCTCACCCCACGAGCGCAGCTCCGCCGGTTCAAGCACCTGCACGGCCGCAGGCGCCGCTCGCAGAAATTCGAGCGCGGCCCGAAGCGAGATGCTTGCGATCGCGGTGCCGGTTTCGACGATCTGTGTCCGGTAAGTCTCCAACAGCTTAAATGACGGTGGTGATGATCTCGCGAATGCTGCGTTGCAACTCGCGATCGTCGGTTATCGGCGAGCACATCGCGACTTCGGCGGCGTCGACCGGTGGGATGCCGAGCGCGATCAGTTGAGCGGCGTAGATTAGCAGCCGGGTAGAAACGCCTTCTTCCAAACCATGACCGCGCAGGTTGCGAACCTTCTGTCCGATCAGGACCAGATCGCGCGCAGTGCCTTCGTCAACGCCGCCTTCGCGCGCCACGATCTCCGCTTCCATCTCGGGTGGCGGGTAGTCAAACTCGATTGCTACGAACCGTTGCCGCGTGGACTGTTTCAGATCTTTCAGGATCGACTGATAACCTGGGTTGTAGGAGACGACGAGCATAAAATCCGGCGGCGCCTCCAGAATCGTGCCGCGTTTTTCGATCGGCAGCCGGCGGCGGTGATCGGTCAACGGGTGAATGATGACGACCGTGTCTTTGCGCGCCTCAACCACTTCGTCGAGATAACAAATGGCGCCGTTGCGGACTGCGGACGTCAGGGGGCCGTCGTGCCAGATCGTCTCTTCGCCTTCGAGCAGGAAACGCCCGACAAGATCCGTCGACGACAGATCTTCGTGGCAGGCGACGGTGATCAGCGGGCGTTCGAGTCGCCACGCCATGTGTTCGACAAAACGCGTCTTACCGCACCCGGTCGGGCCTTTTAGAATGACAGGCAACCGCGCGGAATGGGCCGCTTCAAAGAGTTCTATTTCGCGAGCGACGGGCAGGTAATAGGGCTCGGTCGAGACTCGGTAGTCCTGGATTGCGCTTTCAGCCATTTGTTTGGCATCTTAACATTCGGTCGAAGGGCGACCAAACTAGACACGGATTAAACGGATTTAATGAAAATAGCAGTAGCAATGAGTGGCGGCGTGGATTCTTCGGCCGCCGCGGCGATTTTAAAAGAACAGGGACACGACCTTGTCGGTTTCACGATGCAGTTGTGGGACCAGCGACGTGGCATCAACGTCGACGAAAACGGCGATCCGCTGCCGTCGCGTTGCTGTTCGCTGGACGACGTGTACGACGCGCGCCGCGTGGCGGAAGAGCTTGGTTTTCCGTTTTATGTTTTGAATTTGGAGCGGGATTTCGAGCGCGATATCGTCGCGCCGTTCGTGACGAGCTATCTCAGCGGCGAGACGCCGATTCCGTGTGTCGGTTGCAACAGCCGGTTGAAGTTTGCGTCGCTCGATCGACTGGCGGCGAGTTTGGGTTGCGAGAAGGTGGCGACGGGACATTACGCGCGCGTCGAGTTTGATCCGGAGACGAATCGCCACAAGTTGCTGCGCGGGCGGCATCCGGAGAAAGATCAGTCGTACTTTCTTTGGGAACTGACGCAAGCGCAATTGTCGCGCGCGATGTTTCCGCTCGGCGAGATGTCGAAACCGGAGGCGCGCGACGCGGCACGCCAGCATCATCTCGCCGGCGTTGCGGAGAAGAAAGAGTCGCAGGAGATCTGTTTCGTGCCTGACGGCGATTACGCCGGTTTTATCGATCGTTATCTCGCAGCGGAGAACGCAAGCGATCGTCTGCCGGGTGCGGGTGAGATCGTGGACAGCAAAGGCCGCGTCATCGGGGTTCACGAAGGTATTCATCGTTACACGATCGGGCAGCGACGCGGTATCGGCATCGCGGACGAGCGTCCGCTGTACGTTCTTTCCATCGACGCGAATGAAAACCGTGTGACGGTTGGATCGTCGGAAGAGTTGTTGAGCAGCGAGTTCACGGCTGCCGGAGTCAACTGGATCGTGGATGACGACAGCCAGGAACCGGTGCGCGCGGAAGTTCGTGTCCGCTACCGGCATACTGCAGCGCCCGCAACGATTACGGCGCTCGCTAACAACCGCACCCGAATCGTTTTTGACGAACCGCAACGCGCAATCACGCCCGGACAGGCGACTGTTTTTTACCGCGGCGACGAAGTGCTTGGCGGCGGCTGGATCGTCAAGAACTAACACCAGGTGGTAAACCTTTTGCGACTGCCTCGCGTACTCACAATTGACGAAAACCCCCTAATCTGAGGACTTTCAATCATGGCAATGTCAGGAACACGTAAAGCAATTTTGATAATTGGCGGCATCTTCGCGGTGCTGATCTTCGTGGTGCTTCTGGGCGTCATCGGGATCTGGATGGCATTTCGCACCCCCGAGCCAACCATCCGCGACAACAGCGTGCTGGTGCTGCGCGTCGCCGGACCATTGCCGGATTACACTCCGGACGATCCATTCAAAAAATTCTTCGGTGGCCCCGACCAGTCGCTCACCGGGCTGGTGATGCAGTTCAAAAAAGCGAAGGTCGACAAACGAATCAAAGCTGTACTGATCGACGTCAACATGTCGGGCGTGGGTTGGGGTAAAGCGGAAGAGATTCGCGACGCGATCACTGACTTTCGTTCGTCCGGAAAACAGGTCTACGCCTACATCGAATTCGGTTTGAACAAGGAGTACTACATCGCCACGGCCGCCGATAAGATCATCGTGCCGCCGCCTGGTGAGTTGTTCATTAACGGTCTCGCCGCCGACGTCATGTTTTTCCGCGGCTCGCTCGACAAACTCGGCATCTATCCCGACATCTACCAAATCGGAAAGTACAAAAGCGCGGGCGACATGTTCACGCAGAAGCAGATGACTGAAGCGCATCGCCAGTACATCAATGAGCTGCTCGACGATCTTTTCGGGCGCTACAAGAACGCGATCGCGCAGGCGCGCCACAAGTCTCCCGAAGAAGTAAATACGTTGATTGACAACGCGCCCTACAACGCGCAACAGGCAAAGGATGCCGGGTTGATCGACGACGCGATGTATCGCGATGAAGTCGAAACGATGCTCAAGAAGCAGTTGGGCCAGAAAGAGTCCGAGCCGTTGATTTCGGTGCGCGGCAACGAGTATCGCGACGTGTCGCCGGAGTCGCTTGGTCTCAACAAAGGCGAACGAATCGCAGTGATCTATGCGAGCGGCGAGATCGGTTCCGGCAGTTCGCAGAACAGTCCGTCCGGAGATCAGTCGATTGGTTCCGACACAGTGGCGAAGGCGTTGAACGATGCAGCGGCAGACAAGACGATCAAAGCGATCGTCTTGCGCGTCGATAGTCCGGGCGGTTCCGGATTGGCGTCGGACATTATCTGGCGCGCCGTCGAAACGGCGAACCAGAAGAAGCCGGTTGTAGTTTCGATGAGCGACGTGGCCGCGTCGGGCGGTTACTACATCTCGGCGAGTGCGGCCAAGATCATTGCACAGCCGTCGACGATCACTGGTTCGATCGGCGTCGTTGCCGGCAAGCCGGTGATGCGTGGGTTTTACGATTGGCTGGGCATTTCGAACGAGTACGTGTTGCGCGGAAAGACTGCCGGCATGTTTCGCGAGACGGAGAAGTTTTCTGACGAAGAGCGCGCGAAGTTTGAAGACTGGATCAAGACGACTTACTACCGCGACTTCGTGCCAAAGGTGGCAAAGGGACGCGGTAAGGACGCGGCGTATGTCGACTCCGTGGGCCAGGGTCGCGTTTGGACTGGTGCGCAGGCGAAGGACAAAGGACTTGTCGACGAGTTCGGCGGCTTGGATCGCGCGATCGACGTTGCGAAACAGCTCGCGAAGATTCCTGCGGACAAAGGCGTCGAACGCGTGATCCTGCCGTTTCCGACGACGTTCTTGCAGCAACTATTGAGCGGTGGCGGCGAGAATTCGAACACCGAGATCGAACAGCAGCGCGCGATGATGGCGGCGATGCCGGAGGACGCACGCCGTGCGTTTCGTTACATGCAGTTGATGGATCGAATGAAGAACGGCGAAACGATG
Source organism: Pyrinomonadaceae bacterium (assembly GCA_036266055.1). GTDB lineage: Bacteria > Acidobacteriota > Blastocatellia > Pyrinomonadales > Pyrinomonadaceae > PSRF01. The sequence continues at coordinate 13,410 of DATANW010000188.1, read as the reverse complement.
TTGCTGATGCCGTTCGATCTGCGGGTCAAGTAATCCGTGTTATGTAATTCGCTCGAGGCCGTTCATGTACGGTCTCAACACTTCGGGAATTAACACGGATCCATCTTCCTGCTGGAAGTTTTCGAGTATCGCGACCCACGTTCTGCCAACAGCGAGGCCCGAACCGTTCAGCGTGTGAACAAACTCGGGCTTCGCGCCACCGCCGCGCCGGAAACGAATCTGCGCGCGCCGCGCCTGAAACGCCTCGTAATTCGAACACGAAGAAATCTCGCGAAACGTATTCTGCGAAGGCAGCCACACTTCGAGGTCGTAAGTCTTCGCCGCGCCGAATCCGAGATCCGCGGTTGAGAGCGTGACGACGCGATAGTGCAACCCGAGCTTTTGCAGGATCGTTTCAGCGTCGCGTGTCAGCGATTCGAGCTCGTCGTAAGAGTTTTCCGGCAACGCGTATTTCACCAGTTCGACTTTCTCAAACTGGTGCAGCCTGATTACTCCACGCGTGTCGCGGCCGTAGCTGCCTGCTTCGGAACGAAAGCACGGCGTGTAAGCGGCCCACTTCATCGGCAGTTGCGACGCGTCGAGAATCTCTTCGCGATGGTAATTCGTCACCGGCACTTCCGCGGTTGGAATCAAGTACAAATCACGATCGTCACGAAGTTTAAAAAGGTCGGCTTCAAACTTCGGCAGTTGCGCGGTGCCGAAGAGAGCGTTGCTGTTGACGATGAACGGCGGGGCCGTTTCCAGGTAACCGTGTTCGCGTGTTTGCACGTCGAGCATGAAATCGATCAGCGCGCGTTCGAGTCGCGCGCCCGCCCCGTTCAGAATCGCGAAACGCGCGGCTGCGAGCCGCGTCGCTCGTTCCAGGTCGAGGATCCCGAGACTCAGACCCAGATCGACATGGTCCTTCGGTGCAAAACTGAACTCGGGCTTCGTGCCCCAACGACGGATCTCCTCATTGTCCTCTTCGCTTTTGCCCGGCGGCACGCTTTCATGAGGAATGTTGGGGAGAGTCAACAGAATCTCTCGCATTCTTTCCTCGGAGCGTTCGCGTGCTGTGTCAGCCTCAGTGATCTGCGCTTTTAATTCGTTGACCTGCGATCGCAGCGCGGCCGCTTCGCCTGTGGCTCCCTGCTTCATCAAAACACCGATTTCTTTACTTAATTTGTTTCGATCTGCGTTAAAGGAGTCTGAATTACCGATTGCAAGTCGCCGATTTAAGTCTGCGTCTTTGAAGTTTTCGAGTTGAGCGAACATTTCGTCAGACGCATGACGCTTCTGCAAAGCTTCGTTAACTTTGTCGATGTTGTCGCGTACGTAATTAAGGTCAAGCATTTGTTCAGTTCCGCTGAGTTGTGTTAAAGAAAAGGCCACGCTAAACGACACCGAATCGACTGTCAAGAAAGGGATAAGATTTGTCTGATCAAAAACCATTTGCCGGACGCGCGGCGATCGTCACCGGAGGTACGCGAGGTATCGGACGCGCGATCGCGGTCGAACTGGCCCAACGTGGCGCTGACGTCGCGTTCAATTACGCGAAGAGCGCGGAAGCCGCCGATGAACTGAGGTCTGAATTGGAGACGTTGGGCGTGCGCGTTTTGTCGGTCCAATGCGACGTGGCGAGCACCGAAGCGGCGGCAGAGATGGTGAAGCAGGTGAAAGATGCATTTGGCCGCATCGACTTTCTCGTCAACAACGCCGGCATCACGCGGGACAACCTGATCCTCCGCATGAAAGAAGAAGACTGGGACGAGGTGATGGATACGAACCTCAAGGGCGCCTGGAATTTTGCGAAAGCCGCGTTGCGCACGATGCTGCGCCAGGAGACGGGCGGATCGATTCTGAACATCTCGTCGATCAGTGGTGAGGTCGGAATGCCGGGACAGTCAAACTATTCAGCGTCGAAAGCGGGCATGGTGGGGTTGACGAAGGCGTTGGCGAAGGAAGTCGCGAGCCGTAAGGTCACCGTCAATGCGCTGGCGCTGGGGATGGTTGCCACCGACATGGCGGGGAAGTTAGATGAAGCGTATCAGGCGAAGATCATCGAGCAGATTCCGTTAGGACGCTTTGCCGTACCCGAAGAGGTTGCGCGCATCGCGGCGTTTCTTTTGTCGGATGATGCGAGGTATATAACCGGGCAGGTGATCCAGGTAGATGGTGGATTAGCTATTTAAGTTTCTTAACATCCGTGGGCTTGGCAAAGAGGGCGTCGTCGACGGGTTGGTTGTACTTGATATCTTCGTAATTGATCCGGGTCACCTGCTTGCCGTTGATGTAGTGATCGACGACCCATGGCGCGGTGATGCCCTGGACGGTGATGAACTTCAGTAACTGGTCCTCTTCGTTCGTCTCAAGCTCATCTCCCGAATCCGGATCCCGCCGCATTCGCTTGTAAAGCACCTTCGCCGGGAACCCATCCTTCGCGCCAAACTCATACTCAATCCAGTACCCGTTAGGATACGTCAACCGGATCGTCTCGTTGCGTTTCGCCAACCCCGCTTCACGACGACCTACGTAAACGATCTTTCCGCCTTCTTTTTGCCACCATCCGCGCAGCAGATTTTCGAGACTCGTGCGCATGCCGCGCTTGAACTCGTCCACCTGCCCCGATGATTGATCGCTGAGCTTCTTCACCGCGCCGTCGAACATCCAGCCGGTGTCGCCACTGTTCGTCTGAATCGTCTTGATGCCGAGGCTGGTGAACTCAGTGCGCTCGCGATCGGGATAAACGAGGTAGTCGACGAAGCGTTGCGGCAGTTGCGCCGTGCCGTCGTGTATGTTGGTGAAGAAACCCTTGCCGATAACGGTCTTGACGTTCAGATAATTTGCGCCGCCGAGGACCTCGATGGCGCGATCCACGATTGCTTTGGATTTTTCGTCAACGGAAGGAGCAGGCGTAGTCTGGGCTTGCGAAGAGGAAGCAACGAAGCCCAGACACGCCAGCAAAATTAGAGAGGGGATTACAAGTCTTAACTTCAATTGAACTCGGGCTTCGCGCCGCCGTCGGGCGTCACCGCAATCTCGCCATTCTCAACGTCAACACGGAACCGCGACGAAGTTTTCCACATGCCGGTGATCGGCAGTTTCACTTTCTCGTCGATGTGCCGTTTCAGGAAGCGCGCGCCGTAAGCAGTGTTGTAACCACTCTCGGTCAGCTGATTCACTGCCGCTTCGGTCACTTCCACTAGTTTACCTTGCCGCTCCATCTGCCGCCGCAACTTCTCGAGATACAACTTCGCGATCTGTCGCACCTCGTCCATCGTCAATGGCGAGAAGACGACGATCTCGTCGATGCGGTTGCGAAACTCCGGCGAGAACCGTGTCTCCGCGGCCTTCATTACTTCGTTCTTCACGGCGCGGAAGTCTGAAGCGGTCTTCGTGCCGAATCCAAGCGGCTTCTCGAACCGTTTGAAACTCTCCGAACCCAGGTTCGAAGTCATGATGATGATCGCGTCTGACAGGTAGACCTTTTTGCCACGGCCGTCGGTCAGCCAGCCTTCGTCGAATGCCTGCAGGAACAGGTTCATCAGGTAAGGCGAAGCTTTTTCGACTTCGTCCAGCAGCAACACCGTGTACGGGTTCTCACGCAACTGTTCGGTAAGAATGCCGCCGCGCTCCGAACCGACGATTCCGCGTGGCATGCCGATCAGTTTTTCGATGCTGACGGTCCCATCGCTGTACTCAGACATGTCGATACGGACCATCTTTTCTTCGTCGCCAAACATGAACTCGGCGACAGCCTTTGCCAACTCCGTCTTGCCGACGCCCGTTGGACCAAGGAACAGCAGCACGCCGTCAGGTTTGTAGTGCGACTCTTTGAGCGGGCCTTTATTCAATCGCAACCTTTGCGCGACTGCCTTGATGGCCTCTTTCTGACCGATCACGCGACGGCTCAACATCGCTTCCGTCATCGCGAACCGATCGCTCGTGTCGCGGTAGATCATGTCGCGCGGAATGCGCGACTCCTGCGAGATCACGTCGATGATGTGCTCGCCTTGAACGACCATCTCCTGCGGTTCGTTGATTTCGACTTTCACCGCAGCGGTGTCGAGCCAGCCGATCGCCTTGTCAGGCAAGTGCAGGTTGCGGATGTACTTCGGCGCCATTTCGAGCGCCATGTTGATAGCTTCGTCCGAGATCGTCACCGAGTAGTTCTTTTCGAGTCGCGGACGAAGACCGAGCAGGATCTCTCTCGTCTCGGTGATAGACGGCTCGACGACTTTCACCATCCGGAAACGTCGCGCGAGCGCTTCGTCTTCCGCGATGTACTCTTTGTACTCCGAAAGCGTCGTAGCGCCGATGATGCGCATCTCGCCGCGGGCGAGTGCCGACTTGAACATGTTCGCCGCGTCGGACGATGTTCCGAGAGCAGCGCCTGCGCCGATGATCGTGTGCGCTTCGTCGATGAATAGAATCAATTCATGACGCTCTTTGACTTCGTCGATGATGCCTTTGATTCGTTCTTCGAACATGCCACGGAGCATGGTGCCGGCAACGATGCCGCCCATTTGCAACTGCACGATGTGCGAACCACGCAACCGCATCGGAACCCTCTCCGGCTCCAATTCGATCAGACGCGCGAGTCCTTCGATGACCGCGGTTTTGCCGACACCTGGCTCACCGACGAGCATGGGCGAATTTGCCCGCTCGCGATGGCACAAAATCTCGATAATTTGTTGGATCTCTTTTTCCCGGCCGATGGTCGGCGGGATCTTGTCGGCCCGCGCCAGCCGGTTGAGTGAAACACCGAAGTGTTTCAGGTAGGGTGGAAGCTCAAACTTCTTGCGATTGAGCTCTTCTTCCTGTTCTCGTTTTTGAACCTGTGCCCGCACGTTTTCGGCCACAGCATCAGGGTTAGCGCCCATGGTCCTCAGTACGTCTACGAACAGACTGTCTGAGTTACTCAAGGCTTCGAAGATGTCGGTCGCTTCAATCGTTTTGCGACCTTGGGTTCGGGCGCGTTCCATCGCGCGCTTGAACAGGTCGGTCGTGTCTGGGCCAATGCGAAAGCCTTTTCCAACATGCTGTTGCCGGCTGCTGCCGAGCCGCTTTTCAATGGCCATTTTGACCACGACCGGATCGAGCGAGAGCTCGCGCATCGCGGAGTTGAACATATCGGGCTCTTCGACCGTCAGGGCCTGCAAGATATGTTCGACTGAGACGAAGTTCTGGTCGCGTCGCCGTGACTCGTTCAGCGCATGTTCTAAAATACGCTGCCCGCTGTCGCCAAATTTATCCTTGTATGAACCTAAGTCAACCATAATTCACTCGACCGTGGCCTACGATGAGATTCTCGTATGCGACGGTAATTACTCAACTTTCAAACAGCGGCTGCAACGTCCAACCGCGTACAGTTGGATGTCGTCAGGATAGACGCCGTTGCGTTTCAATGCAATAACTATTACCGGCGGACGATTCCTGCAATTCGCCTGCCGGAGATTTACGATATCGATCTAAATGCGGTTGCTAATTATTGTCTTAAATCACGGGTCTAATAATCGTAGTCGTCTCCTCCCGGACTCGGTGGTGTAGCCTTTTTGGGCTCAGGCATTTCCGTCACTGCTGCATCGGTGGTTAATAGCAATCCGGCGATCGATGCGGCATTCTGCAACGCCGTCCGGACCACCTTCGTGGGGTCAATAATTCCCGCCGCTGCGAGATCTTCAAACTCGCCGCTGACCGCGTTGTAGCCTTTGTTTCCTTTCAATCTTTCAAGTTCACCGATCACGACCGCGCCGTCGACACCGGCGTTCTGCGCGATCCGGCGAATCGGTTCCTGCAAAGCACGGCGAACGATCTTCACGCCCGTGCGAACGTCCGGATCCTCGCTGTCGTGATTCTCGAGAACTTTCCCCGCTCGAAATAGAGCAACACCGCCGCCGACCACGATTCCTTCCTGCGCCGCAGCTTTCGTAGCGTTGAGTGCGTCTTCGACACGCATCTTGATCTCTTTCATCGCCGTTTCAGTCGCCGCTCCGACTTTCACGACGGCTACGCCGCCCGCAAGTTTCGCCAAACGCTCCTCGAGTTTCTCGCGATCGTAGTCTGACGTAGTGTCCTCGATCTGTTTGCGAATCGTCGCTACGCGACCAGCAATCGCTCTCGGATCGCCGCCACCTTCAACAATAGTGGTGTTTTCTTTGTCAACAATCACACGCTTCGCCGTGCCGAGGTCGCCGATGGTCACGTTTTCCAGTTTGATACCGAGATCTTCCGTGATCACTTTTGCGCCGGTCAGCGTCGCCAGGTCTTCGAGGATCGCTTTGCGGCGATCGCCGAAGGCCGGAGCTTTCACGGCACAGACTTTGATCGTTCCGCGCAGTCGGTTGACGACGAGCGTCGCCAGCGCGTCGCCGTCGACGTCTTCGGCGATGATCAGCAACGCGCGTCCCTGGCCGGCGGTCTGTTCCAGCAGCGGCAGCAGATCGCGCATCGCGGAGATCTTCTTGTCGTAAAGCAGGATGTACGGCTCGTCGAGAATCGCTTCCATGCGATCGGGATTCGTCACGAAGTACGGCGAGAGGTAACCCCGATCGAATTGCATTCCCTCGACTATGTCGAGCTCGGTCTGTAACGTTCGCGATTCTTCGACTGTAACCACGCCGTCTTTGCCGACGCGTTCCATCGCTTCGGAGATGAGCTTGCCGATGTGGCGATCGTTGTTGGCGGAAACCGTCGCGACGTTCTCCAACTCTTCTTTGCTCTTCACCTTCTTAGACATTCGTTCCAGCTCGGCGACAACCTGGTCGGTCGCCAACTGAATACCACGCTGCAGCGACATCGGATTCGCGCCGGCGGTGACGTTCTTCACGCCCTCGCGGAAGATCGCCTGCGCGAGAACGGTCGCTGTCGTCGTGCCGTCGCCGGCCTTGTCATTCGTTTTGACAGCAACTTCGCGCACCATTTGCGCGCCCATGTTTTGATACTTGTCTCGAAGTTCAATCTCCTTGGCGACCGTGACGCCGTCTTTAGTTACCACGGGCGAACCAAATTTCTTCCCGAGCACGACGTTGCGTCCCCTTGGTCCAAGCGTCACGCGCACCACATTCGCGAGCGTATCAACGCCTTCAAGCATCGCTTTGCGAGCTTCTTCTCTGAACTTCAACTCTTTAGCCGGCACTCTCGTTTTCTCCTTAAACTATTCTCAATGTAGCTTCGCTTTTTGTGCGTGATCGCGGGCGCGCCCGACTTTCACACGCGCCGGACGGAGCAGTCTGTCGCCCATCCGGAAGCCGCGACTATATTCACTTATCACTTTTCCGTCCATCTCCGCGTTTGCCTCGGCAGTATCGACTGCTTCGTGCAACTCCGGATCGAACGTTTCGCCGACGGCAGCGACGGGTTCGACACCCGCATTCGCGAGCGCGTTTTGCACTCTGTTCGCGATGCTGCGAATACCCTCGAGCACGGCTTCACGCGGCGCGTTTTCCGAAACCGCGTCGATCGCGCGTTCCAGATCGTCCAGGACGGGAAGGAAGTCGGTTACGAACTTCGCATTCTCGTTTGCGGCGCGCTCGTCGGCAGAACGGTTCAAACGTCGTCGCGTTTCGTCAGTCTCTCGCTGCAGTTGCTCACGCAACCGATCAAAGCGCTGCTGAACGTCCTGCACCTGCCTCTCGGCCGCTTGCGTTCGCGCTTCGAGCTCCTCGACGTACTTCGGTTTGAGGTTCGGAGTCTCGACCTCCTCGTTCGATTGTTCAGATCCATCTGCGTCGATATAGACGCGACGTTTATCGGTAACTCTCAATTCGTCCTGCCCCTCGTTCATGTCTTTACTCCGCATGATTTCCTTTACACGTGTCTCGCGCTTACGAGAGTCCAATGGAAAAAAAAGATTTTTAAAAAAATTTTCTTTTTAAATGTGACTCTCGGTTGCGTACCGCCATGGAAAAAGCATTTCTTGAGTCTGTTAATCAAGAAACCTTGATCACAACCCTCTGCGCTTTCTGCTCCTGCCGTTTCGGCAGCCGAATCTGCAACACGCCGTCTTTGTAATCGGCGCCGATGCCGCCCTGGTCCACCGAACCCGGAATGCTGAACGTGCGGACGAACTTTCCCCGCGGCCGTTCATTGCGGTGCTTCGACTGCTCGACGTTGCGCGTTCCCTTGACGATCAACCGGTTGTCGTCAACATCAATCTCAACTGCATCACGACTGATCCCCGGCAAGTCGATCGCGATCGCGTAACCCGATTCGGTTTCGTAAATATCAGCCGCGGGCGTCCAATCGGCCCGTTCGAACTCGTCTCCAGCATCAGTGTTTGCGCGTCGCTGCGTCGCGTCTTCAAAAAGCCTGTTCATTCGATCTTGCAGCACCATCAAGTCCTGCAACGGATTCCACTGTTGTGCCATTCGTTCACTCTCCAAAAGTTAATCGTGCCTCAATCATGCTTTGCGGTCGCAAAGGCCTGGTCCGTTTTGAACTCCATCGCGTCGCCTTTCGCCGACAACGTGATGGTCTGACCCGGCAGGATTTCTCCCTGCAACAACTTCACCGCCAGCGGGTTTTGAATGTACGACTGGATCGCCCGTTTCAACGGACGCGCGCCGTAAAGCGGATCGTAACCTTCGCGCATCAGCAACTCTTTCGCCGACGGCTCGAGCACGAGCGTCAAATTGCGCTCGGCCAACATCGCCCGCAGTCGTTCGAGTTGCACATCAATGATGTGTCCTATCTGCTCCTGCGAAAGCTGATGGAAGATCACGACGTCGTCGATGCGGTTGAGAAACTCGGGTTTGAAGTGCAACCGGAGCTCCTGAAGCACCGCTTCGCGCACCTGTTTCTCGTCGCCTTCCGCTGCCTGGATCTCACGCGAGCCGAGGTTCGACGTCATGATCAGGACAGTGTTCTTGAAGTCGACTGTCCGGCCCTTCGAATCCGTCAAACGCCCGTCGTCAAGGATTTGCAGCAGCACGTTGAAGACGTCCGAATGCGCTTTCTCAATCTCGTCAAAGAGGATGACTGAGTACGGTCGCCGCCGAACGGCTTCCGTCAGTTGTCCGCCTTCCTCGTAGCCGACGTATCCCGGCGGTGCGCCAATCATGCGCGCGACGGCGTGCTTCTCCATGTACTCCGACATGTCGAGCCGGATCATCGCCCGCTCGTCGTCAAACAAAAACTCCGCGAGCGCGCGTGCCGTTTCGGTTTTGCCGACGCCGGTTGGTCCAAGAAAGATGAACGAGCCGATGGGTCGATTCGGATCCTGCAAACCCGCGCGAGCACGGCGAACGGCGTTGGCAACGGCAGTCAACGCTTCTTCCTGGCCGATTACGCGATGGCCGAGTCGCTCTTCCATCGTCACCAGTTTCTGCATCTCGCCTTCGAGCATGCGCGATACCGGAATTCCGGTCCACTTGGCGACAACTTCCGCGACGTCTTCTTCGTCGACCTCTTCCTTCAGCATCACGCCGTCTTCCTGAAACTTGGCGAGCTTTTCCTGCTCAGCCTTGAGACGCTGTTCGAGCTCGGGAATCTTGCCGTACTGAATCTCGGAGGCGCGGCCCAGGTCACCCGCGTTGCGCGCCTGATCGAGTTGGAGTCTCAGTTGCTCGAGTTCGGCCTTCGCCTTGCGCATGTGCTCGATGGCTTCCTTCTCAGACTGCCACTTCGCCTTCATGCCCGACGATGTTTCCTTCAGGTTCGCGATACGCTGCTCGATCTCGTGTAGCCGCGCTTTCGACTTCTCGTCTTCTTCGCGTTGCAGCGCCTGTCGTTCGATCTCGAGCTGAATGATCTCGCGCTCCAACTGATCGATCTCCTGCGGCAGGGAATCGATCTCGATACGCAGCCGCGACGCAGCTTCGTCGATCAGGTCGATTGCCTTGTCAGGCAGGAAGCGATCGGTGATGTAGCGGTTCGACAGAGTCGCCGCCGCGACGATCGCGGAGTCTTTGATCCGAACGCCGTGATGCACCTCGTAACGCTCTTTCAATCCGCGCAGGATCGCGATCGTGTCTTCAACCGTCGGTTCGCCGACGTAGACCTGTTGGAAACGACGTTCGAGCGCCGCGTCTTTTTCGATGTACTTCTTGTATTCGTTAAGAGTCGTCGCGCCGACGCAGCGAAGTTCGCCGCGCGCCAGCGCGGGTTTCAGCATGTTCGACGCGTCGATCGCGCCTTCTGCCGCGCCTGCGCCGACGAGCGTGTGCAGTTCGTCGATGAACAGAATGATCTGTCCCTGCGCGTTTTCGATCTCTTTCAAAACAGCTTTGAGACGGTCTTCAAACTCGCCGCGATACTTCGCGCCGGCGAGCATCGCGCCGAGGTCCAGTCCGACGAGACGCTTGTTACGCAGCGTTTCCGGAACGTCTCCGGAGATGATTCGTTGCGCAAGTCCTTCGACGATCGCAGTTTTCCCAACGCCCGGTTCGCCGATCAGCACCGGATTGTTCTTGGTCCTTCGCGACAGCACTTGAATCGTGCGTCGAATCTCGTCGTCGCGGCCGATGACGGGGTCGAGTTTTCCTTTGCGCGCGAGTTCCGTCAGGTCGCGCGCGTACTTCGAAAGCGCCTGGTAATTCTGCTCCGCATTTTGATCGGTAATGCGCGAACCGCCGCGCATCTGTTCGATCACTTTCATCAGATCGTCTTTGTTGACGCCGTGCTGTCGGAGGATCTTTCCGGCTTCACCGTTTGGCTCTTCGACCAGTGCGAGCAAGAGCGGCTCGGTCGAGATGAACTCGTCCTGAAACTTGTCCGCCTGCTTTTGCGACTCGTTGAATATCTGAGTCATGCGCGGACTGAAATACTGCTGGCCCCCCTGCACGCGCGGGAAACGAGCGACTGCCGCCTGCGTGTCGTTGAGGATCACTGCGACATTCGCGCCGAGCTTGCCAATCAACGGCCGCACGATGCCCTCGGCTTGTTCGAGCATTGCGACGAGCAAGTGCTCGGGTTCGACCTGCTGGTTTTGGTTTCTCTCGGCCAGCTCAATCGCCGCTTGAATCGCTTCCTGCGCTCTGAGTGTGAACTTATCTAAACGCATGATGACTAAAAATCCGTGTTAAAGATTGAACGGGCTCGGCATCCCAAACTGCGACGAGCCCGCTCGCGATTTTCGTAACCGTCAAAGTTTAGCGCCCGCCAGACGCTTCTTTCGTTTTGGCAGTTTCCGTGGTTGTGTCGATCGTTTTCTGAGTGCTGCCGCTTCCAGCGCCACTTACCTGGATGCGGCGGGATTTCGTCTCTTCACGTTTCGGCAACGTCACGCGCAGCACGCCGTTGTTGTATTCGGCAGTAGCGCCCTCGGCGGAAACGGTCTGGGGCAAAGTGAACGAACGAGTAAACGCGCCGTAAGAGCGCTCCACTCGATGATAGTTGTCAGTCTCGTCAGCCTTCTCAAACTTGCGCTCGCCACGCAGGGTAATGACGTTGTTCTCGATCGAGAGATCGAAGTCTTCCTGTTTCATACCAGGCAATTCGGCTTCGAGGACGATCTGGTCCTTGTTCTCATAGATGTCGACAGTCGGGGCCCAGGCGCCGCGGCCGATGCCTTCATCGTCGAAAGCGCGGGTCAGGTTGGTCGAGAACAGACGATTCACTTCCTCCTGCAAGGTTCGCAGGTCGCGGAAGGGGTCGTATCGAACAATAGGCATAACGATTTCTCCTCCTATTACTTTTATTCCTTGTTCAAATCCGCTCGGCATGAGCGTGACCGCATAATAAAGGTTGAGTGTACGCCTGTCAAGTCAGGTCGAGAGGAGGCCGTTTACTGAGATTTTCGGCCGATTTCTGCGTTTTTATAGACCGAAGAAACGTTTAATAGAGGACAGGATGCCCGCCGAAGTAGTGGCGGTTGCGGTCGAGAGATCTGTTTGCGAGGTTAAGCCCTGCCGGCGTTCGGCCATGATGAAACTCAGAGATTCGACCAGATCCGGGTTGTTGTCGAAGACGCGCTTCATCGCGGAGTGGCCGATTTCGAGCACCTCCGTTTCCTCGACCGCGACTACATTCGCCGTCCTGGGCTCGCCAGTGAACAGGGCCATCTCTCCGAAAAAGTCGCCTTCGTTGAGCGTCGCGACGGTTCGGGGCCGGCCGTTGTCGTTGACCTGGACCTGCACGCGCCCGTTGTGAACGACGAACATCGAAGACCCGGGATCGCCCGCGCGGATCACCAACTCGCCCGGCGCGAACACGTGTCGGACCGCGGCCTGCGCCAGCATGCCGGTCTCCTCCACAGATAAAGGAGCGAAGAGGTCCACCGCGGAAAGTCGTTCGATGAGCGCGCCGCCGTCGCCGTCACGAACAGCCGGCTTGAGGGTCCGCTCGAGAAACAGCGTGCGCGTCGGATACGCGAAGTTCAATCCGGCGCGGCGGAACGCGTACCAGATGCGCTGCCGGACCAGCGCGTCGGTGTCGTTGTATTTGGCATAGTCGATGATCCAGTACTTCACTTCGTAGTCGACACCGTTGTCGCCGAGGTTCCTGATGCGCACTACCGGAGCGACTTTGTCGGAAACGTTGTCAGCCTCGCGCACGGCTTCGCGCACGACGTGGATCGTCTTGGCGGGTGAATCGGTATAGAGCGTGTTGAAGAAGACGAGCCGAGCGTTCAGGTTGTCGCGCGGGCAGACCTCGATCGGCTCCTTCGCGGCGTTGCTGTTGGCGATCAAAACGACATGGTTCGAGAACGTGCGGATCTTGATCGCGCGCCAACTGATCTCCTCGACGATTCCGGTGTGCCGTTGTGCGCCGACCGTGATCACGTCGCCGACTTGAAACGGCCGGTCGGCTTGCAGCGAGATACCGGCGAAGAAGTTGCCCAGGGTGTCCTGTAACGCAAGACCGAGGATCACGCCGAACAGCGCTGACGTTGTAAACAGCGCGCCGAGGTTGACCTTGGGAAACAGGAACGTAAACGCTATCAGGAAGAAGATCGTGAACGCGACGATCGTGAAGATGTTGCGGATCAGCGTCGGGGCATCGATGCGCTTGAGTCGAAACGCGAGTCCGAAGAAGACGAAGTTCAGCGCGCGGACGAGCAGGTAACCGACGATCCCGAGCAGGATCAGTTTGATTACGCTGATGATTGTGTCTGCTGAAGCGGCGGGGTTGTCACCCATGCGCTGCATCAACAGGCTTCTGACCTCGGGTTGAACCGACCAGAATACCGACGCGGCGAGTAGGGCGACCGCCGACGCAGCCAGGAAGATGATGATCTTGTTCGTGAAACGCGGACGAGACACCGGCACGTATTCTCCCGCAGGAATCGGGTTATTCTTTTATCACCGATATCAATATAAATGCCAGCGAAAGGATCGTGACGACGATCGTTGTCGCCCCCGCCAGCACATTGTGCAGCGGGCCATTGACGTGCTTGCCCATCAGCTCGCGATCGTTCACCAGTACCAATACCGCGATTAGAACGATAGGTAGCAACAGCCCGTTGATGACTTGCGTCACCAGCAACACATG
>DATANW010000187.1:0-27472 GCA_036266055.1 Pyrinomonadaceae bacterium | reverse complement strand
GGCTTGGAGTATCGCCGGTTGGTTCCATATCCGCGTCGTCAGACTGAATCCGCCTATGGCAATCGACGACGCATCCTATCAGGAACAACTTTAAGTGGTCAATGAAAAATTAAGCAGCGATTGAGGTTGTGGGTTTGAGGTTTGGTCACTGATCAAAGCGGCGTGCGTCCGGCGAACCCGGCGTCGACATCGTGCCACCACTCGAGCTCGTCGCCTTCGCCCATCTGCCAGCACAGGAGAACGACTTTCCCGTCTCGGAGTGATGGGAAATCGATCAGTCCGCGCTCGAAGTCTTTCAACTGAACGCCGAGCGTGTCCAACTCGGTCATCGCGGACGCCATCGTCGTCAAAACCGTTGCGTAAGTGACACCGTCCTCGATCCCGCCGCCGCCTTGTTCCGCTGCTTCGGAGGCCTTTCGAGCATCGTCGCGGTAACGGGAGAGCCGTCGATTCGCCTGCTGAATCCTGGCGACAATCGGTCTTACGCTGGGAAGCAAAGCATTTGCCTCCGGAATTGTGAATAGCTTCATTTTTTGAAGCGGGCTAGAGAGCCGTCAGTGATCGTCCGTAATCCTGATGAATTCCGTCGCTGCATCAAACTCAGCGGCGTCCTCGTCGATGTCCGCTTCAAGCACCACCCGCATGGCCGCCTCAAAACTTTCGGCCTGTTTCGGAAGCTGGCACTGCTCCTGCAGGTATGGCGCCGGGAGCGGCTCGTGCAGTTCGCGCTCATCATACCGCGTTCCGTGCGAGATTTCCTTGCGGACTTTGTCGGCGATCTCGCCGAGGTCGATGAAATAATCGGCAACGTCGATCAGTTTCGGCGCGGTGTTTGACCGGAAGCCGGCGATCTCGACGCGGCAACCCTTGTAAGCGACGGCGTTCACTGCATAGACAAAATCTTCGTCACCGGAAACGAGCACGGCGGTGTCGTAACGTCCGGCAAGCGAAAGCATATCGACTGCGATTTCGACGTCGAGATTCGCTTTTCGCGTACCGTCGTAAAACGTCTTCAGCTCTTTCTGAATTACCCTAAAACCATTGCGTCGCATCCAGAGCAGAAAACCTTGCTGGCGTTCCGCGCCGATGTCGACACCCGTGTAAAAGAAAGCTCTCAGAAGCCGCCCGTCGCCCAACAACACGCGCAATAACTTGTTGTAGTCGATGTCGATGTTATGAAACCGCGCTGCGTGGAAAAGGTTATTTCCGTCGATAAAAACCGCTACTCTGCCGCGGTGGCCGAGCTGCCAGGAAACGTTGTTAGTGGGATCATAACTGTTCATAAACTGACTCCGAAAAATTCACCCGTTGTTTGACCTTTAGAATGCTTACTTGATGTTCGTTGGTCAAGTTGACGGTCCAATGATTCACGATCATGTGGCCGCGATTACCTGACTTGATACAGCATCGAAATAGATCGTTTTAATGGGGCCATTGGTAACATTGATCTCCCACGCCAGATGTAGTTCCAAACCGCCGGATTCGTTCGGCGTTCGACCTGGCGTTTGGGTCGGCGGGAGGACATAAACAACTAACTGCCGGGGATCTAAAACAGCATTGTCGGGCAGCGTTACCGTCTGCTGCCCGTTTCCAGTTGAAACCGTGATCGGTTGCGACTTAACTCTCGTGACTGCTTCTTCGCCTGTCATCGCCGGACTGACCTGGTTGAGCGCCGCTTGCAGACGTTCCGAATCGGGCAGACAGTTGCTCGACAGTGAGACAAGCCGGCGATCGTTGCCAAAGCGGATCTCGAGTTTGCCGAAACCGCCACGCAGCGGATAACGAAATGGTCGTTGTTCGTACCGCGCGACTTTGGTCCCTGAGGTTTCGTCGGTTCGTTCGACGAGCGATAACTCCTGCGGTGTTGCGCCGATCAGTCGTTGCCATTCGACGATGAACCGGCGCAACGATTCGCGTGTTTGTTCTTCAGTCGGCTTGGCGTCGTCACCGACTTTCGGAAGTTGGATAGATGCAGCCAGCTCGGGAGGGACGCTTTGAAGCGTCGCTGTGTAGGGATCGAGATGAGCTTCGGTGCGACGTTGTAGGCCGTAGTGTTGCGAGATCTGGTACCAGGCCTGCGATGCGTCTTCGAGTCGCGTGCCGAGGTCGGCGAGGGCGACGGGATACAAGCGAACCTCCGTTCGTGGACCTGCGGTGTCGGTCGGTCGAAGGGCAGCACACGCGCCGCTCATCAACGCGAGCGCGACGACGACAACTAAAGTCACATTCTTCTTTCGAGAAGTCGAAAAGACGTGATGTCTCAGTTTGATCCCTTTACGATCTTTCCCTTGCGCCTTTGCGCCTTTGCGGGAAACACCTTCTGTCCCCAGCAGACACATTGAGCCCGACCCCGGTTCCCGCAAAGGTGCAAAGGCGCAAAGGAGAACCTCAGTGTACTGACTATCAGAAGTTGGGACATCACTCGAAAACATTATCTAGCCTCAGACTTTCCCTATCGTCGTATAATTCTAAAACTTGGAGGACGTGTTGCCTAAAGATAACGAAAACATTCGTCTGCCGTTAAGTGGACCAATCGAACCGTCTGAGCCGCAGGGGTTTGCGCCGGACCAGATGATTCGATGTGACGAGTGTTTGCGGGCCAACCCTCCAACCCGAGTTGCGTGCATGTACTGTAGCGCTCCGCTGCCGGTAACGGAGGACTCCGCGCGACTTCGCAAGCCGGTGTTGAGACCGCCCGATAAATATCAGACGGCATACAGCAGCATCCTGTTGCCAGCTAATTTCGACGTCTCCGAGGAGCAGATTGCGGAGGCCGCCGATCTCTTGAAAATCAGCGTTGAGAATCTCAAGCGGATGGTCGCCGAGCACGTTGCTTTACCAGTCGCGTGCACGGCTTCGCGTGAAGAAGCGCAACTGGTTCTCGACCGGTTGCGCGACATCGGTTTGCAAACGATCACGTTGAGCGACGACTATCTGGGTGCGTCGGAGTTGTTGGTCAAACGAATCAAGTCGATGAATATTGACGATCAAGCAGTGACACTGCAGCAGGCGGGAACGAGGGACCACATCGAGCTTCGCTGGCGTGACGTGGTCTTGATCGTCACCGGCCGCTTGTTTGTCCGTCGGGTCGAGATTCAGGAGCGGAAGACGCGTCGCGCGGAGAACGAGATTGTTCAATCCAGCGAGTTCTCCAGCGACGAAGCCGTGATCGACTTCTACACTTCAACGCATTCGCAAACGTGGCGCATCAGCGCGAACGGTTTCGACTTCTCGTGTCTCGGTAGTAAGAAAGCGCTGATCGCAAACGAGAACATCTCGCGGCTGCAAGACGTGCTTGCCACGAACGCGCCGCACGCGACCGTTGACGAGTCGTACAAACGACTTCGTCACACACTCGATCTCGTTTGGAGTTCGCAACAGGAAACACAATCGAGTGGCTGGCGTCGTGAACGGCCGGGCAGATTGAGCGTGGGCCTCGCGACGATCAGCAGCAACGAGAGTCAGTTCACGCGCTACTCCCGGATGCGACGTTACTTTCAAACGCATCCTTCAACTCTCGACACTGACAGCGATGCCTGATTTATCGAACCTGATCTACGGCGTGAATGCGGTCGTCGAAGCGTTGCGCGCCGGTACGCGACAGATCGAAACGATCACAATTCTCGACAGCGCGAAACCCGATCGTTTGAAGTCGCTGATCGATCTCGCGCGGCAGAAAGGCGTGCCGGTCCATCGTGTGCCGCGCCTGGACATCGATCGAACACTCGGCGACGTGCGACACCAGGGCGTTGTCGCTCGCATCGCCGCCGCGAAATATGCTGACGCCGACGAGTTGCTCGACACGTTCGCAGCGAAGATCGGTACGTCAGACCCGCCGCTGGCGTTGGGTCTGGACGCGATCGAAGATCCGCATAACCTGGGTTCGATCCTGCGGACCGCCGAATGTGCCGGAGTCCACGGTGTCTTTATCGCCGAGCGGCGCGCGGTGGGGCTGACGGGCGTCGTCGCGAAGGTCGCGGCCGGTGCCTTGGAATATGTTCCCGTCGCGCGCGTGACGAATCTCGTTCGATTGATAGAGCAGTTGAAAGCACGTAACATTTGGGTCGTAGGTGCAGCAGGCGAGGCGCGGCAGTCTTACACCGATTGGGACTGGACACTTCCCGCGGCCATCTTTCTCGGCAGCGAGGGACACGGTCTGCACCGGTTGGTTCGCGAACATTGCGACACGCTGGTTCGCATTCCGGTCTGCGGCAGGTTGGATTCATTGAACGTTTCAGTGGCCGCAGGCGTTCTGCTTTACGAAGCGCGCCGCCAGCGTGCGGTCGCGGCAGGCAAGCGCAGTCAAACTTGAAGCGAGATAAAAAAATGTTCTGTCCTAAATGCGCAACACAGAATCCGGAAGGCGGCAGCTTTTGTCGTGGTTGTGGCGCCAACATCAGTCTCGTGCCGCAAGCGATGACGGGACAAATCACGCGTGCGAATGAAGAGAAGGGGCTCACGCAAGACGAAGCGTGTGCCATTCCGGGCCGCCGCGGCCGCCGTCGCGAGCTGACGCTTGATTCAGCTTTCAAAAACATGTTCATGGGCATTGCGTTTTTGCTCATTGCGATCGCGCTCTCGCGCTCAATTGGCGCCGGCTGGTGGTTTTGGATGTTGATACCGGCGTTCTCGCTGATGGGAAGTGGCGTCGCGCAGTACATCCGCATCCGGGAACGGCAGAACTATCAAACTCCGATGTTGCCTCCTCCGGCGGTGCGCTCGACAGAGCAATTGATGTCGCCGCCATCGAGCGTCACCGAGGGAACCACGCGCCACCTCGCTTCAAAAACTTCCGAACACAGATGACGCGCGTCTGTGTCTCAGTTTGTGAAAAGACTGTAGACGCGCTGGAGAGTGCAGCCGTTCGCGCAAGTGAGTGGGCTGATGTGGTGGAACTGCGTCTTGATTGCCTGGACGGTTTAGAAGGGTTCGAGCGCGTGTTGGAGCGCGTCACGCGTCCGGTGATTCTTACGTTGCGGCCGAGCGAGCAAGGCGGACGTCGCGAGTTGGACCAACAGGCGCGCGAGGTATTTTGGAAGACGGCGCCGCGGACGGAGTGGTGGGACGTCGAGCCGGACCTCACGGTTGAACGAGAATCGTCAAACATCATAGTTTCGCATCATGACTTCGCGGGAGTTCCGCAGGAGCTAACACGGATCTACGAACGACTCACGGCCATGCCGGCAGGCGTTGTGAAGATCGCGGCGCAGGCGAATGACATTGTCGATTGTATTCCGGTCTTTGAACTGCTGGATCGCGCGCGTTTTGAAGGTCGGGAATTAATCGCGATCGCGATGGGTAACTCCGGACTCGCGACGCGCATACTCGGCCCGTCACGCGGTGCGTTTCTGACGTACGCCGCGTTGGAAGAAGACAGTGCAACTGCGCCCGGACAGATCACCGCGCAAAAGCTCCGCTCCGTTTATCACGTCGACCAAATCGATCGCGACACGATGATCTGCGGCCTCGTCGGACTTCCGGTGATGCACTCCGTGTCCCCGCACATGCATAACGCAGCGTTTCACACCGCGGGCATCAATGGCGTTTACTTGCCGCTCGAAGTACGCGACGTCCACACATTCATTAAACGGATGGTCCACCCGCGCACGCGAGAGCTCGACTGGAACCTGCGCGGGTTAAGTGTCACGGCTCCGCATAAGTCCGCCGTGCTGGAACACCTCGATTGGATCGACCCGCAGGCGAAAGAGATCGGTGCGGTCAATACGATTGTGATTGAAGACAACCAGCTAATTGGCTTCAACACTGACGCCGTGGGGTTTATCACTCCACTCTTCAACACGCTGGGTTTATTGAATGGTTTGAGGGTAGCAGTGATCGGCGCCGGAGGCGCTGCCCGCGCGGCGGTGTGGGCGCTCTTGAAATATGATTCGCACGTCACGGTTTTCGCACGCGACGTTGAAAAGGCGGGCGCACTTGCAGAAGTGTTCGACGTTTCGTACGCGTCGCTTTCATCCGCATCGTTCGCAGACTACGATCTCGTAATCAACGCCACACCTCTCGGGTCAGGCGAGTTGATCGATCAAACAGCAGCTACTGCCGAACAACTTCACGGCGCTCGCTGCGTTTACGATCTCGTCTACAACCCGATCGAAACGCGCTTGTTGAAAGAAGCTAGCAAGGCAGGTTGCAAGACTGTGCGCGGACTCGAAATGTTGGTTGCTCAAGCAAAAAATCAGTTCGAATTATGGACTGGACAAACGCCTTCTTGGAACGTAATGCACGACGCTGCCGCGGCCGCGTTGGGCCAATAGTTTTTTAGTATTACTTTCGAGCCGCCCCATCACCCAATCTCACCTCTCCATCACAAACTTCAGTCGCACTCACTAACGTAGACGTACAGTCACGCATACGTTGCTCCCGTTGCTCCACAGCCTGTTTTGAGTGACGCAAGGCCGGCTCGGCTTCGCACGAAACAAATGAGGTGCAATCGTGAAGAGAACGGTCGTTATTCTCGTCGTCCTGTCAGTCGCTCCCATCGCTTTCGCTGGATCGCCGCCGATCAATCTCGTAGTCACGCCTCGCATCGCGCTCGCGATCGTTTCCAAAGATGACCGCAAGCTCAACGAAATCGATAAGGCGTATCTCGACGCGTTCACAATTCTTCGTGAGGACAATGCATGCAGTCGCTTGTATGGCGGAGGAGCGGCGATTGAAGCGCTGAACGAGTTGATGCACGTGATTCGTCCGACTTATATCGATCGGCATATCGCCGTTCGCATGAGCGGACAAACGACCATATTTCGGAATGCAAATTCGGGGTTCACGTTTCGCATGTTCGAGAAAGCGGAAGTCAACATGAACGGATCGTTCTACCGCGGCAACGCAACCTGGGACCGGCGAACGTCGTTGGCACCCGGGTTTGAGCCGAACACGAGGAAGACTCGCGTAGCGTTGCTGCTTCATGAACTCGGACATCTTGTTCGCGGTGCTGACAAACAGTGGGTGCTTTCGGATGATGGTCACGATCTCGAGCTGAGCGAAAAGAACACCGATTACGTGGTTCGCGTTTGTCGACAGGAAATCGAATCCGTAACGCGCATGACCGTCGCCCAGCAACTGGAAGAGCCCCTCACGACCATTGCCCAACTTGCTACGTTGCCGTGACTCTTCTTGAATCCGTGTCTCGCTTGTTAACGCAGCCGAGGCCGCTTGGTGCGGCAGCCAGTCCCGTTGGTCACAAAATGTGGCTCACCGGTGTTAATAAGACGTTATACGCTCGGGATTGCATCAAGTACCTCCCGTGCCCACGTTTAGTTAAGCAAGACAGCGAAAGTGTATGACGTCGACGCCCGCAATCTCTGAGTACAATCCTGCATCTGCCGACTGTAGTAAGGCCGCTGACGATCACCCCCGCCGCCGCACCTTTCTCAAACGACTCAAGAATATCGCGATCATCTGGGCAGTCTGGACGGCCGTGGCGCTCTTCTTTAGTAGTCAGATCTTCATGATGTACTACTCAGAAGGCCAGCCGATTCCTTATAAAAGGGCTTTCATCGTCCAGGGTTCCGCGTGCTATTTGTGGGCGCTCGTAACTCCGCTCGTCCTCTGGCTCGCGCGCCGTTTTTGCATCGATCGCAACCAGTGGTTTCGCAAAGTCGCACTTCACTTCGTCTTCAGTCTGGTGCTCGTCACCGTGCTGATCTCGCTTCACTTCGTCGTTTACATGATTCTGGCCGGTCGAGCGGACTCGATTACGCCGATGCGATTGGTCGGCTACATGTATCCCAACCTCGACCGCTGGCTCCTGCTCTACTGGTCGATCCTGCTGATGAGCCACGCGTTCAACTACTACAACAGTTACCGTAAAGGCGAACTCAAAGCCTCGCAGCTCCGCATGCAGTTGGTTCAATCGCAACTCGAAGCCCTGAAAATGCAGGTGCAGCCGCACTTTCTTTTCAACACGTTGCACTCAATCTCCGCGTTGCTGAGCAAAGACACGGAAGGCGCCCGCAAAATGATCACGCGCCTCGGCGACTTCCTCCGCCTGACGCTGGAAAACTCCGGCTCGATGGAAGTCACGCTGCAACAGGAAATCGAATTCCTGAACGGATATCTGGAGATCGAACGCATCCGTTTCCAGGATCGGCTCACCACGGACATCAAGATCGACCCGGCAGTACTCGAAGCTCGCGTGCCAAACCTGATCCTTCAACCCATCGTCGAGAACGCGATGAAGCATGCGGTCGTGAACAGTCACTCGGGTCACGTCGAGATCACTGCCGCGCCGCGAAACGGCGCCGTGCATATCGAAGTCAAAGACAACGGACCTGGTCTGCAAGTGGATCGCACCCTCGAAGCGCGCCGAGGCAAAGGTCTCGGTCTCGCCAACACTCAGGCTCGACTAGTCGGTATTTACGGATCGGCCGCTCGGTTTGAAATGACCAATCGTCCTTCAGGCGGTTTGATCGTTTCGATCGAGATCCCGCGGCATCAGCGTTCGTGAAGTTGCATCATCAGTTCAATTTCTCGTTCACCTGCGCACCGTAATTCCCCACAGAACTTAACTGCGAAGTTGATCGTACCAACCAATGAATTTGGTCGGCGCTATTTGCGCCATAACTGATTTCACTGCGGTGTTTATCTGATACGTGTGAATCTCACCTTCACGCGTAAACGTGTTTATCGACAGGTTACCTTGGGGGCCCAGGATGACGGACGCAACTCGTATTCGAGCGTTGGTCGTCGACGACGAACCACTTGCACGCTCAATGATTCGCGAGATGCTCGAGAGCGATTCGGGAGTTGAGATCGTAGGTGAATGCGCAAACGGACGTGAGGCGGTCGAGGTTATTAAATCGTCCGCACCCGACATCGTTTTTCTCGACATACAAATGCCGGAGATCGGCGGCTTCGAAGTGCTCGAGTCGCTCAATCCAGACTTACATCCATACGTGATTTTTGTGACTGCGTACGATCAGTACGCGGTGCGCGCGTTTGAAGTACACGCGCTTGACTACTTGCTGAAGCCATTCGATCGCGAACGGTTTGAAGCTGCATGGCAACGAGCGAAGACGCAGATCAAAACCGATCGCACCAACCGCCGCGACCAGGACATCATCGCGTTACTTGAAGAGCTGAAAGCTGGACCACGCTATCTCGAACGTCTCGTGATCAAGAATGGCGGCCGCGTCTTTTTCCTGCACGTTCAGGACGTGCACTGCATTGAGGCCGAAGGAAATTACGTGCGCGTCTACGATAATCAGAAGGGCTACCTCCTGCGCGAGACGATCAGCAGCCTGGAAGAGCAGCTCGACCCGAAACAGTTCCTGCGTATCCACCGCTCGGCCATCGTGAAGATCGACCGGATCAAAGAGATGCAACCGTGGTTTCACGGCGAGTATCGCATCATCATGGAGAATGGCAAACAACTGGCTCTAAGCCGCAATTACCGCGCAAATTTGCAGGAAGCGGTGGGCAACGGCCTCTAGAATCATGGTTAGTCATCCATCGTGGCCGATCCATCACAAGAAATAGCCGTTCCGTCACAGATTTATCCTCTTGTTCGTTGACCTCTGAGACTATTGACTCGGAAGGTTTTTTGGTCACTCCCCGAATTGATAACTCTGACCCGTTGCTCTTGCGTGTGCGCAGAGGTGAGTCATGACTAGTGAATCAACTTTAATAACCGAACCCAACGAAAATGGATCAACCGTCGAACCCAACAGCGGAGGGAACGTCGATGTGCGGCTGAATACGTTGCGCGAAACAGTGCTGCAACTCCTTGACGAAGTCGAATCCCTTGCTATTTCCCGCCCCGTCGACATCAAGCGCGGCGCGCGCTACTCCGACGAAGTGCGGCAATTTGAAGTCAACCTGATCCGGACCGCTCTGGGACGGACTTCGGGAAGTCAGATTCGCGCGGCCAGACTTCTTGGCCTCAAACCCACCACGCTCAACGCCAAGATTAAGCGCTACAACATTACCCCGACTTACCAGCCGCAGGCCTAATCCGCGTGATCCGGGCGTTCACTGCTATACTGAAACGCAGTGAACGCCGCAGTGAACGGCCGCTATAGCCGACAGATACTTTTCGAGCCGATTGGCGAAGAAGGGCAGCGCCGCTTGCAAGCGGCGCATGCTCTCATCCTCGGCTGCGGCGCGTTGGGAACAGCGCAGGCTGAGTCGTTGTGCCGCGCCGGTGTTGGTCGTCTCCGCATCGTCGATCGCGATTTCGTCGAGCCTTCAAATCTTCAACGCCAGACGATGTTCACCGAGAGCGACGCGGCAGACCGTCTGCCGAAAGTGATCGCCGCCGCCAATCATCTGCGCGAGATCAATTCCGAAGTCGAGATCGATCCTCAAATCGCCGACGCCAATCATTCGAACATTGAACAGTTGGTTCACGGTTGTGACGTCGTACTCGACGGCACCGACAATTTTGCTACGCGCTATCTACTCAACGACGCCTGCGTGAAGCACAAGATCAACTGGATCTACGGCGCGGCGGTCGGTTCGTACGGCGTCACGATGACGATCCGTCCGCACCAAACTGTGTGTTTGCGCTGTGTGTTTGAAGAGACTCCACCCGCCGCCAGTGCGCCGACGTGCGACACCGCGGGTGTGATCATGCCGATCATCAACATCGTCGCCGCTGTGCAGGTAAGCGAGGCACTGAAACTGTTGACGGGACGCGTTGAGGATCTGCACGGCGGGTTGATGCAGTTTGACGTGTGGCGGAACGAGTGGAGAAAGATCGCGACCGGCGCGCCGCGCGCCGACTGTCCCGTGTGTGGACTGGGCACTTACGAGACGCTTTCCCCGGAATCGCACGAAGCGGCTGCCGTGCTGTGTGGACGCGACGCGATTCAGATCTCACCGTCGCAACCCACGCCCGTGAACTTTGCATCACTTGCTGAACGACTGCGCCGCGCCGGAGAGGTGAAGTTTAACGAGTATCTCCTCCGCTTCCGGACCGGAAGCTTTGAGCTCACGGTTTTCAAAGATGCTCGCTCAATTATTCGAGGCACAAACGAGATTGCCACCGCTCGCTCACTTTACGCCAAGTACATAGGAAACTGACCCAACGATGATCAGCAAACAGACCCGTCGTATCACCGTCATCACAACCATACTTTTCCTGCTTCTTTCAGTCATCGCCGTGCACGCTGGACAGCCTGCCATTTGGGAAACCAGCGGCCGCGCTGAACTTCTGAAAGGCGACGCTCGCGGGGTGTCGATCAGCGACACGGGTGTGTTGGCACTCGCGCCGAAACTCAACGAGGTCTTCAACACGCAACAGACTTACATCTGGTCCAGCGCGGTTGATAACCAGGGCAACGTTTATCTCGGCACCGGACACGACGGAAAAACATTTCGGATCACGCCCGCGGGCAGTGGATCGTTGTTGTACGACGCTGCGGAGTTGGACGTGACGGCATTGGCGATTGGTCGTGAGGGCAACGTGTTCGCCGGCACTTCGCCGGACGGAAAGGTTTACCGCATTGCGTCGGACGGAAAAGCGGAAGTCTATTTCGATCCCGGCGACAAATACATCTGGTCACTCGCGTTGATGAACGATGGATCGTTGGCCGTCGGCACGGGTGACAACGGCAAGCTGTATCGCGTGCGAGCGGCGGGTGCGAGCCCTGAATCGTCCCTACTCGTGAGCACAAATCAAACACACGTGATCTCGCTCGCAGTTACACCGCAGGGCGATTTGATCGCCGGCACTGACTCGGGCGGACTGGTGCTCCGCGTTTCGCCTGAAGGAAAGACTTTTGCGCTCTTCGACACGCAGTTGCGCGAGATCCACGCGCTTGCGCCCGCCGCTGATGGATCGATCTACGCGCTGGCGTTGAGCGACGCCGCGTCATCCGCACGTCCGCCGTCCACTTCCGCAGCGCCAACGCCGCAAACGTCGGAGGGAGGCGGCGGCGTAACGACGTCGGTGACGATCACCGCTATCGACGAAAGCGGCGCGCCGCTGCAAGCGCAGCCTGGACCAACACGCAGCCGCAGTGACGTTTCAAATGCGCGCAGCGCTGTCTTCCGCATTCTTCCCGACGGCGCGACAGACGTAGTTTGGAGTTCGCCAAGCGTGACTGCGTTTTCGATCACACCATCCTTGCAACCAGGCAGCGTGCTGATCGGCACCGCCGACAAAGGACGCATCTACTCAGTCACAAACGACGGGCGCGACACGTTGCTCGTGCAGTCTCCCGAAGGTCAGATCTCGTCGCTCTTTGTGAAGAACAATCAGGTCTTCGCGGCTTCAAGTAACCAGGGAAAACTGTTTCGCTTCGGCAACGAACTGGTTGACGAAGGCACATACGAATCGCCCGTGCGAGACGCGAAACTCACTGCGTCGTGGGGACGCGTTTGGTGGCGTGGAGCAGGCGCGGTCGAGGTGCAGACCCGCACTGGAAACGGCGAACGCCCCGATGCTACGTGGAGTGATTGGAGCGCTCCGTACAAGAACCCGGAAGGCAATCAGATCGCGAGTCCGCGAGCGCGATTTATCCAATGGCGCGCGACAGTCCGCGGCGGGACGGCTGCCGCTAGTCCATCGTGGATCGAAGACGTGAGTGTGGCCTACTTGCCGCGCAACGTGGCGCCGGAAGTTTTGTCGATCAGCGTGTTGCCGATCGGCGTTGGTTTGCAGCAGATGGCGCAGGTGACGGTCGATCCGAATGTGGAGTCGTCAGGTTTGGATCCCTCGTTGTTTGGGCCGGTGGCCCAGGTGCCGCCGCGTCGCTTTTATCAACGGGGCGCACGGTCGTTTCAATGGCAGGCTGAAGATCGCAACAACGACACGATGGAGTATGCCATCTACTATCGCGCGCTCAACGAGCAGACCTTCCGGCTCTTGAAAGACAAGTTGCGCGACAACTTCTACACGATCGACGGCGCGACTCTCGCCGATGGACGTTACGTCATTAAAGTCGTCGTCTCCGACGCACCCGACAATCCGCCGGGTCAGAAACTCACTGGCGAACGACTGAGCGAGCCAGTCGACATCGACAACACGCCGCCCGTGGTGAAAGTGGTGGGCCAACCGCAGATCACTCGCGACTCCGTGCGCGTGGTGTTCACGATCGACGACGCGACCGGGAAGGTCAAAAAAGCGGATGCGAGTGTGGACGGCGCAGCCTGGTCGCCGGTGTTTCCCGACGACGGTATTGCCGACAGCGGACACGAGACCTACACGCTCGATTTTGGCGGACTCGCACCTGGCGAGCACACCATCTCCCTGCGATCATTCGACAGCAGCAGCAACGTCGGCACCTTGAGCGTGACGGTCCGGCGTTAGAAAATCCACGAATTCGCTCGCCTTCAGGTTTGCACGATAAGGTGCGAGGCAACTCGAAACCGTGCGGATTTTCGTTTCTGCTGCTAAACTTTTCGCGCAAAACGCGCCCGCCCGGCGCAATCATGTTTTGGCACCTGTCTTGCAGCCTCCGAGTTCGGCGCATCTCTTTCTCCCTCCCATGCGCGCCAAGAATGCATGAGGAGGCCCGGTTGAAAATGAAGTTAGTACGAGAAATTCTGGCGGCGGTCATGATAACGGCACTGGTGTCGACCGGCGCGTTTGCCCAAGGCCGAGGCCAGGACAAGCGGCCTGACAAGAAGCCCGTGAAGGTTATTGACGGCAAGGGAGGTGGCAGCAGACCGCCACAGCCCCCGCCTCAAAAACCGCCAAAGGATGACCGAGGCGGCAAGAAAAGGCCGTAAAGGCGGTTCAATTCGAAAGGTTGGAGGTTCGCGGTTTTCGCGGCCTCCTTTTTTGTTGCCTATTTGCAGATGAGCATCGCGGCGAGCAGCGGAATCGTCAGCTCGTGATGACCGGTGATCGAGTAGCCGTGACCGGCGCCTTTCTCAGTCGGACGGCGCACGACGTTCGTCAGCGGCCGGTAGGATTGAATGAAGTCGAAGTTTGCCGTGGTGATGTCGGTGAGCGGATGGCCCAGGTTACGCACGAGCGTCACGCACTTCAAAAACACCTCAGGCAGCACGACTGCCGATCCGACGTTGAGATAGACGCCGCCGCCGTCCATCTCTTTCACCAGCGCCGCCAGGAGCCGGAAATCCGTGTGGGTTGTTTCTCCTAACGAAGCGCCGTCAGCTTTCGGATGAAAGTGGGCAATGTCGCCGCCGATCGTAACGTGAGCGGTGAACGGGATCTTCGCATCGTAGGCAGTGCAGAGAAGTGAATAGTCGCGATGTTGTGGATTGCGTGTTGTTAAAGCGCGGCCGACGGCTTCGCCGAGTCCGATTTGATCTCGTGCGCCGTCGAGTGCGGCGCTGTTGAGTAGTTCACCGGTTTCTTCCGCTCCGCCAAAAACGCCTTCCGAAAGCGTCGCGTCGACGTCTTCCGAAGTTGAACCGATCAGTGCGATCTCGGCGTCATGGACCAGCACCGAGCCATTGGACGCGAACGCCGAAACAAAACCCTGCTTCATCAGATCGATTAGCAACGGCGCGAGTCCGGTTTTGATCACATGACCGCCGATGCCCCAGATGATCGGCTTGTTCGCTTCGCGCGCCCGATGGATACGAGCGGTTAGTTGTCGCAGTGATTGGACCGCGAGCACGTCAGGTAAGCTCGAGATGAATGTGCTTAAAGAGGCATCGTCCGAGATGGGATTGGCGAAGTCGCTCAGTTTAACTTTGCTCGTGCGCGAGGCGAGCGGATAGGTTTTTACTTCGCCAAGGTCCAGAGGTTGCAGATGGTCGTCGTAGATTGATGGCAAGGCGCGCTACTCGGCCAGTTGATTTGTTTCAATCTGTGTTTCCATTGGAGTGGGGCTGAGTATAGCGCGTTTTGCAGCACGTTTGGAGACCCAGGCGTAAAAGCGTCGAAACGCGAGTGCCAATCCGGTGAAAGCGAGCACGGCGCCGCCGAGTGAAACGATTCCGGCGATCGTTTGGCCGGGGATTCCGACTACCTCGCCAGTGTGTGTGAAACGCAGGATCGATCGGAGTTGGCGGCCGCGAGTGTACGACGAGAATGGTTCCCAACGAGTGACTGCATTAGTGGTGCGATCGAGCACCAACTGAGCGCGTTTTTGCGGTTGCCCACCAGTGCCGGAATCGATGTTGAACGTGAGCGGCGCCGCTGCCGAGGTCGGCAGTTGCAGACTGATGCTGCGCCAATCAGTGACCTGCTGTTCAGCGATGGCCCACGCGGAATCGACATTCGTTACGGGTTCTGGCGACGTCTCCGCATTGCGCGCGGGCGCGGCTGGCTGATTCGCACGTGGAGCGGGCGGCGCTTCGCCGGCGATGCGATAGACGAGGTTTCCGGCCCAGGTGTACGAGATCACCACCGCCGAAATAACGATCAAAAACAACGCCGGCGCGCACCAGAAACCGATCGTGTTATGCCAGTTGAAGTCGCGCGCTTTCGCCGGTAACCCGCGCCGGAACCACGTGACGTTTCGGACGGCTTTTAGGTTCCACTTCCTGGGCCACCAGAGATAAAACCCACTCGTCACGAGAAATAGAAAGCCGAGATTGCACGCGCCGGTGATCGCACGCGCGACGTTGCGGTTATCGCCCTTCGCGCCGAGCCAGCGATGCCAGTCAGTAACACCACGAAAGAAACTGCGGGTGCGTTGAGATCCCTCGCCAAGAACCTGTCCTGAATACGGATTGACGAACAGCGTCGTCTCGCGGCCAAACGCGATTTCCGCGGGCGCCGCCGGATCTGATTTCAATGTAATCGTAGTCGGGTTAGTCCCACGTGCTTCGCGAGCTTTTGCGACGAGTGTTTCAACCGGCAGGCGGCGCGTTTCGGCAGTTGGCGGCGCAGAAACGTAACCGCGAGTGTCGGCCCAGGCAGTGATCTGCTTCTCGTACGCGAGCAACACGCCCGTCACGCACATGATTAATATGACAACGCCGGCGATGACGCCGACAGGCAGATGGCACCAAAAGATTATCTTCCGCAGTCGTTTCATGGATGTTTTGAGTTCTAAACGTCGGCCCAGCAGCGTAGAAGATTGTGATAAAGAGAAGTAAGTTCGACGACCGAACGATGCTCCGGAACGTCGTTCATTAGACGCTGAATCGCGACGTCGAGATCGAACAGGATCGTCCGCTCACCATCCTCGCGCACCATGCTCTGAATCCAGAAGAACGATCCCAACCGCACGCCGCGCGTTACAGGACGGACGTGATGGACGCTGCTGGCCGGATACAGAATCAGATGACCCGCCGGCAGCTTCACCGAATGAACACCGTAAGTATCTTCGACGACCAGTTCGCCACCATCGTACTCGTCCGGATTGCTGAAGAACAATGTCGCTGACAGGTCGGTCCTGACTCGATGCGGTGTGCCGGGGACCTGGCGGATCGCGTTGTCAACGTGGTTCCCGAAAGACTGTCCGCCCTCATAACGATTGAAGAGTGGCGGAAAGACTTTCAACGGCAACGCCGCCGACATGAATAAAGGATTGCGTTCGAGGGCGGCGAGAATCACGTCGCCCAGTTGCTTTGCTTCCTCGAGATCTTCGCGGAGTTGCAGATTGTTCTTGGCGCGCGCCGACTGATGTCCGGCGGTGATCCGGCCGTCGACCCACTCGGCCGTCTCGAGAATTTTGCGACAGCTCGCGACCTGATCGGCAGTCAGCACGTCTGGAACCTGAAGCAGCATGCTAGAACCTGAAACTAGTGCTCAACGTCGCTGCTCTGCCTGGACCAGGAACGACGTGGCCGCCTCCTATTCGATCGAAATAGAACCTGTCAGTCAGGTTGTAGAGATTCAGCTTGAGATCGATGTGCTTCGAAATTGGATACGAAGCCATGGCATCGAACGTCCAGTACGCGTCTACTAGACGTGTGTTGATGGTGTTTCCGAAACGACGATCGACAAAGCGCGCGCTGCCCCCAAAATGAAAACCGGAACGCAGCGTGTAGGTGGACCACAGGTTGAAGGAGTTTGGCGGTGTGTTAACCAGCTCTTTTCCGATCTCAGCGGGATTGTTTGATTCGACCGTCGTGCTGTCGAGGAACGTGTAACCCGCGAGCACGCGCCACGCCCGCGTGATGCTGCCTTCAACGCTTAACTCCGCGCCGTCGACACGCTGTTTACCCTCCAAAACTTGCGGCGGATCGCCGGGCAGAATGCCGGGCGTTCGCGCGTTCATTTTCTCAACGCGAAAGACTGCGCCGCTCAACAGCACGCGCCCGCTGAAGAAATCCCACTTGCTGCCCGCTTCGAATGTGTACGTCTTCTCGGGATCGATCACGACGTTCGCCGTGTTGTATGACAAACCCTCCAGCGACGGGTTGAGCGATGTTCCGTACGACGCGTAAATCGCGCCTTGCGACAGCGGCTTGAAAACGACTCCGGCGCGCGTACTCAGCATCCGATCTACGCGAGAGACAGGGGCGCCGGTGGTCGTGATGCCGTCAGCATCAAAGCGATCCCAACGCAATCCGCCGTTCAGTTCCCATTTGCTGCCGAGTTTCGCGGCGTCGAACAAGTAGAGTGCCTGTGAGTTTGCCGTGACGTCACCGACGATGGGGCTGACCGTGACTGGACCAGTAAACACGTCATCCGGATTGGGATTCAACAGCGTCGTCAGCATGTTGCCGGCCGTGCGGGTGAGCCGAGTGTTATTCTCGCGCGCAAAGTTCAGACCGGTGACCAGTGCGTGCTCGATCTGGCCGGTTGAAAAATGCGAAATGAAGTCGGTTTGGTTGTCCCAGATCTTGTCTTCTGTCTGCCACGAACGGAACTCACGATTGATGGCAGTCGAGTTGTTGCCGGCGAAGCGCGGTGGGGTGGCGATCGAGTCGCGCGCGGAGTTGGCGAATCGGAATTGATTCCGTAGCGACAGGCCGTCGTTGAAATCTTTTTCGAACTTCAGCGTCACGAGATCGGAATTTAATCTTTCGAAGTCACGATCTCGGAGGCCATAGAACGTATCGCGCGGCACAGGCGCCGGACGGTCGCGGTGGTCCACCAGCACGTTGTTTGTTATTGGCACCCAGGGAATGCCGTAGTCGGAGATGTTGTCCTGCTTCAGTTTGTAATAGCTGATCGTGAAACGCGTCGGTTTGCCGACGCCCAGGGTCAACGACGGCGCGACTCCCCAACGGTCGAACTTCACTACGTCGCGGCCCGCCACGCCCGAGTGATGGGCCAGCAGGTTCAAACGAAACGCGACGCTATCGCCGACCGGAAGATTAATGTCAGCCGTAGCGCGACGCGTGCGGTCAGTACCTAAGTCGAACGTGCCCGCGAGTGTCCGACGAATGCCGGGAGTCTTATTGATCAGATTGATCGATCCGCCCGTCGAACCGCGTCCGGTGTAAGCAGAGCCTGGTCCTTTCACGACGTCGACCTGTTCGAGATTGAAAGGATCGCGCGACTGCGGACTGATATCGCGCACGCCGTCGACGAAGATATCGTTACGCGCGCTGAAGCCTCGCAGGGTCAGGTTGTCGCCGGCCGGATTGCCGCCTTCACCGGCAGTGAGCGTCAGTCCGGGAACGTTGCGTAAGACGTCGCGCAGTGTAGTAGCGCCCTGTTCCTGGATGACTTCTTTCGAAATGACGGTGATTGTTTGCGGCGTGTCGAGTATCGGTTGCGTGTACTTTGTCGACGAGAGGAATGGACGCGAATCTTCGCGGATCTCGACCGATTCGGCTTCCGCGTGAATCTCGAGTAGCACAGTCTTCTTGTCGGTGAATCGATAGCTGACGCCCGTGTCGCGCAGGATCTCGCGCAGCCCTTGTTCGGGAGTGAAGCGACCGTTGACGCCCGGGGAAGAGAGCGAACGCATCGCATCGTTCGGGATTATGACCTGAATGTCTGCAATTTTCTGAAAAGCGACCAGTACGGATTCGAGTGTGCCTGAGGGTATTTCGAACTGGACGAGTCGCTGTTGTTCGGTGGCGACGGTCTTGTCGTCGAGCCTTGTCTTGCCGAGAACGATGTTATGGCTTTTGTTCGGGCAGTAGGCGACGAGGGCGCCCATCGCAGTGATGGCGACGATCCAGTAGCGTGGGCCACGACGTTTGTGAAGCCGCTTCTTGTGGCGGCGCGGTTCCGGCGGCATGCTGCTTCCCCCGTGAATTTATTAAAGCTCGAAATTGAAAGTCAATTTCATTTGAGCGCAAGGAGAATAGTTGAGAAGTGCCGGAGCGGTCAAGTCGTGGGTGGGACCTTTTTGCCGTTGCCGTTGCGAAGCTGGTGACCATTCCGTAGCGGGTTTCCGTTGAGTAATGGACGCAGCACCTGGCCGGTGTGTGAACGCTTGGAACGCGCTACTTCTTCAGGCGTGCCCTGCGCTACCACGCGTCCGCCGTGCTCGCCGCCTTCGGGACCGAGATCGATGATGTAATCGGCCGACTTGATCACGTCCAGATTGTGTTCGATGACTAGCACCGTATTGCCGAGCGAAACGAGTCGTTGCAGCACGTCGAGCAGTTTATGGACGTCGGCGAAGTGCAGGCCCGTGGTTGGTTCGTCGAGGATGTAGATCGTCCGGCCGGTGGCGCGTTTCGAAAGTTCCTTCGCCAACTTGATACGTTGCGCCTCGCCGCCGGAAAGCGTCGTCGCCGACTGGCCCAGTTTGATGTAACCCAATCCGACGTCGAGCAACGTCTGAATCTTCTGGTTGATCTGCGGTATGTTCTCGAGTAGCGGCGCAGCCTCTTCGACTGTCGTATCGAGTAGGTCAGCTATCGACTTGCCTTTGTATTTGACGGAGAGTGTCTCGCGGTTGTAGCGCGCACCGCGGCAGACATCGCACAACACGTAAACATCGGGCAGGAAGTTCATCTCGATGCGTTTCATGCCGTCGCCTTCACACGCTTCACAACGTCCGCCTTTGACGTTGAATGAGAAGCGGCCGGGTTTGTAGCCCCGTTCGCGCGACTCGGGCAGCATTGCGTAGAGCTCGCGCAGCGGTGTGAACAGCCCGGTGTAGGTGGCCGGGTTCGAGCGCGGTGTGCGACCGATTGGCGACTGGTCGATCTCGATTACCTTGTCGATGTGTTCGAGACCTTCGATCGCTTTGTATGGACCAGGTTCGGTGTGCGAGCCGTAAAGATGTTGGGCCAGCGCGTAGTAAAGAATGTCTTCGACGAGCGTTGACTTGCCGGATCCGGAAACGCCTGTCACCACCGTCAGCAAACCCAGCGGAAACGAGACGTCGATCTCTTTCAGGTTGTTTGCGTAAGCGCCGCGGATAATTAGCGATTTTCCGTTTGGCGCTCTTCGTTCGGCGGGCACTTCGATCTTGCGGGCGCCGCGAATGTAGAGTCCGGTAACTGAATCGGGGTTTTCGGAAACCTCCGCCGCCGAACCGACGGCGACCACCTCGCCGCCGTGCGCGCCAGCTCCAGGTCCCAGATCGACGACGTAATCAGCGCGCCGAATCGTCTCCTCATCGTGTTCGACGACGAGCACCGTGTTGCCGAGGTCACGCAGCGCCGAAAGTGTTTCCAACAGTTTTTGATTGTCGCGCGGATGCAGACCGATAGACGGTTCGTCGAGCACGTAAAGAACGCCGCGCAATTGCGATCCGATCTGCGTCGCCAGCCGGATGCGCTGACCTTCGCCGCCCGACAACGTCGACGACGTACGATCGAGAGTCAGATAACCCAAGCCGACGGTCTCGAGGAAGCGAAGACGGTTCTTGATCTCGCGCAGTATCGCACCCGCGATCTGTTCTTCACGGGAATTGAGCTCGACCTGTTCGAAAGCGGCGACTGAATCCTCGATCGGTAACGCCGTGTACTCCGCGATTCCACGCCCGCCCACGCGCACCGACAGCGAATCGGAACGCAGACGCTGGCCTTTGCACTCGCTACAAACTGTCGGCGAAACCAGTTCCTCGAGCGCGACGCGGATCTTCTCGTTAGGCGGTTCGCTCAGTCGTTCCTGAAGCCACTTGAGCGCGCCTTTCCATTCGTTTTGATAACTGTAGAGGCCCTGGGTGAACGTGATTTTCGCGTTCAGCCCGTTCAGGAACGCCTCGCGCACTTCTTTCGGCAGATCGGAAAACGGCGTCTTGGGATCGGCGTTAAAGTGTTTGCAGATCGCGAGCAACGCGCTACGCAGATACGCGGAGCCCTGTTTATCTTGCGTGCCCATGTAGCCGAGCCGTTCGGGATTCTGGCGCGAGTCGGGAATCAATTTCAGCGAATCGATCTCCATCACGGTGCCGAGACCGTGACATCGCTTGCACGCACCGTAGGCGGAGTTGAACGAGAACGAGCGCGGCTCGAGCGGCGGAACGTTGATGCCGCAGTTCACGCAGGCCATGCGTTCCGAATAGAGTTTCTCTTCGCCGTCGACGATCGAGATGAGCACCGCCCCGTTCGTCAGTTTCAGTGCCGTCCGAATCGAATCGGTCAGACGTTCACGAATGCCTTGTTTGATCAACAGCCGATCAACGACCGCTTCGATCGTGTGGTTTCGACGCTTGTCGAGCCGGATCTCTTCGTCCAACGAAAGCAGCTCGCCGTCGATCCGAGCGCGCAGGAAACCGTCTTTCGCAAGTTTCTCCAGTTCTTTTTTGAACTCGCCTTTGCGGCCACGTACCAGCGGCGCCAGCACCATCACGCGTTCGCCTTCGGGCAATCCGAGCACGTTCTGCACGATCTGTTCGACGCTTTGACGGGTGATTGCCGCGCCGCACATGTGACAGTGCGGAATGCCGATCGAGGAGAACAGCAGCCGCATGTAGTCGTAAATCTCGGTCACGGTGCCGACGGTCGAACGAGGACTGCGCGAAACTGTCTTCTGTTCGATGGAAATGGCCGGCGAGAGTCCGTCGACTGAATCGACGTCAGGTTTCTCGAGTTGATCAAGAAACTGGCGGGCGTAGGCGGACAATGATTCGACGTAACGCCGCTGGCCCTCGGCGTAAATGGTATCGAAGGCAAGTGAGGATTTGCCGGATCCTGACAGTCCAGTGATTACGGTGAACCGATCGCGGGGGATATCAACGTTGATATTTTTGAGGTTGTGCTGGCGAGCGCCCCTCACACTGATGCGATCAATGGCCATAGCGAAAACCAGTCATTCTAGCGGACGGGTTTTCGGGCGGCAAGCAAGGGAAGGAACTTGGTACTTTGTGCTTTGTTCTTTGTGCTTTCAATACCGCCTTATCGCAACATCCTGCGAGACACCAGCAACGGAGCTACAAAGCACAAAGCACTAAGGACAAAGCTCAAAAATTGACGCGGGTCCCCACTTCGAACCTTCGCGGCGACTGGGCGGAGGTCGCGTGACCGAGGAACGGCGACGTTTGGACGCCGGAGAACGTGCCCAGATTCGCGTGATTCAAGAGATTGAAGGCCTGGGCATACAACTCGAAACGATACTTCTTGGCTGGCCCCATGGAGAGCGACGGCGGCGCCGCACCATCGCCGCCGCCAACGCGAACCATGCGCACCTGCGGTCCTGCTGCCGGCAGTGCGTCTGGCCCGAAATCCAATCCCCAACTCAACCGCGACCCGATTTCCCACCGCGCCGCGCCCCGCGCGCTGTTGCGGCTGACACCCGCGGGACGATCGTTAATTACCGTGTCGCCATTGTTGTCGAAACCGGTCGTGATGTTGTACGGCAGCGCCGATGTCGCTTGGAAGATTGTCGAGATGTTAAAGCCGATCGGCAGGCGCTTGCTGACAAATCCGGAAAGCAGATGGCGAAAGTCGCCCGCCGACGGTCCGCGGTCGGCACGGAGATTGAAGTTGTTGGCCGGCAAGCTAAACGGGCTGTCCGCCTCGTTTGTATTCTTCATGAATAAATAGTTCACACTCCAGAAGAGACCCTGGACGAACTTCGCCGGACCCACGTTCACCATCAACCGATGACCAGACGAATACGCCGACGATTCGACATTTGTGATGTTGCCGACAGTCGGATCCGGTCTGCCGAAACCGGGAACCGGCGCGTTCAGGTTGCGACCGTGCAGCAGATGCACGCCACGTTGATACTGATAATTCGTCCTCAACTGAAACAACTTGAACGGCTGCGTCTCCAACCCAACTGAAGCCTGAATGATGTACGGGATTTGGAGATTGGGATCGGTTTGAATACGGCTCGGCGGCAGCGTCGTCTGTGTGCCGGAGTTGAAGGGATTGGGATATCCGGGATTGACGATAACGAGATCGCGTTGGCGTTGGCCGTCCACGCGCAACGTTTGTTCGTAGACCTGCGCGGCAAACCAGTCGTAGAAAATGCCGGCGCCACCGCGCAACGTGACCGTGCCCTTTTTACTTGGCGACCAGACGAAACCGAAGCGCGGCGCGATATTGAATTTACCCGGCACGTGATTCTGAAACTCGTGCCGCGCGCCGTAGCTGAGCGTCAGGTTCTTCCGCACTTTCCAGTCGTCCTGAAAGTACCAGCCGTATTGATACTGCAGATACTCGACGAGCGGATTGCCGATACGTTGCGTGTACTGCGTGGGCAGACCGGCTTCGTACGCCGCCAGATTCGCGAACTGAAACGTGCCCAACGCGTTGTTGAATTCATTGCTTCGGTAGTGCCCGGCTTCGAGTTGTCCGCCGAAACGGATGCCATGCTTTTCGAGCGCGTAGTCGACGTTGTCCGAAACCTCGAGATCGAACTGATTGCGACCGCCGGTTCGTTGTGCGCCGCCGTCGTTGAATGCTCCGGGCACGAGGATCGTTCGTTCGATATTCGACGAGCGACTCGCGGTGTCGGTCCAGCGCGCCTGGACGCGGAACTCGTTGAAGTACTTCTTGCCGATCACCCCGGAGTCGGCAAAGCGAGCGATGTATTCAGTCTGCTCCTGCGCGTAACCGCGTGACGGCAGATCGAAATCTCCGACGCCGAGGTTGTTCTGGACGCCCGCATTACGTTGAAACTGAAAGCGGGCGGTATGTGTTTTCGTCAGCACGTGCTCGACGCGAGCGTCGATGTTCAGCCGGCGTGACGGACGATAAGCGAGATCGGAAAACGTTCCGGTCGGCAGCGTGGCGAAGATCGGACGCGCGTCGAAGAAGAGAGAACCGTCGACGTTGAGAAACAGTGAAGTGTGGTCTTTCCAGAGTGGACCATCGAGCGACAGACCGAAGCGTCGTTGCTGTTCCGGACCACGAAACGGCGCAAACACCTGACGTCCGTTCAGGGCTTCGTCGCGAAAGCCGAAGTTGAACGAACCGTGCCACGAGTTGATGCCGGGTTTTGTGATCACGTCGACGAGTCCGAAACCGGCGTCGTGGTTCTCGGGCGCGTATGGATTCAGACGAAAGCGGATCTCGCGAATCTGATTTTTCGGCGGCAGTTTTCCGCCGCGGAAACCGTTGACGCGGATCTGCGCGCCCGGGCCGGCGAGTTGGTTGATCGCGTTTTCAAGCTCGTCCGGGTCGTCCGGCAGTTGCGCGATCTGATCGGCAGTCATGACGTTGCTGAATGAAGCGGTCTTCGGATCTGACGCCCGCACCTGCGGATCTTCGTCAACGTTGACGTCGACTTTGATTACCTCGATTTCGAGTGAGACTTCCTTGCGGATTGTTCCAGCGAGATCAAATTCCTCGAGGTCATAGGCTTTGAAACCGGCGGCTTCGATGTGAAGTTGATAGCGGCCGGGAGTTGCTTTATTAAAACGCGCCTCGCCTCTTTGGTTGGTTTGGACCGTCGACTGGATCTTTCCATTCTTGATCAGCTGCACCTGCGCTTTATTGATCAAGGCGCCAGACGGGTCTTTGACTACTAAATCCAGCGACGCGCTTGTTTGCGCCATGCAAAGGACACAGCAGGGAACACAGATCAAGAGCAGAATGACAAGCACTCGCATTGGGGGATCACGCTCCTTCAGTCTTTCTGAAACTTGTCTGCTTTGAACTGCGGGTTGACCTGATACTTCGAGATCTCAAACTCCTCTGAAACCTCGCTCTCGGTCAGAAACGTGAACTTGTACGGCAACATAACGCCATCGACTTTCTTGTGATCGGTCATGCGAATGAAGAAGTCGACCTCTTCCGGAACCGCCGGAGCTTCTGCCTGCATCTTTTTCTCGGCCTCGTCGCGGGCCTTCTTGATCTCGTCGGCAGTCGCTCGCGGGCCGCCCTGGCGGCTCATCGTCATGATGCGTGGCTTTGGACCACGGTAACTCAGCAGTAACGGAAGATGCGTTTTCTTGTCGAAGAACAGTCGGGCCGCGAACTTGTCCGGACCAGTAACGTCGAGAACATCCGCCGGCAGATCTTCGACGTCGGATTCACCGGCGTACTTGAACTCGACTTGTAGCGACGACGGTGGCGTCAAGATCATTGCGAGCAGGTAACGCGAGAATTCCGCGAGATACATTCGTCGTTGTGCGGCTTCCATCTGTTCCGGAGTGAGTTGCGCGCCGCCTGGTCCATTGCCAAAACGGATAACCATCGCGCCGCCGCCGCCACTCGACCCGCTCCACGCGCGTTCGCCGTTGAGCCCGCGCGTATTGACGATCGACGTACTCATTCCGCCGGGATTCATCGAGTCTTCGACGAGATACTTGTCCGGCAATGAAATGCTGATCTCGCGATCACCGCCCATTTGACGATCGCCGAACATGCGGCGGTACTGGCCGGTGATATGAAGGCTTTCGATCTTTTGCAGCCGCTCGCCGCCGATCGCTTCGCGTGCTTGTTTGAGCACTTCCTCGGCGCGCGCGTCGGTGTTGGCGAAGACCGCCGGGACGCTGACAAGAGACACAATTAGGAGCAGAAATAGGTTCTTCATGTCTCGTATTCACATGAGGCTTCAGAAAAGTTCCACAAACATTGACACTCTTCGAAAGCGCGCCATACAGTAACCGTGTGAACCTTCCCAACACGTTAACTCTCCTGCGGATCTTCATCGTGCCGCTTTTGGTCGTGGTCCTGCTTACGCCGTTTTCCGAAAACTGGTTTGGCGTGCCGCGCCACGTGTTGGGCGTGTTGCTGTTTTTGGCCGCCGCATTGACGGACTATCTGGATGGTCGTTTGGCGCGCAGTCGCGGGCAGGTGACGCGTCTCGGTCAACTGCTCGATCCGATCGCCGACAAGTTGCTGATCTCCGCGGCGTTGATCTCGTTGGTCGAGAACCAACTCGCGCCGGCATGGGCGGTCGTGATCATCATCGGACGCGAGTTTGCCGTCACGGGCTTGAGGTCGATCGCCGCGGTCGAGGGCGTCGTGATCTCGGCGTCGAAGATGGGCAAGTTCAAAATGCTGGCCCAGGTCGTGACGGTTGCGTTGTTGATTGCGTCGAGCGTCGGCGGGAAGCCGCCGGTAGCAAACTTCGGTAGACCGTTTCCGGCGATCGAGTTCTGGTCGGTGCCGGAGTTACGAATGGCGTTGCAACACCTCGTCGCTGGTGGGCCAACGACGGGCAACGACTGGCAGGTGCTTCTTTATACGGCGGGCAGGGCGATGCTGTGGCTGGTCGTTATCTCAGCGTGCACGTCGATGTACAGCTACTTCAGTTCCTTCTACCGCGGATTCACGCGCGCCGATCCGGAGCGAAAAGATCTGCGTGAATCCGCGGTAAAACTCCCTTACTGAATTTCAACCCAATCGCCAGTGTGAACTTCACTAGCAACGCGCGTGATGATCGCCGTGGCCGAGCGCGACTGCACGTCGATGATGACCATCTCGCCGACGATCTTCCGCGGCATCTCCGGACGGGCTTTCTTTACTTCACGCGTCGTAATCGGGCGATAGCGATAACGTCCATTTGCATCGACGAACGCTGTCTCGTCTTTGGCTCGCGAGCCCTGGATTGAAATGCCGCCGCCGCGATAACGGTCACTTTGGAAACCGGTCGCGCGGTTGCGCGCCAACTCTTCGTTATCGACGCGAGTAATGTTGCCGGTGCCGAGCGGACGGTAAATCGTCAGGTACTCGCCGGGTTTGACGTTGTCTTCGCCACCGAGATCGATGTAGACGACATCATTTTTCGTCAGTAACTCACGATTATCTCGCGCCATCATCAAGCGTCCGATCTGTTTACCACTCGGATCGGCGAACCGGTCGAGGTTTCCGTCCGGACGCTGAAGTGGAGACACGCGAACCGGAATGTCGACGAGCAGGTCGCCGAGTAGCGCTGCGTCGCAGGTAAACGTGATCTTCGCGGCCGACGTGTTTTCCCGCACTTTGAACACCTGCAACTGGCCGACGTCCTGCACGTATGTACCCATGAAGCCGACTTTGTTCCGGTGAACGCCTTTGAGATCGCCGCGGGGGCGGATAATCTGGAAACTCTGGCCTTCTTTAATGCCGGCGCGCGATCCGGCGTTCAGATAGACGATATCGCCGTCGGAAAACGTCCGTTGTTCCTGTTCTTCTTCTGCGCCGACGATCTCCGGCGTGTGGCCAAATCGTTGATAACGAATGTATCCCGCGCAAAAAAGGCTGCTTTCACCGGCTATGCGGGCGGGTTGAGCGGCGGTTGGGAGAATCATTTGGGGAGTTGCAGCGGGTGTTTGGGCGTTCGCGGCGAGCGGCAGCGCGAGCAGGCAAGCGAACGAGATCAGCAATGCTTTCATCTCTAGTCTCC